>CP126121.1:2127860-2448337 GCA_030123625.1 Nitrospira sp.
TTCCCACCGGCATGCATCCTACACAAAAGAAGTCCGCAGCCGAGGTGGCACTGACGGTCCTTCATGCAGGCGGCAAGTTCGAACAGGGAGCGTACACCGTTTCCGGCGGCTTGCACGGGGTCGGCATCTCCGTCGTGAACGCCTTGTCGGAGTGGCTCGAACTGGAGATTTGGCAGGATGCCCAGGTATTCGAACAACGATATGAACGCGGCAAGCCGAGTGCGCCACTCAATGCCACGGGTAAAACAAAGCGCCGAGGCACCAAAGTTCGCTTTAAGCCGGACGGTCAGATCTTTGAGACGCTGGAATTCAGCTTCGATGTGTTGGCGCAACGCCTACGCGAGCTGGCCTTTTTGAACAAAGGTCTGGCGATCACTCTGAGAGACGAGCGGAAAGAACCGGCGAAAGAACAGATCTTTCTGTACAAGGGCGGCATCGTGTCCTTCGTTGAACATCTGAACGAAGCCAAAACGCCGCTGCACAAACCGATCTATGTGAAGGTCGAGAAGCCTGAGATGATTCTGGAAGTGGCGCTCCAGTACAACGACGGTTACGCGGAGAACTTGTTTTCATTCGCCAACAACATCAACACCAAAGAAGGCGGTACCCACTTGGTCGGGTTTAAAGCCGCTCTCACGAGAACGATCAATACTTACGCTAATGCAAATGACCTTTTTAAGAAGGAGACGGAATCCCTGACCGGCGATGACGTACGGGAGGGTTTGACCGCGGTCGTCAGCGTCAAGGTCCGTAATCCGCAGTTCGAGGGCCAGACGAAAGCCAAGCTGGGGAACAGCGAAGTGAAAGGCGTGGTCGAGGCCGCAGTCAATGAAGCCTTGGGCAATTATTTTGAGGAAAATCCTCCCGTCGCACGGAAGATCATCGGCAAGGCCGTCGATGCGGCCCGTGCGCGCGAGGCCGCTCGGAAAGCCAAGGATCTGATCCGGCGTAAGAGCGCGCTCGACGGCGGGTCGCTTCCCGGCAAGTTGGCTGATTGTTCCGAAAAAGATCCGGCCTTGAGTGAACTCTACATCGTTGAAGGTGATTCGGCCGGCGGATCCGCGAAGCAAGGACGTGACCGCAAGTTCCAAGCGATCCTGCCTCTGAAAGGAAAGATCCTGAACGTCGAGAAGGCGCGTTTCGACAAGATGCTCTCCAGTGATGAAATCAGGACGCTCATCATGGCGCTGGGGACCGGCATCGGCCGCAAACGTGAAGAAGGCGACAAGTCGGAGAAAGATACGTTCGATATCGCAAAGGCCCGCTATCACAAGATCATCCTCATGACCGATGCCGACGTCGACGGGAGTCACATCCGCACCCTTCTCTTGACGTTCTTCTTCCGGCAAATGCCGGAGCTGATTGAGCGGGGCTATATCTACATCGCGCAGCCTCCGCTGTTCAAAGTGAAGAAAGGCAAGGCGGAGCGGTATCTCAAGGATGAGGGATCATTGAACGAGTACTTGGCCGACTTAGCGGTCGAAGAGGTCGAACTGTACATGGAGGGGGCTCAGGGGTATGTGACAGGGCGTCGGCTGTTGCCGATTCTAAAGAAGATGATCTCATTCGAAACATTGCTCGGTCGTCTCAATAAAAAGCCGCATGAAGCTGCCATGCTGCGCGCCTTTGTCGATGAACCGGGATTGGATCGGGAGCTGCTTAAATATAGAGAGGCACTCAATCGCGTGGTGGCCGGGGTAAAGAAAGCACTCCTCCTCGCGTTCCCGAAGTTAGAACCGACGTTCGAAATCTTTGCGGATGAAGAACATCAGTCCAACAAAATCGCGTGCCGACTTGATGCCAACGGCATGGTGCATAGCATCGAAATCAACCATGACTTGGTGGGATCGGCCGATTTTCGGGAGCTTCAAAAGCTCGCGCCGTCCGTCATCGGGCTGGGCCGGGCTCCATACAGGCTGAAAACCAAAGGCCAAGAACGGCAGCTGGTTACGACAGCTGAAACGGTCCGAACAATCCTCGAACTCGGAAAGCAGGGTCTGGGGATTCAGCGATACAAAGGACTTGGTGAAATGAATCCGTCCCAATTGTGGGAAACGACGATGGATCCTGAGAAACGGACGCTCTTGAAGGTTCAGCTGGAGGATGTCACCGGAGTTGATGAAATCTTTACAATCCTGATGGGTGATGAAGTTGAGCCTCGACGAAACTTCATTCAGGAACATGCGCTCGAAGTGCGGAACTTGGACGTGTAGCGGAACGGAATGGTTCATGGGCAATGGATAAGGAAGAGGCGATTCACCATCAACCATTAATCATGGATTTGGAAACACATGCCCCCCGATGAACGACTAGAACATATCGACATCGAAGATGAAATGCGCTCGTCGTACTTGAGTTACGCGATGAGCGTGATCGTGGGGCGTGCGCTTCCTGATGTCCGCGACGGGCTCAAACCGGTTCATCGCCGCATCCTGTTCGGCATGAATGAAATGGGCCTCGCCTCCAATCGGGCCTACCGGAAATCCGCCAAGATCGTCGGCGAGGTCATGGGGAATTATCATCCGCATGGAAACATGCCCATCTATGACGCGCTCGTTCGAATGGCGCAAGACTTCAACATGCGCTATCCGCTTATCGACGGGCAGGGCAATTATGGGTCGATGGATGGTGATCCTCCGGCCGCCGAGCGGTATACCGAAGCGCGCATGACCAAACTGGCCGAAGAGATGTTGGCCGACATCGACGAAGACACGGTCGATTTTGGCCCGAATTACGACGAATCGCGACAGGAACCTCTCGTCCTACCGACTCGGGTGCCGAATCTTTTGATCAATGGAGCGGGCGGCATCGCGGTGGGCTATGCCACCAACATCCCCACACACAACATCGCCGAAATCATCGATGGGTTACTTCTGCTGTTGGAGCACCCGGAGGTGACGATCGCCCAGCTGATGAAGAAGATCCCGGGCCCTGATTTCCCCACGGCCGGATTTATTTACGGTATGAGTGGAATCAAAGAGGCTTACGAGACCGGCCGAGGCCTTCTCACTTTACGGGCGAAAGTCGTGGTGGAGACAGAGGAACGCACCGATCGCGAGCGCCTCATCGTCACGGAGATCCCATACCAAGTCAACAAGGTGACATTGATCAAAAAGATTGCCGAGTTGGTTCAGGAAGACCGCATCAAAGGCATCTCGGATTTACGAGACGAATCATCGGATCGCGAAGGGGTAAGGGTGGTGATCGAGCTGAAGCGAGGTGAAATCCCCTTGGTGGTGTTGAACAATCTGTACAAGCACACACCGCTCGAAACCACCTTCGGGGTCATCATGCTGGCCCTGGTCAATAATCGACCTGAGATCCTGAATCTCAAGCAAATCCTCCATCATTTCCTTGAGCATCGACGCGAAGTCGTCGTGCGGCGGACAGCGTTCGAGCTCAGAAAAGCGGAAGAACGGGCGCACATCCTGGAAGGGCTCAAGATCGCGCTCGACCACCTCGATGCCGTGATCGCGCTCATCCGCAGATCACAATCACCGGACGAAGCGAGAGCCGGTTTGATGCAGCAATTCGGCCTTACCGAGATCCAAGCCAATGCGATCCTCGACATGCGGCTCCAGCGCCTGACACAGTTGGAGCGCGCCAAACTCGTCGAGGAATACCAGGACGTGCTCAAACAGATCGAATACCTGAAGTCCGTCCTCGCGAGCGAGGCACTGGTTCGGACCATCATCAAAGACGAGCTGACGGAAATCCATGAGGCCTACAAGGACGAGCGTCGAACCCAGATCGTCAAAGAAGAGGCGGAGATCAACCTCGAAGACCTGATCGCGGAAGAAGAAGTGATCGTGACCATCTCGCACGCCGGCTACATCAAACGCAATGCCGTGTCCCTCTATCGCGCGCAGCGACGAGGCGGCAAGGGCAAGATCGGAATGGGCATCAAAGAAGAAGACTTCGTCGAGAATCTCTTTACCGCCTCCACCCATGACTCACTGCTTTTTTTCACGGACGCGGGGAAGGTCTATTGGTTGAAAGTCCATGAAATTCCGGAAGCCAGCCGGGCCGCAAAGGGCAAGGCCCTGGTCAATCTGCTCGCCCTGTCGGGAAGCGAAAAGGTCACGGCGACGTTGCCGGTGAAAGAGTTCCGAGAGGACCGATATATCGTGATGGGCACTAAGAAGGGCATCATCAAGAAGACAGAACTGTCCGCCTTCAGCAATCCAAGGCAGGGCGGCATCATCGCCTTGGGGCTTGAGGGCGGCGATAGGCTGATCGGCGTACAATTGACCGATGGACAGCGGGAAATTCTTCTGGGAACCCGACAAGGCATTACCATTCGGTTTAAAGAGGAAGAAGTGAGGTCGATGGGCAGGACGGCATACGGTGTGAAAGGGATCACGCTTGAAGAGGGGAACGAAGTCATCGGCATGGAAACCATTACCCCTGATTCCACAACTTCGATCTTGACCATCACGGAAGGCGGCTACGGTAAACGGACGCCCGTGGGCGAATATCGCGTTCAGGGTCGCGGCGGCAAGGGCATCATCAGCGTCAAGACGACTGAACGAAACGGACTGGCCGTCGGATTTCTGCAAGTACGAGACGGCGACGAAATCATGTTGATCGCCGCGCAGGGAAAAGTGCTTCGTTGCAAGGTGGACGATATTCGCGAAATCGGCCGGAATACCCAAGGTGTTCGTATTCTCGACCTCGACGGCGAAGGGGATCGAGTCGTAGGCGTCGCAAGACTCGCGGAAGCAGTCGAACGAGAGGACGCGGGTACGGAGGATGTGCCAGAGACCTAACCTGACAGAGCAGCTCAATACACGAGCAGGTACCTCTCCCATGCCTTCCGGCAGTCCCAAGAACAAAAAGCCGCTGGACATCGTCGTAAAATTCGGGCTTGCCGTCTTTGTGGGATCCTTCGCCCTGATCTGGGGTGGCATGTACCTCAGCCGTCCCGACCGATCGATTCCTCCCTACACCGTTGGTTCTCAGTCAGGCCATGTCGTCGCGACGGATGTCCCCTCAGGGACGCAAGATGATCAAATCGCGAAATTACTGAATCGTTTCCGAAAGGTCGGTCATGAAACGCGTGATTTCGGTCGCATGAAAATTTATCCCACCACACCGGGTAATCCGGGAGGCCGGTACAGCCGGATTGTGATTTATGTGTTCGACGATCATGGATGGACTGATCCGGACGTGCTGGCAAAATTTTTGACGGGGGATGCGGCAGCCATCAAGGACTATGAAAGATCCATGCGTGGATACTATCGATTGCTGGACCAGGAGGAAGAAGGAGGCTTGGGCCCTATCCCCAAGGATGGACGGACCAGTGGCACACGGATTCTCTTCAAGGGACTTGTGACGGACCCTTTGCCGGTCGAGGCGGAAGATGAGCCGGGTATCTCGATATCACCTCTCTAAACCGCTCACGGATGGACGGATCTTGAATCATGGCGGTATGTGATACCAATTCAACCCAAGACTTCTCCGACAAAGTGGGCCTGATGCCGGAGGTAAGGGTTGCGGGGCAAGGCTCCGTCTCACTGGGAATCTCTCCGACGCGGAACGCAATCTCAGTGACAGACCCCGTTCCTAACTCCGCCTGCAGTTTCGCTAAGAGCGCCGGTTTGAGGAATGCCAGCTGTTGCAACCAGACGGAATTTCTGACGATCAGATAGAGCTTTTTGAAGCGAATTTGTGACGGCCAGGTGTGGGAAGCCATGGGCTCGCCCACGATGTCGCGCCAGCGACGCTGCAAACGAAGTTCCAGCATCCTCGATTCGAGACCAAGCCGCTTGGAAAGGCCGGAAAGGATGCTGCCGAGGGAATCAAGTGTACCTGGACCGATCATGTGGCATCATAAGCGGTAGCCGAGAAATAGATCAAGGTGTCGGTGCCTGGTCATGATTAAAGAGAAGGACGATCAGCGGAAAGTCGTCGCCACCAATCGGAAGGCCTACCACGATTATTTTATCGAAGAAAAGTTCGAGGCTGGGATTGTGCTTAAAGGCACCGAGGTGAAATCACTTCGGGAGAGGCGAGTGAACTTGCAAGACAGTTATGCGGGCGTCAAAGAAGGCGAGGCCTTTCTCCATCATTGCCACATCAGTCCGTATAGTCATGGCAACATGATGAACCATGACCCGATCAGGACCCGCAAATTGCTCCTTCATCGAAAGGAAATCAACAAGCTCCTCGGGAAAACCCAGCAGAAAGGCCTCACGCTGATCCCCCTCCGGATCTATTTTTCGGAACGGGGTCAAGCGAAGGTCGAACTTGGATTAGCAAAAGGAAAGAAACAGCATGATCGCCGAGAATCGATCAAGGCTCGAGAAGCCGGACGAGAAGTGGAACGAGCGATCAAAGAACGAAAGTAGGAAAAATTCACGATTTATTCAAAGTGCACTAACGCTTCAAAAGCCCCACCGCATCATCTCTATGACCTTCACCGATACAATAAGGAATCGCGCCGTGCCGCCACCACTACTCATGGACTGCGACGCGGCGCGCATAAGACACATCAGCACTCAGTGGTGCTCTTAACTCCTACCGATGACCCGACCCATTTTTTCTCGCCATAAGAGAAAAACGGCTTTATTTATTATTCACCGTCAAGGAACACCGACTTATACATAAACCCAAAAACAGCGGTCAGCGCGAGCAATGCAAAGAATATCGTCGTCATGGATTTTCACCCCCCTTCACGCGTAAGTATACTGCTCGAAAATGAATGGTCGATGATGGCATCGTGAAGACATTTTCATAATTCATCAGCCCGCGCTGTCCTGTGGGGAGATTCTGCGTATATGTGTATATTAAGAATTGGTCGTTACAGTTGACCAGTGAGCCAACGAATGGTTGATTCGTGAAGACCAGTCAAGCAAGGAGGGAGTGTCTAAAAGTGATGCTTCTTATGCAGGGGCTCGTACGATCATGTGAGCAACATCGGGTTCCATGAAGCGACAGAACAAGATCCGATCAGGTACGCGCAATGTTGCAGACTATGGCCAACTCTCACAGCAGCATGACTCAGCGGCCGCTCTTTCCGCTGCAGCGAACCAATCATACAAAGAGATGAGATACCGGCAAGTCAGAGCCGCTATCCCCGACTCCGCTACAATGCATTAATCTACGTCGAATCGTGGGTCGTCACCTACTGGCGAGCTGCAACATTGCGTACAACACTCCGAATATGGCGGCTAATAAGAACACTTCGATGAAGGAAACCATGTAAGGTCACCCTCGGTCATCCTCCCTGCGATTCGAATTCATCGAATAAGAACACTTCGATGAAGGAAACCATGTAAGGTCACCCCCTTTGGTCTCCTACATACACCTCCAAGATGAAGTCTCCATAATGGGATTGTGAAGAGTTCTTCATTATTTTGATGCCAAAGTGTGATCTTGGAGGTTGTCTCGACTCCCAGGCATAACGCCTATCAGCCTAAGCAGTTCTTAATCATGAAGATGTAGTCAAAAACCGGCTTCCCTGATCGCCAACAGTATCAATCCAACAAAACTCATGACGAGGACCAGGAGTAAAATCGCCATCATGATAGGTCACCTCCTTCACCGATTCTCGGCATGCTCCTCAAGCATGTTGTTGAAGTTCTCAACGCGGTGCAAATACGGGACACCCCGGTATAAAGCAAACTTTGCAACGTGTATCTCCTTCACGTGATGCTGTACTATTCTCATCAAATGCCATGAGAGGAACCTTCCGACCAGCGGTCTCGGCTCTGTCATGAACCGTTCTTCCGGCCGAGTGCGTCCCCATGATGATCGCTTGTCCTAGTCCCACCATGACGTACGGAAAACACACCATAGAAGCAGTGATTATATTTGCCATGCATGCCCCTTCCTTCTTAAGCTAATTAGCAAGGAGCATAACCGGCTGATATGAAGTCATGATGAAATCATGGTGAAGAGCTCTTCATTCTCCCGTGAGAATCACAGCTGCTGGATATTCCATGTGGCGACAATGAGCAGCCGTGGCGGTCATCATCGGCATGATGCTAACCTATTGGGAATTATTTCGCGCCGGTTCGGTCGTGTGAGTTTTGTGCGGCGAACGCCGTCGTTAAACAGGAGAGCCAAAGTAGTTTGAAAGCCGCTAGGCGGGAGTCATTTGCTGAGAGAGAGCCGGCAAACGTAGGGTGAAGACGGAGCCTTTGTTGACTTCGCTTGTGACGGAAATGCTCCCGCCGTGGGCATCCATGATTTCTTTCACAATGGGCAATCCAAGGCCGGTACCGGCGGAGTCTTTCGCTCGGGCCCAATCGGTGCGGTAGAATCGCTCAAACAGATGGGGAATATGCTCCGGCTCGATTCCATGGCCCGTGTCCTCCACCGCCACTGCAATCTCGTGTCCGGTCGCCTGTAGGCGAACCGTGACGGAACCGCCGGCCGGTGTGTACCGTAGCGCGTTATCGAGCAGATTGATCAGTGCTTGTTTGAGCCATTGCGCATCACCAAGAACGGATGGAACGGGTTGACATTCGAACGCTAGGGTGATCTGGCGGTCATCCGCCAAAAGGATCAACTCATCCACGATCTCTTGAATCAGCGGTTCCAAGGCGAGCGGGACGAGATTGACGGGCGGCTTGCTACTGGTGAATTTCGCGAGGGTCAACAGTGGACGCGTCAAGGCGATGAGCCGATCCACTTGCTGGAGGTTGTTGAGCAACACTTCGCGATATTCTTCGACGGTCCTCGCTTTCATGAGTGCGACCTCCAGGTTGCCCTGCAGGATGGTCAGGGGGGTCCTCATCTCATGAGCGGCGATCTCGCAGAAGTTCCGTTGGACCTCGCTACCTCGCTGGAACTGATCCAATACCGAGTTGACTGCCTGAGTAAGTCGTCGAAATTCTCGATAGGGTGAATCCATCGGCAGACGCTTCCCAAGGTCGGCTTCCGACATGGTTTCAGCGCCCGTACACAAAGCCTCGATCGGGGCCATTACTTTCTTTGCCAGCCAGAGGCTCCCGACCCAGGCCAGGATAAGAGTGGCCCCGGATCCGAGGGTGAGCAGGAACACAAGGCCATACAAGGTTTCCTGATAATGCAGCAACGAAGTTTCGGCCTGCAAGATGTACTGCGCACGACCCTTGCCGAGGAGATAGAGAAATACATGCCGCGCTGGCGTCCCATCAGGAGCCATGAGTGTCTCGAACAGGATATTTTTGAGACGGACCTGTTCCAACACGCGAGCAGGGAGCGATCCTTGCACAGTTGCGTGAGGACTTCTCCACAAGAGCGAGCCGTCGGTTGAAAAGACACGGAGGGCGTGGGTCACGTCGGGCAGTACGTGCTGTTCTGTTGTGTCTTGGGTCAACTCGTTGGTCGGGGGAGGGTCCTTGCCGCCGTGTTCAAAGAACTCGGGATACCGCTCGACAAACTCGGCCAGTGTTTCCGCCAACACCAGGAGTCGCCCATCCACTAATCGTTGTAACAAAACCTCGCTGGCGGCGTATACGAGCGCAGAGAACGCGAGAAGACCGGCCATCAACACGAAGGCTGACCAGCTGATCAAGGTTCGCAGGGATTTCATGCGGAGGCATCCGGCTCTTCGAGCATATATCCGGCGCCACGCACCGTGGCGATCAAAGGCGGCGAAAAGTCCCGGTCGATCTTCGCACGGAGGGCTCGAATGTGGGCATCGACGATATTCGTCATGGGATCATAACTGATGTCCCACACATGCTCGATGATTGCCGTTCGGGTAAGCACGCGATTCTTGTTTCGAAGTAGGAATTCGAGCAGGGCATATTCTTTATTCGTCAGAGAGATTTCCTGCCCTGCGCGCCAGACACGGTGGGAAGCCGGGTCTAACCGAAGGTCGGCCGCCTGAAGATGGGCGATTTGCTGGGAGCTGCCGCGGCGCAAGAGCGCCCTGATTCGTGCCAGCAATTCCGCGAAGGCGAACGGCTTCGGCAAAAACTGATCCGCGCCGGTATCAAAGCCGGAGACCTTCGTCTCCAAATTGTTTCGCGCGGTCAGTAGCAACACTGGAGTGGAGATGCCTTTGTCACGAACGCGGCGGCAGAGGGTCAGGCCGTCGAGCTTGGGTAACATGATGTCCAGGATCATCAGATCATAGGAATTGTCCAGAGCCAACGCCAAGCCGGCTTCTCCGTCGGCGGCGACGTCCACCACATAGTGCTCTTCCTTCAACCCTTTTCTGATGAATTGCGCAAGGTCCGCATCATCTTCAACGAGCAGAATTCTCATGATTTACCTCAACCGGGTCGGCAGCAAAGAACCAGTTGCTCAACAGAGACTACCCTTACAATCTGTGACCACCAGATTCATTGCTTTTTCGTCAGCATCGAGATCAATGGTCAGCCAGGCTATTCCCATCACTCGCTCATCCTGGCGGGCTCCACCGCTCCCCTCAAGGGGACTGACAACATAATAGCGGCCGGCCGGAACTTTCGTGAACCAAAAGTGGCCGGTTGGATTGGCCCTAGTCGTGCGGAGATAGGGAATAAGGCGCTTGTCGGCCAGCAGTTGGGCTATGACCGTGCGGAGGCATTCCGCAGACGACTCCTGAGCCACTGGGGATTCTGAAGACGAGGCCCCATTTTTTAAAGGGCAGGAGTAATCCCGCACATTTCTGTCGAACCAATAGCGAGTATATGAAACAATTGGAATCAAATAGATTGAAGCTCCGGCCTGAGTCACGGCTTTTCCAGAGGTTGCGCGCAAGAACACCTGGCCAGCCGCACTGCTCCGACCTTTAGCCCGGTAGGCGAAGAGCTCTTTTTCGTTGAAGATCGGTGAGATCGATGAACCCAATGCCGCCGCCTGTGCCGATACCACGTGGAAGCTGCTGATCAGCAGTAGACAGATGAAGCAGCACCGGAGTTGCTTGCCACGCCGCGTCATGTCGAGGAGGCTGACGTCGCCGTGGGCTCGCCGGGTACGGTTGCAGTTGGGACGGCCTTGTGTTTGAGGGCGCGACCTTTGTCGGGAGTCGGATCGGTGACCACGCCATACACTTCGCGCCCTTCATGGCCGTCCGGCAAATATTCCGTAATCGGCATTCCATCTTCGCGGACAAAAAGGAGACAATGACAGTATTTGTAGATCTGCATTTCGTCGCATGCGCAGATCCACCGCCGGAGCTTGGCTTCGGCTTCTTTGTCCTTATAGAAGTTACAAGGGCAGAGCGGTTTCCCGAGTTCGTCGATATGAGACGCTAATCCCTTGACCACTGCCTCGGTTACAGCGGTATTGGGATGCATCGCGGTTCCGCTTTTCTCGGCAAAACCCTGTACGAACTTCCGGATTTTATCGAGACTTTCCTGCGTTGGTTCGGCCATGACCTTCCTCCTCCAGCGATGAGAGGCAGAATCGCTAGTTTACAAGGATAATTCGCTGCTTTACAATCCGTCCCTTCGGCTGATTCTCGTCTGAGTCAGGAAGGACATGTCAAGTCGACAGATCTTACTACAACGACTGGCCTCCGAGTTGAGTCCGGCGATTGCACAGACACTGGTGGCTGGTTTGCGGCAGGCCACCGGTAAACCGGATACCGAGGCACGGGTACTGACTTTGTTGGACGAGCTCCAACAATTGTCCACAAAGGCAGCCGGCTCGGCGGTGACGGCATTGCCCGAGCTTGCTCGGCGGGCCGGCCTCTCGCACAGTATTTTGTGGCTCGATCTCGGAGTGGCACTGGCTCAGTCCTCCGGGGCATCCGCGCTCAAATATTTTAAAGATAGTCCCTTCGTCCTCGGGCTGATCGAACCGGCCGATACCCGCGCAGAAGTCTTAACAATCGGTCTGGAAATCGCTGAGCAGGATGCCAACGTTGCGCTTGAATACATCCGGCACGCCCCCCAAATTTTGTCCGGTGTTCCTGTCTCGCAATTGCGGCGCTGGCTCGATATCGGCATTGAACTGACCGAGGTCAATGTCGTCGTCGGACTTGAGTTCATCCGACAAATCCCCAAGCTGGTTGCCGTGCTTCCTTTGGACAGTGTGCGCAGCTGGGCCACAGTGGGCATGAGGTTGATTGTGCCGAATAGCCTGGGGAAGCCGGACTATGTGGCACCCATGGAGTTTCTCAGGACCAGCCCATCGATACTGGGGAATATTGAAGACCTTCCCGTTCGGGAAAAGGTCGTATCTCTGTGCCTCCTGTTGGTCGAACATTCCCCCGAGTCCGGCATAATTTGGCTCGCAGAGTCTCCCAACCTCTTGAGAGCGCTGCCGTCTATGGAATGGCGGCTCCGGTTGTTGCAGTACGGCGCCTTGCTTGCCGAGCAGCACGCTGCCCTCACACTCGAGTACCTGCGCCGCGCCTCCGAACTCGTCGGACTCATTGGAAATGGACCCGAAGCGCCCACGCGATTTGAAAATTGGTTTAGGGCCGGGATGGAAGTAGCGGCCTACAGCTCGGACGGAGCGCGCGCTTACTTTTCAGTGGAATCACGGAAGGCCCTGGCCTCGGTCGAACAAGCCTTGAGCGGGGTGCCGTTTCGACAGGTCGCGCGACGAGTGAAACTGTTCGTCCAGGGACTCTGTGGAACCGACGCCGACGTCACGGCGCTTCCGGACTCTGTGACTTCCCCGGTCCGCGCGACGGTCAGCGGCGATGGAAAAACCATTTCGTTGCCGGCGCTGCTCCGCCGGTATCCAACGGCCGAGGAAAATGAGCGTCTCTATCTCGTGATGGCGGCACATGAAGCCGGACATTTAGAATTCGGAACCTATCGCCTCCGGCTTGAATCCCTCATCGATTTGATTGAGACTGTACGATACCGGTATGGTCGGTCCAATGAAGCCATGCCAGGCACACTGGCCGCCGTCTTTCAGATGTATCCGAACCCCGCGCTGGTGCAGGACCTTTGGACCGTGCTGGAAGACGCGCGTATCGAATTCTTGCTGCAAACCGAGTATCCAGGACTCCGGTGCGACCTTGCACGATTCGCTGCTGAATCCATCGCCCCACGCGACCCGGCTCAAGGAGTGACGCCTCAGGAACTGATCGTCGATGGGCTCCTGAGGCTCTCCACCGGTGAAGCGGAAGATACCGCAGTACCAAAGGCTGTCAGGAAAGAAGTCTCCATCCTCTGGAGCATGTGCCGTTCCATGCTCAAGACCACCGCCACGGCAGAAGAAGCGGTTCGTGTGGTCGATCTAGTGTATGTTCGGTTGGAAGAACTGCTGATAGCTCGCGGCGACATGATACGCGAAGAACGGCGCGAGGAGACGAAGGATGCAGAAACGGGACAGACGGAACCGGAGCGGCCGGATGATCAGTATCGCGCAGTGACCGATTTGCCTCATCGTGGCTCGATGAACCCGGAGTTCATCACGTGGAGTCAGGAACAATTCGACCGGCAACACGGGTCTCCGGCACAATCGGATGGTCGAACGAAGGAGAATGTCCGGAGCGGCGAACAAAATCCCGGAAGCAGAGATAGTATGTTGAGCGAGGGGCGTTCATTGCCGTCCATTGTGGAAGAGTGCCTCGCAGTTGAGATGGAAACACAATCGATTCGGGAGATCAGCGCTCATGACGGGCGAGCCACCCTCTACGGTGAGTGGGACTATCGGATTGAGGATTACCGGATGAATTGGTGTCGCGTGGTGGAACAGCCCGCGGATCTGGGATCGGACGACTTCGTCACGGAGACATTGGCCTCCCACCGGAGTACTGTCAAGTCACTGCGCCGGGTTTTTGAATGTCTGCGTCCGCCGGCCTTCCGTCGCGTCGCGGGGCAATCTGATGGGGAAGAAGTGGATCTGGATGCCGTTGTCCGACGAACAGCGGAACAGCGGGCAGGCATGGAAGGCGACGATCGATCGTACATCCGGCGGGAAAAGCGAGAACGCGACGTGGCGGTGGCCTTCCTCATCGATATCAGCGGGTCTACAAGCCGCGACCTCGGAACCGGCCGACGTGTAATCGATATTGAAAAAGAAGGCTTGGTGTTGCTCTGTGAAGCATTGGATGCCGTCGGCGATCAGTATGGGCTCTATGCCTATTCGGGCCAAGGACGAGCGAGGATCGAGTTTTTCACGATCAAAGACTTTGACGATCGGCTTGGGGCGACGACGGCTCATCGGCTTGGCGGCTTGGCTCCTCGTCATCAGAATCGCGACGGTGCGGCTATTCGACACGCGACGGCGAAGCTACTGGCACGGGAAGCCAAGCACCGTGTCCTCATGCTGTTGAGCGACGGAAGACCATTAGACGACCAGTACAAGGACGACTATTCGTTGGAAGATACGAAAGCGGCACTCCGGGAGGCAAAACAACGGAGAATCGAAACCTACTGTATTACGATTGATCGGGAAGCCGAGAAGTATCTCCGCCGTATGTACGCCGAGGCCCGGTACTGCGTCATAGACCGTGTCGAGGCCCTTCCGACGAAGTTGCCTGGAATTTACAGGCGATTGACGGCGTAGGAACTAAAGAACATGACCAATTCGGTCGGAAAACCGACGATTCCTCCATGGTTATATAAACTCTTCACAGGACATCAGTATCCCTACGTCCGTCGATTAGCCAAGTTCGGACAGACGTTGAAACCCGGTGAAGATCGTCCGGAACCGACGAGGGAAATGATTGAAGCCAAGTTCTGGGAAGTCTATCCGCGTTGCCGGGTAAAGGTCCTCCAGGAAGTTAAAGAAGGGATGATCGTGGTCTTTCACGACCTGGGTGAATATCCTCCAGGGGGCTTTCAGGAACTCGTCGACAATCCGGAAGAGTTTCTGGCAAAAACATTCGGCAAGAAGAAGATCAAGGTCAATTTTTATGACGGGGATAATTTCGTCTGCACGATCAACTTCAAAGTTGCGGGTTGGACAGAGCATGAACATGCAGGCTGAGGTTTAGGCTAAGGTCGAGGCCGAATCAAACGGGCGATATCTTCCTAGACCCCAACCTAAGCCTTACCCTACGTGTAGGAGGAACGAGAATGGGGCGTCCAAAGATCACCGTGGTAGGCGCGGGGAACGTCGGAGGGACGACGGCGCAGCGGCTGGCCGAGAAGAATCTCTACGATGTGGTATTGATTGATATTGTCCCAGGGGTTCCACAGGGTAAGGCACTGGATATTTCCCAGGCTGGTCCGGTCTGTGGGTACAGCACGCAGGTAGTCGGCACCAACGATTACGGGGAAACCGCCGGGTCGTCGATCGCCGTAATCACTTCGGGTATTCCGAGAAAGCCGGGTATGAGTCGAGATGAGTTGTTGGGGACGAATGCGAAAATCGTGAAATCCGTCGTCATGGAGCTCGTCTCACGTTCTCCGGACATTGTTCTGATCCTCGTCACCAATCCATTGGATGCCATGGTCCATGTGGCGCGTTCGGTCAGCGGTCTCCCTAAATCGAGAATCATCGGGATGGCCGGAGTGTTGGATTCCGCAAGAATGCGGACGTTCATTGCCGCTGAACTCAACGTACGGGCCACCGAGGTGCAAGCCATGGTGTTGGGCGGACACGGCGATACGATGGTGCCGCTGCCGCGCTATACAACCGTGGGAGGTCGGCCGGTGTCGGAACTGATGCCGAAGGAGAAACTCGACGCCATCGTCAAACGAACGCGGGAGGGCGGAGCCGAAATCGTGGGCCTTTTGAAAACGGGCAGTGCCTTCTATGCTCCGTCCGCTTCAGCAGTGGCGATGGTTGAATCGATCCATAAGGACGAGAAGCAGGTCATGCCCTGTGCGGTGCTGTGCGAAGGAGAGTACGGACTCAAAAACGTCGTCGTGGGGGTTCCGGTGAAGATCGGACGCGGAGGAGCCGAACAGATTATCGAGTATGAATTGACCCCTGATGAACGGGCGGCGTTGGAAACGTCGGCCGGGGCGGTGCGTGAATTGTGCGCCGCAGTGGATCGGTTGATGATATAGGATCCATAAAGATAAGCCAGTGGACATTAGTCATCGGTGACCAATGACCGCTCCGGCGACGTGTCGGCTTGACAATCGGAGAAAAGCTGCAGTACAGACATGGGGCTAGACAGTCAACTGTTCAGAGGAGAGAAAGCAATGAAATTTCTTGAAGATCCGATGCAGACGATGGTGGCGGGGTTTGCGCTGTCCATCGTATTGATCGTCATATATTTAGGTTTAACTGGAATTGGCGCGGGTGAAGCCGAATGGGCATCCCTGATTCTTCGTTGGGTGCACTTCCTGGCTGGGATCACGTGGATCGGGCTCTTGTATTTCTTCAATCTGATCAATGCCTCCTTCTTGAAAAGCCTGGATGGCCCTACCAAGAATATCGTGATTCCAAAGCTCATGCCGGCCGCCCTCAATTGGTTCCGGCACGGAGCGACTGTGACCGTGCTTGCGGGGGTGTTATTGTATGGCCATATGTATCACAAAGGCGGAACAGGAGCGGTGGCCTTGGCAATCGGTGGGCTGCTCGGGATCATCATGATGGGCAACGTCCATGGGATTATCTGGCCGAACCAGAAGAAAATTATCGCCGCAGTGACTGCGGCGGCACAGGGCACCCCTGCACCGCCGGAGATGGCTCAATGGGGGCGGACAGCATTACTGGCTTCTCGTGTAAATTTCCTGCTCTCGATTCCCATGTTGTTTTTCATGGGAGCGGGTAGCCATCTTAGGTAGAACCTGTACCTTTTCGCGGCCGGTGGAGTAAATCCCGCCGGCCGGATTTTACATTCATTGGCATTACCCTCTTTACCCAACTTCAAGTAGGCCCCTAGCCCTAACTGATTGAGATTCAGGCCCATTTAGCTCGGGTCGCCTTGACGGAAGAAGCGATGGAGCCGTATAGTACGACCTCTACATTGAGAACGTAGATCGGCTTAATATGCCTACAGTTGTAGAACCACGCCTTGTCCAACAAACGGAAGGTGCCCCTTGGGAGATCGAGGGATATCTCAAAATCGGTGGTTATGAAGCCTGGAAGCGTTGTGTGAAAGAGCTGAAGGCCACTCAAATAATTGATGAGTTGAAGAAATCCGGCCTGAGAGGGCGAGGGGGAGCAGGGTTTCCAACAGGAATCAAATGGGACAAAGTCCTCAACCACCGGGTAAAAGAGCGTTATTTTGTCTGTAACGCCGGGGAACATGAACCGGGAACGTTTAAAGATCGTCATCTGTTGAAAACGCTGCCCCACCAATTGATCGAAGGCTGTCTGATCGCTTCCCATACAGTACAGGCGAAAGCCTCCTTCATCTATGTGAATCATGAGTACCATGAGGAGCGGCAAAATCTTAAGAAAGCCTTGGCGCAAGCGAAAGAGCGGGGGTTGCTCGGTAAGAATGTGTTAGGAAGCGGTTTGGATATAGAATTGGAAGTGTTTGAAGGCCATGGAAGCTATGTAGCCGGCGAAGAAACCGCTATGCTCGAGTCGATGCAGGGTCGTCCAGCGATGCCGCGGCAGAAACCACCATTTTATCCGACCGATTTCGGTCTCTACGGCAAACCGACCTTGGTCAATAACGTTGAGACGCTGTGCAACATTCCGCGGATTCTGTATAAAGGCGCCGGATGGTTCATCCAGACGGGGACGGAAAAGTGTCCGGGCACGATGATGTTCTCGCTGAGTGGAGCGATCAATCGACCTGGTGTGTACGAGATGCCGATGGGCGTGACGATTCGAGATCTGATCGAGCAATGCGGCGGTGGAGTGCCCAACGGCCGCAAGATCAAAGCGGTCTTTCCGGGTGGTCCGGCATTTCCAATGGTGACGGCGGATCAGCTCAATCTTCCCATGGACTTCGATTCATTGAAAAGGGCCGGCACGGGACTAGGGTCGGCCGGGGTCATCGTGGTCGATGATGCGACCTGCATGGTGGCCAAGACGCTGCATTTTTCCAATTTTTTCAAGAATGAGAGTTGCGGGCAGTGTCCACCGTGTCGAATGGGGACCATCAATTTAGCCGCACTGATGACCAAAATTGAATCGGGGCAGGGTACTCAAAAAGACCTGGACAGCCTGCTCCAACTATGCGGATTCGTGAAAGGGACGGGGTACTGCACTCTCGTGACCGGAGCCTCAGTATTGGTGCAAAGCAGTCTGAAGCTGTTCCGCCACGAATATGAAGATCATATTCGGCTGCAGAGGTGTCCCTATCAGGAAGCACCGGCAGGGGTTGTTGCTCATTCATAGGAGGAGCCATGCCGCGGGTGACTTTTCTTCATTCGGACGGGCGAAGCGGAGAAGTGGAAGAGAACATTTCCCTTCTTGATGCTGCAAAAGAAGTAGGGTTTCGGTTGAACCACGACTGTGGAGGAAACGCCTCTTGCACGACCTGCCGAGTGGAGGTCCAGATGGGGCATGAGCACCTCTCGGAGGTTGATTTCGACGAGCAAGATTTGCTGGATCGAGAAGCATTGACGGAGCCGTGGCATCGCCTTGCATGTCAGGCACGTGTCTTGGGAGATGTCGTGGTACGCGTGCCGGAAGCCAAATGGGAGAATCCAACAACAACGACCACGGAAGCATGGGGTTGATATTCGAGAGAGAGATGTTAGACTAACGTTCTAGCCCGTTGATGCGGGCCGGACAGATCTATAGAGGAGGAAGAAGACGATGGTTACTATCACGACGGTGGCGGAGCAGAAAATAAAGGAATTGATGGCCGAGGAAAAAGATGTCGTCGGATTGCGAGTGTATGTCCGCGGCGGCGGGTGTCACGGCTATCAATATGGGATGGCCTTTGAATCCAAAATGGCCGAAGACGATACCGTCATCGAAAAGGGGGATGTGAAGCTCATTATGGATTCTCAAAGCGCGCCGTTGCTTCAAGGTGCGGAAGTCGACTATGTCGACAGTGTGCAAGGCTCCGGCTTTTCGATCAAGAATCCTCAGGCCAAGACTACGTGCGGTTGCGGCAGCTCGTTCAGCGCATAAGCGCCGATACGGATCGCCCTACGAAAGCTGATAAAGGACCTCCATGCCGAGACCGCTCGCCTCGGAGCGGTCTCGGGTTTTGATTCCACTCCAGAGACACACGATTGAATGTCACAGATTTATGTGACAAGGCGCTATCGGTTTTGCGCCGCACACCGGCTTCACACGGACCAACTGTCGCCCGAAGAGAACTGGGCGGCGTTCGGAAAATGTAACAACCCGAACGGGCATGGGCATAACTATGTCGTGCTGGTCACTGTAAAGAGCGGAGGAACAGAAGAAGCTTGTGACCTCAACCGTCTCGACGAGTTGGTCAATGAGAGGATTATTGAGCGGTTCGACCATCGTGACCTTAATAGCGACTCGGCGCTGGCGGAACTCACGACCACCGGTGAGAACATCGTCAAATTGGTCTGGGACATTTTGGAGCCTCAATTGCCGACGGGGCGTCTGCACAAGGTCGGTGTCATCGAGACGAGAGACAACTACTTCGAATATGCAGGCGTTGCGTGAAACGACGAGGGAGCGCAGTGAGGAAGCCACAGAAGAGAGAGAACAAACGAGAACTCATTGAGGACACCAGCGGGAGTGGGAAGCCGGCGGACTTACCGGTGCTCCAGTCATTGGTTAACGAAATGCTGGTCGCCCTAGGAGAAAGACCGGGCCGCAACGGCTTGCTGAAAACGCCTGAGCGCGTGGCCAAAGCACTGGCGTTTATGACGCAGGGCTATCAGCGTGATATCGACCATCTGTTGAACGGCGCGCTGTTTCCGATCGAATACGACGAGATGGTCATCGTCAAAGACATCGATTTCTTCAGTATGTGTGAACACCATCTGCTCCCGTTTTTTGGCAGAGTCCATGTCGGCTATTTGCCGAATAAAAAAGTCGTCGGCCTCAGTAAGATCCCGCGGATCGTCGATACATTTTCGAGGCGACTACAAGTACAGGAACGGTTGACGGTTCAAATCGCCGAAACGCTGAGCAGCAAGTTGAACGCGCACGGCGTCGGAGTCGTCGTCGAAGCGCGACATCTTTGCATGATGATGCGCGGTGTGGAAAAACAGAATACGATCGCCGTCACCAGTTCCATGCTGGGAGCATTTCGCAGCCAATCGCAGACCCGTCTGGAATTCTTAAAATTGATCCGACACGGCAGTGTCGGCGATCCAGACTGAGTCCAGCAATCGTGCTCTCGATTCCCCTTATCATCTCGTGATATTCACAACAAAAGAACGGACAGTTTCGTTGAACAGGTCGGGCCGTTCCAGATTCGAAAGATGGGCGGCTCCTGGAATAACGGCCAAGTGGACATTGGGAATCCGGTCTGCCATAAGCGTGGCGTCGGAAGGTGGGGTGGGAAGATCCAGTTCACCGACGATAATTTGAGCAGGACAAGTCATCCGTTGTAGGAGCGGGATGGAATCGGGCCTCTCTGCCATTGCCATTAAGCCCCCCGCTATCCCGCTGACTTGGTTGCCCTCGATCATTGTACGCACGTGTTGAACAAGCTCCGGTCTCGTTTGGATCGTTGCGGGACTTAGCAGCTTGGGAATCATAATGTCGGCGATCGCCCTCGCCCCTTGTTTATACGCGATCTGAGCCATCTCAAACCGCGCCTGTTTCCCCTCGTCGGTATCTGCCTGGGCTCTCGTATCAGCCAAGACCATACCTTTCACACGGTCGGCAAATTTTCGATGGAACGCAAACAGAATGTACCCTCCCATGGAAAGTCCGACAAAGACCGCTTGCCGGATCGACAGGTAATCAAGCAGACCATGGACGTCATCGGCTGCTTGATCAAGAGAATAGCACCAGAGCGGTGCATCGGATTCACCATGTCCGCGCAGATCCATCGTAATCACTCGGAACTGTGACGAAAGCGCGTCCTCCTGCTTTGCCCACATCGTTCGATTGAGCGGGAAGGCATGGAGAAAGACAATGGGAAAACCGGTTCCCCGATCGTTGAACGCGAGAGTCATGCCGTTGATCTTGGTGTGCATCGTCTCCTCCGCAGGCTGCGGTTTTCGTATCATTGGTTGTCTGCACGGTCAAGAGGCGATTTGCGATCATGCCAAGGGGCGTATACAATCCCGCTATCCTGGAGGAGTGGAGATGACTCGCTTTCATGATCAAGCCCCTGATCTGTTCACCTCGTCCGGAAGCTTCCAAGATGCGGTTGAGGCCCCACTTGCCGAACGGATGCGGCCGCGTGAGTTTGTCGATTTCGTCGGGCAAGAAGAGCTTGTCGGTCCGGATTGTCCCTTGCGAAGAGCGATTGAAGCCGACCGGCTTTCTTCCGTCATTTTTTGGGGACCTCCGGGGTCGGGGAAGACGACCCTGGCCCATCTCATTGCCCGACATACCAAGGCCCAGTTTGTTCCCTTTTCGGCCGTGACAAGCGGCGTGCCGGAATTGCGCATGATCATCAAAGCAGCCGAGCAACGCCGGACGAGTAATGGTCAGCGGACGATTCTCTTTGTGGACGAGATCCATCGCTTCAACAAGTCGCAGCAAGATGCCTTTCTCCCTCATGTCGAACGAGGCACGATTATTCTGGTCGGTGCGACTACCGAGAATCCTTCTTTTGAAGTCATCAGCCCGTTGCTGTCGCGATCTTTGGTTGTTGTTCTGAAGTCGCTTACCGAGGAGGCGTTGGGTCGGATTCTTGATCGCGCGCTGACCGATGTCGAG
The DNA here is from genome assembly GCA_030123625.1 of Nitrospira sp. NCBI lineage: Bacteria > Pseudomonadati > Nitrospirota > Nitrospiria > Nitrospirales > Nitrospiraceae > Nitrospira > Nitrospira sp. Next base: position 2,149,380 of record CP126121.1, read on the forward strand.
CAGGGGCTGGGAAAATGGCAAGCGCACTTCTTACCGGATGCTCGGCAAGGACTGATCTCGTTCGGTAATGGTGATGCGCGGGCGTTGCTCACATCGCTGGAATTTGTGGTCATGCAAGCGCCGGCTGGGGCTGATGGTGTGCGTGTGATAAATGGAGCGATGTTGGAAGCAGCGCTGGGCAAGAAGGCGCTCCGGTACGACAAGACAGGCGAAGAACACTACAATGTCATCTCGGCCTACATCAAAAGCCTTCGCGATTCTGATGCGAACGGGGCGCTCTACTGGTTGGCTCGGATGCTGGATGCCGGCGAAGATCCGAAATTCATCGCCAGACGGATGGTCATTTTCGCGTCGGAGGATATCGGCAATGCCGATCCGTCGGCCCTTCTCGTGGCCACATCCGTGGCACAAGCCGTCCAGTTCGTAGGACTCCCGGAGGCGCAGATCAATTTGGCTCAAGGCACTACGTACCTGGCATCGCGACCCAAAGACAATGCGTCTTACGTCGGTCTCATGGAAGCCCTCAAAGATACGAAAACACATGGTAATCTGGCTGTTCCGCTCCATCTCAGAAATGCCGTGACTTCTCTGATGAGGGATCTAGGGTATGGAACGGAATATCGCTATGCCCATGACGACCCCGCGGCACGAACCGAACAAACCCACCTACCGGCGGCACTGAAAGATCGACGGTATTACCGCCCTAAGCCGCTGGAATAGGGCCAATTATCCTAGTTTACATTCTTGTCTAATCGGTTATACTTAGAGCAATGAAACGAGGGGAAGGCAAACCGTCAGCCGGTATGGCTGCACTGAGTGAGCGGAGGAAATTTGTCCGAGCCACTTTGGTCGGCTCCGCCTTGGTGTCGCCGAAGAGCGGTGGGCGGGCCTGTACAGCGGTCCTGGATAATGTGAACAAGATCGGGGCCGGGCTTCACACCAAAGATCGCTTCCCATCGAATGAGAAAGTCACCGTCTCGCTCGCCTTCCTCGATTCCGATCGCATCGAGCAACAGGAAAAGCTCGATGGGACCGTCGCCTGGGTCAAGCCCTGGGGAAAAAAAGGCTTCTTGATCGGGGTAGTCTGGGATGAGTTGGTGACGAAAGAGAAGAATCGCTGGCTGTACTACTATCTGGAAGAGACCCTCAAAGCTTCCATCTAGTCGGGCGTTGAAAGCCTCATCAACTTCGTTCTCCATTTTTTTTCGACGTACCAGAACAGTACGTCTCGTCTCGATACTCATCACTCTTCGCGCCGTGCCCTCATTATTCTTCGCGTTGAGGACCTCACTGCGGTCTTGCTGCTGGGTCTTTTGAACGCCCTACAAGAGTCAGCACAATGCTCCCAACTTGTGTTTCACCTCCTCTAGTTCTGCCGACAGCGATTCCCAGCGCGAGGTCAGTCGCTCGAGATCATGCTTCCAGTCCTCCTGTTCTTGATGCAGGAGGTTCCACCGGTCGAACTCGGCGTAGAGTGTTGGATCCGCCAACTCCGCTTCGCGAGCCTTGATCTTGGTTTCAGTCTCGGTAATTTCGGCTTCGGCCCGGGACACCTGCTTTTCCAATCGTGCCTGAGTTTTAGTCAGGTCGCGCCGCTCTCCTCCTCGTCCTTTCGGCAGTACTTGCTGCTCCATTGCGCGGGTAGGTCCAGAGGAATTGGATTGCGCAGCTCCCTCGAGTTCTTCGCTCGTTTCCTTGATCGATTCGAACTCCTGAGCCTTCTTCCACAGGTAGTACTCATAATCACCGATGTAGTTGCGGGCTTGTCCCTCTTCGATCTCAACGACCCGGGTGGCGATACGCGCCAGAAACGTCGGGTCATGGGAAATAAAAATGATGGTCCCGGGGAATTCAGCCAATGCATCGGTGAGCACATCCACGGAGGCTGGATCCAAATGGTTCGTCGGCTCGTCGAGAAGCAAGGTATTGGCGGGTTCGACCAACATGCGGGCTAAGGCAACCCGGTTTCGCTCACCGCCGCTCAAAGCCTTGATCGGTTTTTTCTGATCCTGACCGGAAAACAAGAAGGCGCCTGCGATCCCACGCAGAAAATTCATCTCCGCATGCTTGGTGGCTTCTTCGAGCGATTCGAGAATCGAATGCTCGGGGTTCAAGGTTTCCGCCTGATGCTGGGCGAAGTAGTGCAAGCTTACCCCGTGTCCTATCGTTCTGGTTCCGGTATCAGGAGGGAGAACACCGGCAAGCATCTTCAGGAGCGTACTCTTTCCGGCTCCATTTTCACCGACCAGCGCGACCCGCTGGCCACGTTCCACGGAAAAATCGAGGGTCTTGTAGACGACCTTTTCACCGTAGCGTTTACTTGCTCCAGTCAGGTCGAGTACCTGACGGCCGCTGGCAGTAGGAAGGGGGAACCGGAACTTGACTCGTTTTGGATCTCGTTGGATTTCGATCCGCTTGACCTTGTCCAACTGCTTGAGACGCGATTGCACCTGGCTGGCTTTGTTCGCCTGGTACCGGAAGCGATCGACGAATTTCTGAACGCGGGCGATCTCTTTGGACTGCCGAGCCGCCGAGGCGTGGAGCTGCGCATCCCTTTCGGCTTTTAATTTGCGGAAAAGGGAATAGTTGCCGCGGTATTCCTCGATCTTATGGTGTCGGAGCTCCCAGATGTGCGTGACCACGCGGTCCAGAAAAGCGGTGTCATGGCTGATGATCAAGAGCGTCATGCCGGATTGGAGTAGAAACTGTTCGAACCAACGCTGGGTCGGTTTATCCAAATGATTGGTCGGCTCGTCGAGCATCAACACATCGGGGTTCGATAAGAGCAGATGCGCCAGCGCGACCCGCATCCGATAGCCGCCGGATAGTTTCTCGACATGGCGATCAAAATCGACTTCCATAAACCCCAGCCCCATCAAAATACGCTTCGCTTCGTGCTCAGGGTACTCATCGCGATGGGCGGCATCGAGGACGGTCTTCCCGGCAATCGTTTCGAGCTCCTGTGGGAGGTAGCCGATCCGAAGCCGAGGCCGCTTGCGGATCGATCCTTTGTCCGGCGACTCTTCACCAAGAACCATGCGGAAGAGGGTCGTTTTCCCGGCGCCGTTCGGTCCCACCAATCCGACTCGTGAATCCGGGCGAAGATGCGCGGACGCCTCCGTGAGCAGCACCTTCGTGGAATATTGCTTGCTGATAGATTCAATTTGAAGCATCGGCACAAACCTTTCGTGTGGAATTGGACGACGACTGAGTCACCCGATGAACTCGAATGAGCTGAACAATCAGCAGGTCGGGAGGCGAGGCAATGTGAGGAAATTAAACACGGCAAACATTCTAGAATCCGAATCGTAAGACACTTGAGGCGTCTATCTGGTTGCGACGATTACGATAAAACTCAAAATGGCGGCCAGCTTAACGATTATCAGAAAACTGCAAAACACTTGTGGGTTTTATCCGTCGGCTCAATTACGAAAAACCCTCAAAATAGCCGACGGTACGCACGAAGTGCGGGATCATATAGAACTGCAACGTACTCAAGGCTTTTATCCGGTCGCGTCGATTACGATAAACCTTAAAAGAGCGACCGGGTCAAGCGAAGCTTGGTATGGTGGAGCTGGCCGGGATTGAACCGGCGACCTCGTGAATGCCATTCACGCGCGCTCCCAACTGCGCCACAGCCCCACCCTGGGAGATCCGAGATCGAAATTAATATGGAAAATTGCGACGTTGAAACAACATGGGCATGCTAACACGCAGTGTAGAGCCAGTCAACCGATCAATCTCCGCCTCATGGTGCGAGGAACCCAAGCAAAAGCTTTGGATGCGAAGCATCTCATGACCAACTTGACAAACGAATAGGCCGCACCTACCATGAGGCCCCTTGGCTCTGATCTCTCATCGGGTCAGAGCCATTTTTTCGTGCCGACGCCGGCTGTGGATATCTGCAACTATGGGCAATCTCGTCATTATCGGCGCTCAGTGGGGCGATGAAGGCAAGGGCAAGATCGTCGACATCTTAGCCCGAGACGCCGACATCGTCGTACGCTATCAAGGTGGCTCCAACGCGGGGCATACAGTCATCAACGAGCGGGGAACTTATATTTTCCATCTTATTCCATCGGGAATCTTGTACCGGGGAACGACCTGTGTCATCGGCAACGGCGTCGTCGTCGATCCCGGTTCTCTGATCGAGGAGATGGATCTGCTCCAGGCCAAAGGCATCACGATCGGCAAGAACTTCGCCGTCAGCCAGCGGGCGCACTTAATCCTTCCCTATCATAAGGCGATCGATCGCGCGTCGGAACAATCCAAGGGGTCACGAAAGATCGGCACGACCGGTCGGGGGATCGGGCCTTCGTATGCCGACAAGATGGCGCGGATCGGAATTCTCATGGGCGATCTGCTCAACCCTGCCTTGTTTAAGAGAAAACTCGAAGAGAATCTCGTCGAGATGAACTGGTTCTTGGAGCGGCTGTATAAAGTTGAAACCTTCCAAGTCGACAAAGTCTTCGATCAATACATGGGCTACGCCGACCGTCTCAAAAGTCACATCATCGACACCACGGTACTGTTGAATCGCGCGATAGAGAAGAACAAGACCGTTTTGTTTGAAGGGGCTCAAGGCACGCATCTGGATGTGGACTTCGGCACCTATCCCTATGTGACCTCGTCCAGTGCAGCGGCCGGTGGAGCCTGTACGGGCACCGGTGTCGGTCCGACCATGATCGACGCTGTCATGGGGATCGCGAAGGCCTACTCGACAAGAGTCGGCAGTGGGCCGTTTCCAACCGAACTGACCGATGAGATCGGACGAGGACTTCAGGAACGAGGGCGGGAATTTGGATCGACCACAGGACGTGCGAGGCGATGCGGTTGGTTTGATGCGGTCGTGGTTCGCCATGCGACGCTGGTGAATGGGCTCACGTCCTTGGCTCTGACCAAGCTTGATGTCCTCGACGGCTGCAAGGAGTTGAAGCTTTGTACCGGGTACAGGCAGGGGAGTACCATCTATAAGGACATGCCGGCTGACGTGGACGTGTTGACCAGCTGCGAGCCGGTCTATCAACGGATGAAAGGGTGGACCACTGCGACGACAGGGACGACCAGTTATAAGCGGCTTCCTGTCGAAGCGAAGCGGTACCTGGCTCGCATCGAAGAGTTGTCGCGGTGCCGAATCGATATGATTTCGACCGGATCCAAGCGCGGGGAGACGATCATGCTGCGGAATCCCTTGGACTGTTCCCGCCGACGCCCCAAACGCCCCAGAAAATAGTCAATAGTCATCGATCATTGGTCAATGTTATGATGCGGCAGTATTTTCGGCTGGTCCCATCCCAGTCGCTTCAAAAATAAGATTGCGATCCGCTTCTTCACTGTGAGCCGGTAGCTCAGTCGGTAGAGCATCGCCCTTTTAAGGCGAGGGCCCTGGGTTCGAGTCCCAGCCGGCTCACCAATAAATTCAAACCCTTCCGTTCCAGCCACCGCAACCGCAGGTCGTCCATAGGACAATCCATAGGACATTTTGAAGGCTTTATCTAGCGCCGATACGGCCTCACGAAGCTTTTTATCCCACTCAGGCCCCCCATGTGAGTAACTGGCGGTCATCCCCGGCATGCGATGACCCAGGAGCGCCTGTCTCACTTCATAGTCCACGCCAAGCCCCTGCAAACGGGTCGCAAAGGTGTGTCGGAGGTCGTGAAAGTGGAGATCGTGGATCTTCGCCCGGTCGCATGTTCTAGCCCAGTATTTCTTGAACGCCCGTAGATGATTCCATCGGCGGAACACTCGCCCGTCGACGAGTGAAGGCAGTGGGTCTCGGAGGGCCCACAAGGCGGCCGCGTTCAGAGGAATGCGCGGCGGGGTGCCTTTCAGTCTCGTCGTACTGGGCGGTAGGACCAACCACCAGCCGTCCGCTTCTTCTCGGATCCAGGATCGATCGATACTCAAGAGCTTGGCTTCTCGCAAGCCTGTATTCAATTCGACCACGATGATGCGCCACAATTCTAAGAGCGCCTCAGGGATGACACGATCTTTGAGCAGCCGAATTCGATCAAGCTCATGAACCTCCGCGACACGGGTCCGCCGTTGAGTGTCCGGGAGTTCCACCGCTGTAAGCCGGTTTTTGTCGAGCCAGTCATAGCGGACGCCCAGGTTCAGCACCCGCATCAGCACTTGCCACTCACGTCGAATGGTTCCGGCCGCAACCCCAGCGGCCTGGCGCTTGAGCACATAGTCCAGGCCGTCCTTGGCCGTGAGAGAAACAAGTGACCGATCACCAAAAGCCGGCAAAAGGTGATTCTCAAGGATGCCCTTCGGGCGTGTGCGATCGACTCGTTTCTTCAAACTGAAGCTGTCCCAAAACAACGGCACCAGGTCGCGAAGAGTCCATCTATCTTGCCGGCCCTCAGGAGTGGCAAGTTGCGCCTGAATTTTTGCAATCATCGTGACCGCAGCTTCTTCAGCTTGGTCCTTCGTGAGGTTGTATCCAAGTAGGGGTCGATATCGCTGACCCTTCCAACGGACGTACAGATCGAACGCCGTGCCGGCCTTCGTCTGTCGTGAGGTGATCTTGTACGTCATACGAGGATCCTAGCGATACCGAGCGTTGCGATGGTAAACACGTCCAACCCGAATGTCTATGACTCCTAGTGGCCTCGCCGCCTGGATTGGCTGTTCTTGGGGCGCAGATGCTGTTACTGGAAGCTCAATCTTTGCATCCATGCGCCCCTGTCTCAACCATGCCTCTAACTCGTCCTGGTCGAACAGCATGACGCGAGAGCCGGGCCGGCGGTACCTTGGGATGTCCTTTCGTTGGTAGAGCGAAGATCTCGACATCCGGAGAAACTGAGCGGCTTCTTGAAGGTTCAACGGTCTCATTCGCAGCTCATTTATTAGCCAAGCTGGTCATGACAGGAGAAAGACTTATCAGGTTCTGCTGAAAGGGCTTTGGATTCTTGTTCACAGCTCGCGCCGAACGTCATGCGGAAACCCCCCTGAGGCGCAACACCGACGGCAGCTCTTTCACCACCGACTTCGAAATGGCTCGCCCATCGAGTTCCGTGATGATTGTCACCGGTCCGCCTTGCCCACCGCCGCCGAACACGTCGCGCATGAATGATGCGCCGCGCTTGTTGAGCGGAATGACGGCCTCACTGCTCCCGGCTTCGCCCACCATGCCGAGCGTCGGCCCGGTCACGATGCCGCCGTCCGCAAACGCAAAGGCCATGAGGGCCCCGATTGCCGCCCCGATGATGGCCACGCCGGCCATGATCGCGACCGCGTAGGGAATGCCGAAAATCGTGGAGCTGGCGGCCCCAGCAATGGACGACAGAAAGGTCATGAGGATGTCGCCGATCGTGGCAAACATGGGAATGATGGTTTCGCTGAAGAATCCAGTGATCGCGCCAGTGATAGCCCCAAACGTGCCCGTGATCGCGATCCCCGCTCCCTCCCAAATCCCAACGGTCGCCGTCGCGGCGGCTGCATCCCCGGCCACGATCGTGGCGTTCTTCGCCGTATTAATGCCCATCTCGGCGGCAGCCGCCGAGGAGATGATCCCCAGCCTCACCGATGCAGTGACCGCCTCTCTCGCGAGGATCTGTACTCCTAAGTTCAAGAACCCCTGTAACACGGCCATCTGTGTCGACTTCCAGGCTTGCTCCACGAAATTCCCACCATTCACGGCAGCATTCGCGAGACCCGACGTCCAAGTCGTCGTAATTTGCGAGATGGAAAAGGCATTGCTGTCCACGATGGCTTTCATTTGCTGCTGAAAAAAGGAGGGGTACGACTGGATCGCCTGTCGGCGCTTGGTATTCAACTCGATATCGAGATTCTCGAGCTCAGCCGCCCGCCTTTTTTCATCGAAAATGGACTCTTCGATTTTTCGTTTCCGCAGCGCCCCTTCGGCGTCGATCAACTGCATCCTGGCGCGGATTGCGTTCTCCGAGTTGCCGAAGAGGACACCCTCCGTCTGAAACATGGCCTGCTGGGCTTCATCCAAGACTTTGGCGTGGTCCACCGCCATTTCGAGCGCATCGTTCCGACGCAGCCAGGCCGCTTTGTTCTTGTCGAGCTCCGCTGTTCCTTTCGCTATCTGATCTGCGGCCATTGCGATGGCTTGTTCCCGCGTCAGCTCCGGCATGATGTTTAAAAGACCACGCACCGCCGCTTCCTTGGCTTCAATCGCTTCGACAAACGGGCCGCTGGTGGGCGGTTTCGAGAGTTCTTCATTCAGCAATCGCACCCGATCCTCCTCCATGACCATCTGCGCGAAGAGTTTATTGCGCTCCGCCTCCTCGGCTCTCATCGCTGCCATCTTCGTATTGTGCATTTCGTTGAGAACCTTCCCGAGAGCCTCCTGGGCATGTTGCTCTGCGCGGAAGTCCACCACATGGGAGTTCTGATCAGGACCTTGGCCGATCAGCTTGGTGGCCGTGACCTTCACTTCCGGCACTTGGAGCACCGGCTCTTTATCAAGTGCGTCGATGGCACGCCGTACCTTGATGAGCTTCTCAGCTTCCTTGTTGATCAGACTGATGTTGTTCAGCGCTTGCTTCCAGGCCCCACTGCTGAACGCCTCCCTCGAAAACAAGACGGAGCCCAGCTCCTTCGCGGCAAGTCCGATATGGGTGATCCGGATCGCCAATGTATCCAGTGCGACATCCACCTCACGGGCCACGTGCGCAAGAAATCCGAGAGCCTCGGCCAGTAACTCGGCGCCGAGTTTTACGGTGGGCGCAAACACTGATCCCAGATTGAGCTTGAGGGCATTGGCCGCGACGCCCAGATCATCCAAAGCCTTGTCCGCCTGTTTGAGCGCCTTATTTTGCAGATCGGATAATTGGGCGCCGAAACGCTGTGCGGCATTCATCGATTCGTCGAAGGCCTCGCTGCCTTCATTCAGCATGGGAATCAGGTCCAGCCCGGCTTTTCCTAAAAACTCGATCGCCAGCCTGGCCTTGTCCGCCCCATCCGGCATGCTCTTGAACCGGTCCGACAAGGCACGAATCACCGATTCCGTCGATCCCAACTCGTTGACTGAGAGGCCCATTTCGTCAAATGCCGCTGCGGCTTTACTGGCTGGATCCTTCGCTTCCACCATTTTCGATGACAGCGTCTTCATGGCCGTCGTCAAGGACTCCGCTTGAATATCGTTCTCTGCCATGATCACAGACCAACTCTGGAGCGTTTTTAAGGCGATGCCGGTCTTCTGGCTCAATTGATCCAGCTTATCGACCTGTTCGGCGGCGCTCGCGGTGAGCGCCACAGCTCCGGCCGCTGCCGCGGCGCCGCCCTTCGAAAAATTCATGAAATTGTCGAGGGCTTTGCCGAGGCTGCCGCCGATGGCCTGGCCTGCCGATTCCGCCCCATCCGTGAAGCGATCCAGCGTCCGCTGGGCCTGCTCCATCGCCTTGATGAATGGATTGTTATCAGCGACAAGTTCGAGCGCGAGTCGATTGGCCATACCTTTCTCCTTTGCGACTTACCTGAAGAACCGAGAAATCCCTGGCAATTCCTCTTGATTGCCATCGGGCAATTTCTTGACCCGACTGTGCGCGACCGGGGACGCGCCGAGTTCCGTCAACGCGCGATGGTACGCCGTTCTCGCGGCATCTCGGATGCGCACTTCCGGCCGCATGCGAATCACCGTACCCGCTTCGCCATTGGTTTCATACGTCAGCCCTTTTGCTTGGATGATCTCGTCTGCCTTCATGAGCTGCGCGTAGGCATTGCACGCGATCAGCAACATGCCGCCTGACGCCGGCGACAGAATCGGCGCGAGGCGCTCCACGAGCCGATCCCATTCTTGATCGGCCCACACATCGAGACCTGCTGGCTTCTCGATGTCCCCGGCGACAAACGGCTCGCCAGTGGCGAGCGGCGACTTGTCGAGGGGCCTTTTACCGGCATTGCCGGACAGAAGCTTCATCGCGAGGTCTTTGGGCTTGCGACCTTTCATGATGACTCCCCCCGATTGGGAATCGCTGGGATGCAATTCACGGAATGACAGAGCCCGATGTACGCCCGTTGATAGGGCTTGAAATACATTGCGTTGAGGCGGCGAGCCTGCAGAGCGGGCAATCGTTGGCGCATGCGCACGATGCGACTGAAGATCCACGCTGCCGCCTTCAGGTACAGGACATCGCCAGGGAGCATCCCACCGGGTTGACACGTGCGTTCCGCCACAAGACGGTGCCATTCCTGCACGCCAATCGAATCGAGTCCGGACGGAATCTGCAAAGTAACTGGGCGTTGTCGCCGGGTTTCTCGATGAATGCCCGAGTTGTTCGATGTGTTGTTCTCGGATACGAGAGCGTTCTTATTCATACTTACCTTCCTCAGAAGGGGGAAAATAAACGTATTTTCGCGGGAATAAATGGTGGGATGAAAAACACGGTCTAGGCTTGAAGATACTGGAGATTTGCTCCCCCTTCCACCTCATGACATTCTTCTTTCACGAGCCGTCTTGGCCTTATGGCATTTGCCACATAAGGCTTGAAGATTACTGTCGTCTTCACTGCCACCGAACCGCCTTGGGATCTTGTGATCAACATCCGTCGTCGGTTTACCGCACCGCACACAGAACGGATGCCGCTTGATATATTCCTTCCGCCGCTGCTGCCAGGCATAACCATAGCCGCGTTGCGTCGAACTTCCGCGTCGATCATCGTACAACCGTGGCTTGTCCTTCGGCGGCGGTGCAGGCCGCGCATGCACCGCACAGCGCCCGAGTGAGGGACAACCAGCCACCGGGCATGGTCTTGGCGGCAGCATCGGCATTAGGCCGTTCCTTGGTAATGTACTAATGCTGAAAGCCGCCTGGACGAATCCGGAAGCGCAAGCTCAATAGGTTTTCTGGTGCCCGTGCTTGGCAAAACCGGCCCGTAGTCTTCCAACATGGCAGTAGGATTCTTGCCCTGCATCTCCCAAAGCTGTAATAGCTCTACACTCCACGGCAGAACATACAGGCCATCGTACCTAGCCACAGGCGACTTCGTTCTCAGCCTGCACAGATGCCAATCGTTCAGTCCTGTCAGGCACACGTCCAACAGCCGTTTCGGCCGTGTAGGAATTAGTTGGCCCTTTGTGATCGGCTGAAAAGCTGAAGGCGTCTCGGCCCAGAATCTTCGACAATGCTGCGGCCGCCTCAGGAGGGCATTCAACCGTCTCCCTGTTCACCGTCGGGGTGGATTGAAAGGCCTTCGGTCCAACCATGGGAGCTCGAATAGGGCCGGTCTTTAACTGGGTCCGCAGGCTTTCACAATCCCGTACTAAGAGATTCGGCGGATGTCCTGCCTTGACGTACAACGGCGCGTTCAGGCTGACATAAAACGCTGCCACCAAAGGGGCTTCCTCTGCCCCGAGTCGATCTACCAGCTGACACAGCAACGCATTGGTTTTTGCGTTTCGTACAGGCTCGACTCGATAGCGTTTCACATACCCGTCCGCATAGGCTCGATAGGTGGCCTCACCTTTCGGCTGTTCGGGACTTCGCTTCTTGGGAACCGAACGGACGCCGGTGTCGGGCGGATGCCCGGCACCAATGTCTTTGGAAAGATCACTGGAAAGATAATCTGGAAAGATTGGGTGAACTGGCTTCACCTGCGCTGGTGAAGTGACTTCACTTTTTTGGTGAACTGAGTTCACTAAAGGTGGTGAAGGAGCTTCATTAGTTCGATTACCTAGTGTATCCAGTTCTGTGAACCTGTAGTGATTCGTTTTCGAACCAGAAGGGCGGTATATGGAGAGGACCCCTTTGTCTCTCAAGGCCTGCAACGTCAAGATAACGCCACGACGGCTATGGAGCGATTCCTCGGCCAAATGCGACAGAGAGGCCCACACATGTCCTTTCTCCTCGTGATGGTAGTCCGCCAGGACGAAGAGCACCAATTTCTCGCCTTTTGTGATAGCCTCTCCGTTCGGAGCCACCCGTAACTTTTTCACGTAGCTTGTGGCTGCCCAACTCATCGCGTGGAACCTCGTTTCCGCTCGTATTCCTGGCTCCAATGACAATCGGGGACACTCATTCAGGTCTCACCCTACGCGCGTGCGTCATCGCCATTCCCTTCAATAGCCGGCAGTGGATTCTCGATATCGCCAACACGCCCGGCCCGAAGGGAGGCCGCTTCATCCTGCGTGAGGATGCCGCGTTCTTCGCTCTGATCAATCAGTTTCAATGCATCAAAAAAAGACGGTCGCAGCTCCACATCGGCGAGATATTGATAGAGAGTTTTTTGCTCTGGCGGCATCACGCGAACCATCTTCGCCATCTCATCGAACGCGAAGTGCGTCATGCGCAGCAGCATCATGCATTGCCGAGCACACCACCGGGGGACTTCGTCATTCGGCGGCTCCTGTAGCGTGGTTCGACCAGCCCGGTTCGCTTTGTGGATCTTCCGCACGATGAGTCCTCCATCCCTTTAGCGCATGTCGTGGCGAGGCCAACAGGCGCTCATCTCCGAAGACGAAACAGACGCTCTAGCGTCCGATCATGGACCAACACAGGTTTCGCAAATCGATATCATCAGGAGCCATGCCGAACCGACCACTTCGTACACCAAATGGGCGGCCAGAGGACACCGCACCTACGCGTCGGTCCTGAGACGCCTGGCCTGGCCAGGACGAAGGCCGCCGCCCCGCCTCGAGATCGCGAACCCGCCGGACGACTGCCTCGAACCGGACGGCCAGGCGCCTCGCCACATCGGGCGATGTGTTTCTGGCCCGAGCCATCGCCTTCTTCAGTTCGCGGGCGAGGTCGAGGAGCATGATTACCTCATCTGCAGATCTTCTCATCGTGCTCCTCCTGAACCATTACAGGCTCTCCAACACAATCGGCGGGCCCGGCGCCACGTCGAGCGGCCGCGGGTCCAATACCACGTCGATCGGCTCATGCCGAAGAAGGCGCGCCACTTCCTCAGCCGTCACACAGCCCGCGACGCGGGCCGCTTCGCTACAGGTTGCAAGAAGACAGGCATGGGCCCCACTGTCTACAACGCTGAGCACCTCCCGAAAGTGCAGCTTCGACATGTCGTACCCGCTCCCGCCGATAGCCCGAGACAGTCCACGTGCACAAGCTTGCCATTCACAGACGCTCGCCAGGGCATTCAGATAGCGACGAACCCGAATCTTCATTAAGCGATGCACCCGCTTGGCGAGATCCGCATGTTGTTGCGCGACATCCCCATGGACGTCCAGCGGAAGCCACGTTTCCGTGTCGGCCTGGCCTTGTGCCGTTAAGGTCACGAGTGAGCGCCCGCTCCCATCGGGAAATGCATCCAGGCGCTCTATGTACGAGGCAGGATCTGATATCATTCCTCTCCCTGATCCGCCAGGTCGAGCTCCGTGAGCGTGCCCTGCTGTAAGGCCAGACGCTCAGACTCGGTGAGAAACTGCCAGTAGACCAACTCGCGTAATTGCCCGCTGAGCCACGAGTGAATGTCCTCCACGCCGTTCAGAAAATTCACATGCACAAATGGTGGTAAATGTCCCGTCCGCTGCACGCCCCGACGATTCAGTTCCAAACGGAGATCCTCTTGCGTGCGGATCGACTGATGTAGATGCAGCATCGCGTTGATGGTGGCGCGCACATTGTGACGATGGAGGACTTTCACCGTGCGGCAGGCGGCCGCGTCCAGCTCCGCTTCACGATTGAGAATGTCCTGGTCGCCCTGTAAGATCGCTCGACGCAGACCGTCCACGGTCTTGTCGAGCATCCTGAGTTCGTCATGTAAGGTTTGGAGTTCCCCCATCTCAACCGAGGGGTTTTCGAGCAACGCTTCTGCAATCCGCTCCGCGCTAATGGCAGATTGCGCCCGCAGCAAGTCTTGCTGAATGGTATCGATGCGTTGCTGGCTGTCGTGTAACCGGCTTCGTAACGTGTTCTGCCGTGTGACAAGGGCTCTTAAGATGTCATCAGCGCTCCGGTCAGGCAGCGAATCGAAAACCGAGAGAGGGGCGTCGAGTGTTGGCTGCGTCTTTGTTTTAGCCATGCGAAACCTCCTTGTGACCGTCACCGCCGTCGTTCCATCGGTCTGGCGGATCATTGTGAAATCGTCCGTCAACCTCTCGCATAAACTGCTCTGCAAGATCGGCCGGGACCTCTGGCTTGGTACGAGTGTGGTCCGAGTTCATAACCAGTCATTGATTAAGGCGCAATGCAGGCCGGCGCCGCAGCTAGACCCAGCGGATCGAGATCTGCGGTTCCTGGCCGTCGTGCGCGCTAACGACGGACACGCACGCTCTTCGTTGTGTTTCATCATCGTCACGCCGCCGTCGGTGGATCGGACTGCTCGCCAGATGGCCAAAGCGATGGCACATCTACACCTAGGGCCCGAGCAAGCTTTTCTTTTGTGGGTAAAGTTGGGACATGTCCGTGTCGCTCAATGGCGATAATCGTTCCCGCTCCGACTCGGGCTCGTACTGCGACTGCCGCAATAGGCAAGCCGTTCGCCAATCGGATGGATCTGAGTTTTGAGTCCATGGTGACTTTCCTCCTGCTATTATTCCTTCCACGCACTGTGTTTTACGCAGGTGCATGATAAGAGGCCAGGAATAAAGCTCAGGAACTTTGTTCTCTTGCCCATATTGTCTACTGATGAGAGGGGAAGCGCTCTTCCAGAAGTTGCTGCACATCCGGCAAAGAAAGAATCGTTTTGGCAAGCGGATCGCCAAGATGAAGGCGGACAGATGTGACTGGTTCATTGAGCCAGCTGCGATACTGCTTTTCAAAGACTTCCGGCGAAGCCGACTTTCTACCCAAGTCCTTCCCAGCAACATATCTTGCACAAGCCTTGGGCACTGAAGTTCCCGCTAAGTGCAGAAGATGGATGTCAAGGCAATTTTCATCCCATTCCAGCTTCGTGGCGGTCTTCTTACGATCAGACCTATGCCCGCGGCCTGAGCCTGAAAATCCGAGTGCAATATCCAGACTCCGTATTTTGTTGATTCCACGGTCTCTGAAAAGTTGGGCCATCGTCTCCAGACACCAGCCAAAGTGAGCAATGGATTCAGATGACTCTAAATGCATTGGCCACATATCGGCCATGTACAGGATGCCTTGCACCGCTTGCTGC
Organism: Nitrospira sp.; assembly: GCA_030123625.1. Taxonomy (NCBI): domain Bacteria; kingdom Pseudomonadati; phylum Nitrospirota; class Nitrospiria; order Nitrospirales; family Nitrospiraceae; genus Nitrospira; species Nitrospira sp. Next base: position 2,164,415 of record CP126121.1, read on the forward strand.
GCGTCTGGAAGTTCGGTCATGACAGATTCGATTTGCTGTTTCGTCAGGGTAAAACTATGAAACTCTTTTCCAAGGTCCTCCCCAGTAGCAAGCAGTCGCGCACTTACCCTGGCGACTTCCCAAGTCTGATAGCAGGGAAGAACAATTTCTCTCAGCAAGTCAAAAGCCTTAGCAATTGATTCCAATTCATTGCTGACAACCAATTCTTTGTAGGCGCGTCGGATGTTCAGCGGATTCATGCAAAACCAATCTCGTCTCCCGCTAATCCTTATGTCTGGAAAGATCTCCTGAAGCGCCGACTTAATCTGGAGCTCTGGAATGTACCCCTTAAACGACATGGATTCAGGCTTCGACTGTAAAGCTACGGTGTACTTCTCCAGCACTTTTTCAAGTGTGCCTTGAGAAGGCTTGGCAGCATGATGAGACGCTGCCTTTCCATCAGCTTTTCGCTTCTTTGCCGCTGGCATATCCCTCCTGTAGGGTCCTGGCTGAGAAATGGGGCACGGGCGCCAGGAAACGCCCGCCGGCTGGTTCATGAGGCCAGCCGTTGCCCCTGAGAGCCGTTATCAACACGTCACAACAGATCGGATGCTAGACCGCTCGCGGTCGCCTGCGCGGCACCGTTTCTTCAACCCGTGTGTACACCACGCGTGCAAGAAAATCCGTAGGACTGGGACAACGACGTTTAAACCTTCTGAATTCTAGTTCTCCTTGTGTTGTGTCACTGAGCAGCAGTCCCAACGGGCCGAATTCACCGTCGGGACTGACATCACACACCTGATACATGACTTCTGATCGTCGCCTCGGACACGATTCCTTCTAGTCGTGATCCAGCTACACGGCCTTCAGTCTCGCCTGATTTTTCTTCCTCTCTTGGGAGATCCGAACTATAGTGGTTCGCACTAAAAACGTATTCTCGTTGGGGTACAAGTACCGCCATTTAGCGAGCGCGTCTTCACCCTCAGCCAGTGTTTTATAGGACCATAAATGCGCGGGTACGGACGGAAACCTTTCGAGGTTTCCGTGCAGAGTTCATAACAAACTTCCTGAATCAACATCAGAGCCTCCTAGATAGACAGCCCATCAGCAGAACGAGCCAGCACATCGGCAGGCAGCTCGCCGGCATGCACGGCAGCCCGCAGCAGCAGCACGACATGTGCACCATAGGGATGGAATGCCAGTCCGAGCTGACGCCGATGCATCGCTACCGTGCCCGGCGCCATTTTCAACCGCTTGGCGATCTCGTTCATCGTGAGGCCGGCGGCGAGATAGGAGAGAACGGCGCGTTGACGAGCTGAAATTCTGATTTTGTGCTGTTTCTTTGGCGAACGCATATTGTCTCCTATTCATTCGGCTTTGTGAGAGCGGCTCCCTTCGTTGTCAGGTCTTTTTATTCGGACGATGTTGGGCACAAACAGGATATTCGATAATGGGCAACCAGACTTTGGCAAGGGGCTCATCTAGCCTTCGCCTATCAGCGTCGTCCCGTATTTCATTTTCAACCGTTTGGATCGATCCGATCGCATCGTCGAGAAAAAGAAGGCACTGCCGCTTCGACTTGAATGGGCCAAACAAACGGGGATTCCAACCCGTCACTCTGAAGCGCAGATACCAGACCTTCCTTCCTCGCTTCGTTTTGGCTGGCACGAACCAATCGGCTTCCGGTTCAGTCTCAATTAAGACAATCTTCTCCCGTTTCTTTTTGGGTGCAGGAGTTTCTGAGTTCACGATCGTCAGCGGGTTGCTCATAATGATCTCCCTTCCGCTTTCTTCACAGAGGCGGGATACGGAGCCAGTTTGGCGATATGGGCATGGCTCTCCTGAATCTGTTCCAGTCTGTACAAAATGAGGCCCAGTGCCTCGCTACAATCTCCGCCGCCATCATCGATTTGTCGTTCTTCTGCGGTTCGCGCGATACCGACGGCGTCCGATATCTGCAGTTCCATGTCATAAACAGTCCCAGCAATCCTTTCGATTACCTGAGCTGGAGTGAGGGATTGTTTCAGGTTACGCTTTGCCATCTTCGTTATGCTCCTTGTGATTGAACGCTTCATTGCGAATGGTCTTTCGAGAGGCGCTTCGGTTCCACTTCGGCTGAAGGGCTCGGACTCAATAGGCCTCCACGTTTAAGAGCTCTGCTTCCGGCACCGGAATAAATAAGGCGCGTTCCCACTGTCGCCCTATCTGACTGTGCTGCACCAGCCGAGCGGGTAGGTTGCAACTCGCGGAGATCCGGACCACCTTGGCGACCCTTCTCCGCCGTTTTGAGACTGCCGAGACTCGGCCCATCCTGCTGCAACCCAGGCACGTCCAGAATAGACAGAGACATGACCCTTTCACGGTGTGTCCTTTCGATGCTTGAACTCTCGCTCTAACAGACTGCGAATAAACCCACTGGCCGACGTTCCCTCCTTTCGTAAGGCGTCCAGTTGGGCCTTCAACCTCGCGGGTAGCTGGATATTCAGCCTTTTCATCTTCACCTACATCACCCCCTTAATTTAGTAACATTGTTACCATGTGACATTATATGATGTCAACCGGTGTTACTTGACACGCTTTCATGCATTCATTATGGTTTTGAGCCATGCCAGCCAAGTCACCAGAACCACAAAGGCAACAGATCGGGGCACGAGTTGAACAAGAACTCATAACGGAAGTGCGAGTGCTCGCCCTTCGCCAACGTCGACGCTTTAACGAGTTGATTGAGGAAGCGCTGAAGGATGTGCTGAAGAAGTACCGGGAGAAGGGGAAATAGAGGATCTGCAGCGTATGGGCTGATCAGACCTTGGAGAGAGCCTCCTTGGAGTCGGGCCTCCTGCCTATTGTATTCTGGTGACGAATCTCCACGGTGAGGGCGCATGGATATTCTCATTCTGTGTCTCATTATCTTGATGGGTTGGGCTGCCTGGATTGCCTGTCGTTCTTCATTGCGCCGGCGCACGGTCAACGCAAGCCCGCATCACCGCGACGGGTCATCGCAAAAACAGGCCGCTCTCAGAGAGGAACCGGCCGAGCTCGACAACATGCCGGAGCCGCACAGCCGGCCGTTGACCTCCGATGACGAATGCCACGCGTTCAAGGCCGGTCAACCGATCTGGATCCGGTACGAAGACACATCGGGCACGGTTACGGAGCGAGTGGTCGAGATCTACCGTCCACGCGAGGACGAGGTGATCTACACTTGGTGTCGGCGGAAGCGAGCCCCGCGCACCTTCGTGCGTCGGAATATTCGCAACTGGCGGCTGCTGCCCGAGCGCTTCGACTTTGACCCGATCGTCGCACGGTATTGGGATGAAGAAGGGACTCGCGATCGGTCAGAGAAAAGTCCCTGGAGACGCTGGTTGCGGCGCCAGCCGAAGGAGATCGCCGACCGGTACCAGTAATCACGAGATGAACAGGGGCAGGACCAAAAAGAAAGCTCCGGCCTCTTTCGAGGGCGGAGCTTTTTCGAACAGCGCACGTTTCTATTTTGTTATTTGAGGTAGTGTCTCAGCTACCTCTGCAAAATATCACCGCCCTGTTCACTCATCACTCTAGTGTCTTCGTGACTCAGACGGCACTATGAATACCCCTAAGGCAATCGATGGGATGACATGATTGAAGAAGCCGAAGGGTTATCTGAAGAGGTACCGCGAGAAGGGAAATAGGTGATCTTCAGCTTTGCGGCTGATAGGGAGCCTTTGGAGGCACCGCAGGCTATGGAGCAGCAGTAAAACCCAACAGCGCGGAGGAATTATGAATGATCAACCAGCCGAGCCTACTGCACCACTCGACTACAAAGGACATCAGATCTTGCTGACTTCGCGTCAAGAAGCCGATGGAACATGGGTGTGTGAGTATTTGATCAATGAGCTCGGGAAGCCTCAGAAGGAGTTCAGCAAAGGCCACCCGGACGGGAGCTCTCCTTCTCGGGAAGCGGCCGAACTCGCCGCCGTGCAAAAGGCCAAAGCACTGATCGATTTGCGTTGATTGCCTAGCGTGGGCATTACTGTCTCAAAAAATACAGCGCGAAGGGGAATAGGATGACCTTCGGGTAACGGCTGACAGGATTCTTTGGAGCACATGCGGCAGCACAAAAAGAAAGCTCCATCCTTTTGCGAGGGCGAACAGCAGCAGGTTGGAAGAAGCAGACACCGGTAGCAGGTCATGGTCTGGAGAATCGGTAAAGCATGAGGATCTCATTACCTCAAGAGGTACGACACGATCAAGCTGGTTTTGAAACACTTGCCCGGCTTTATGCTAGGACCAAGGATAGTTCTCTCGATAGGATCGAGATTGATATGATGAAGGTGAGTTGGTTCGACGGCGATATGTGTGCTGCATACGGTGCCTTGCTCTATCGGCTCGGAAGCAATTTGAACAATTTGCTCCTGTCAAATATTCAAAATTCTGTTGAGCAAATCCTTTCCAAGAATGGGTTCCTGAGCAACTATGGTCGTGTCAAAATCCCCGATACGTGGGGCACCACGATTCCTTATCAACGGTTTGATGTAAAGGACGATCGATTTTTTGCCAGCTATATCGAACAGGAGTTTGTCCAGCGGCCTGAGATGCCCCGAATGTCCAAGGGACTGATCAAGAAGTTCAGAGAGAGCGTCTTCGAAATTTTCAGTAATTCCGTCCTCCATTCACGGACGGAACTTGGCATCTTCAGTTGCGGGCAATATTTTCCCCGGAGAAATCGCCTCGACTTTACTGTGGCAGACTTGGGGATTGGTATCAGGAGGAATGTGAGCGATAGCCTAGGTCTGCATATGACAGCGCCGGCGGCCATTGAGTGGGCAACCAGTGATCGCAACACGACGAAGACGGGCTCTATTCCCGGCGGTCTAGGCCTCAAACTCCTGAAAGAGTTCATCACGTTAAACAAGGGGCGACTTCAGATTGTTTCTGATAGCGGCTATTGGTGTTTGGATAAAGGTGCTGCTATGGTGGCAGCCCTTCCCTTTGAGTTTCCTGGTACTGTGGTAGCTATTGAAATCAACACAGCAGATAGGCAATCTTATGCTCTCTCTTCAGAGGTCAATGACACGGACATCTTCTAGAGGCCACGGGAGAATCTCACCATGAGCGAGACGCTTACAATATCTCTCCTGGAAATCGTGGGAAGTCCGTTATGTGTTGCGTCCGAGGATGGTCAAAAAGTGCACGACAGGATCGCAGGTGCAATGCGAGAGGGGAAAATGGTGAGCGTGTCTTTCTTGAATGTGACTAGTCTTACTTCCGCATTTCTCAACGCTGCGATCGGCCAGCTCTATGGAGAGTTTGGGTCCGACGAAATCCGGAGCAAGCTGAAGGTTCGCGATATTCAGTCCGACGATCGAGGTCTATTGAAGCGAGTGGTAGATACGGCAAAGGAATATTTCAAAGACCCCGAACGCTTTAAGAAGGCAAAACGGGTTGCCATGGGCTGATGAAGTATTGTGAACGTTCGACGGCTTTCCCAGTATCGGTTCAGCGCATCTGATCGGCTTCTCTTCGACACAAACGTCTGGCTTCACCTCTATGGGCCCCTTCCTTTTTCTCTCGATTCTCGTGCGAAGATATACTCAGCAGCTTTTAGGACCATTCTCCAAAATAAGTGCAAGATATTTCTCGATGTCTTAGTGCTTTCCGAGTTCGTAAACGTCATTGCTAAACATGGATACAACGCGACGTTTCCCCCATCCAGTGGAAGCCGACCGACGTTCAAGGCGTATCGCAATAGCCCATCTTTCAATGCAGTGGCCAAGGAAATCACTCAAGCGTGTAAGAGAATGTCTTCGGAAAGCCAGCACATTGATACCGACCTTCCTTCATTCGATGTGAGCAAGATCTTCGGCGAATTTGAAAGAGGAAAGACCGATTTCAATGATCTCGCCCTAGCCGAGCTTTGCAGGACGCGAAACCTCACGATTGTGACTGATGACGGGGACTTCAAGGGACACGGCCTTACAATTCTGACCGAAAACCGCAAGCTCCTTCCGTAACATATGCTCTGATGTAGCCAGCGTTGTCTTATGTTGTCCTATATAGGACGGTGATTCTGTAACTCATTGTAAATCCTTGTCACTCATCGGATACGTCCGATGAGTGATCGTATTGATTTATTTCACAATCATCGGCCCTTTTAAGGCGAGGGCCCTGGGTTCGAGTCCCAGCCGGCTCACCACCTAATTCAATAGATTACAAGTCTGCCCTTCTGTCATCGGCACGTGCTGTGACAAATTTGTGTCAATGCACTCCCTTATTGATGGTGGCGGTTGAGGCTTCCTCTGTGCGCCTTTGGATTCTGTAGGCACGAGACTCTTAGGCTAAGTGACCCTGCGCAAGGATCCCCCCGAGGATGGGTGTGACATGCGAAGAGAATAGGTGTAGAACAGGAAGCTGCAGAAGTTGGCGTAGATTAACTATGATCGAGTACCCTCCTGAAGGTTGCAAATTCGGCTAACCGTGGTGACGGGTATGGAATTATGAACTTGCTTACCTTTCGTTTCCGCCAGTCCCAGGCCGTGGACTTTTATTGGAGCCTCGAGTTGGCCAAGCGAGGAACTCTACGCGAATTCAAGGTACATCCCAACATTACCATTTACGAGTCGGCTTTCGACCTCCTGAACCCGATTCAAGTCGCACACGCCTTGTCCCTGGCTAAAGCCTTGGTGCTCGACAAGCGAGCAGAGGTCTTTTCGGGAAACACATCGTTGATCATGGTTGAGGTCCGTGATGTGTTGCAGTGCTATCAGCACTCGATGCAGGTGGACGACTATCATGCTCATTGTTGGTTCAAGATCCGGCTCACCTTTGACCTGACCGTGACACGATTCGAGGTGGAGTCCGACGAGTCGGGGAAGTCGTTCGTGTTCCCGTGTCGTCGTGCGGCTTCTCACGCGTACGGAATTCACTATGATCACCCGGGGACGGTCTATGACCAACTGGACTCGGTCTTGTGGCGCGCCGGCACACGTTGGTGTCCGCGGCTTGCGGATCTCACAGAGATAAAGCTCATGAACGTGGAGTTGCAAATTAAAAGATGACGAACCACAGGCCATGCAGGCGGACTGAGGATGAAGGTTGTTTTGAAGGTTTTGTCTTTTGTCGCAAATGGTGACACAAGCCGATTGATTGATCATCCCCTGCTCCATCTCCTCGCTGCCCTCAATGCAAATCTCGCATTGGTCCAATTCCGGGGGTGCCGTCCTCACTACAGAACTACCGGCGGCAGCGGTTGCCCGTCATGAGGGTCATTCTGACTCGATCTCGGCTCCGCATTGTTCATAGCATTGAGCGCCTGCGGAGCCTTCCGCGTATCAAAGCGATCCTAGCCGATGAGTTTGCGGACATGCGTCCAGTTTTCTGTTCGATATGGGCGTTGTCATCCTTCTTAGGGCCAGGATGGGGTGAACTGAATGACGCGCCGCGGGGCGCTGGCAGAACGCCACGAGGTGGCTATTAATGAACGCGCTCCACGTGTTCTAGGCGTGTTCTCTTTGCGGCAAAACTCACCCGAATTCCCCTCAATTGCACTGAGCACAACTAAGCCTGCAACAGCCGAACTCTGCGCTAGAGTGATGTTTTACTCGGATGGCGAGGACTTGTGTGGAAGTATCTGAAAGGCTTAGGAAGCCGCTGCTCTATCCAACTGAACTGCTGCCGTTCTTACGAAACGTTTAAGGTTGGACTCTCGCCTATGAATGCCACCGTCATTCTTCGTACAATCTTCTATAATTAGTTGGCGCCATACAATTCAACGATTGTGGATGTGGGATTCCATCGTATCTGTCGATGCATGCATCTGCATGGTGACGCATTCACTTCAATGCCATAATGGAGCCAGCACCGGAGGGTGTTGCGCTGTCATGGAACGATGACGACCCTGTCTCTCTTTGTGATCATCTTTGTGCTCAATAGCCTGCCTGCCTTCGCACCACCGACATGGATGCTGATCTATGCGATTGCATTGTCCAGACCCGATGCGAATCCTTGGCTCACCGCTCTCGTGGCTGCAACAGCGGCCACCGCTGGGAGACTGGCACTTGCTAAACTGGCCTTTATTCTGGTCAGGCAATGCTGGTTAAGCATCCGCACCAAAGCGAATATTGATCTCGTGAAAGACCGACTGGAAAGACACCGCGCGATGACGTTCGGGGCCGTCCTCGCCTATACCTGCAGCCCATTGCCATCGAACACGCTGTTTATCGCCTATGGACTGACGTCTTTGCCCCTGGCCCCGGTGGCTGCTGCATCCTTCTTAGGCCGGTTTCTGACGTATAGCTTTTGGGTGGTCATGGCTATGGAGGCCGCGCATAAGGCCGTTTTCGATGTTGGGTCGGTCGTTGCCTATTTCGGGGGATATTTTGTAGTCACGCAAGCCTTCATGCTTGCATTGGTCGTTCTATTCGCGAAATTGGACTGGAGGGCCTGGTTTGCCAGCAAGACAATCCAACTCATGAACCAGACCGAGCCTTCTCATCAGAAGCCGTCCATTTTGTAGGTCCTGCCAGTGTGATGAATTGTGTGACAAATCCATGCAGGAAGGGAAGGCACGGGAAGGTATAGAACCCAGTGGAATACGGTAACCTACGAGTTGCGGCTCGCTAAGATGGCTGGCGAACCCGGGGATGATTTCCCCTCCTGCCGCCTTCTCCATGTGTGGCTTGTCCAACATCCAACATAGGGCATGCCGGAGAGATAAAAACGTCCATTTCTTCTCAATAGGTTTCGAAGCCGGACTTCCCTACTGAAGAGGAATAGTCCATTTCGACCTGCATTGCTACTGTCCTCACTCTCAAGCCGAAACTCGCCTGCCATCACGGCCTGAGAGACATTATTGAATCCTTCGCATACGGCGAGTCGCAAACCTCAAGGGCGAATTGAACTGAGTACTGCACGAAGAGGAATCTGATGCGCGTTCACGCAGCATGTTTGGTCGGGCTGGGTCTTGTCGGTCTCTTAGCCTGCAATGCCGAACAGGGAAACACCTTGCATGAGCCCCAACCTACCGGCGCCCCCGTTCCTGTCAATGTCTTCAGCCGTATGTTTCCCGAATTGCCGCCATTTGCGCCCCCAACCGATGAAGCCCGAGAACAGGCGAAACAGCTCGGCCTGCAAGGAGGCCTTCTTGATGCCCTTGACGGTCAGTCTCGCCAGAACAATCCCGACAATCCTACTATGACCGAGGGGGTGACGTTCTTCGGACAGTTTCTGGATCACGATCTCACCCTTGCCTCGAAGGCGCCGCTGCTCGCACAAACGGATCCCAGGCGCACGACGAATGTTCGCACCGCTGCATTTGATCTGGACAGCGTGTACGGAGGCGGTCCAGACGGATCGTCTGAACTGTACGAGACCGATTCGGGTGACATCAAATTCCGTATCGAAGCCATCCCTGGATCGGAGCAAGTCTCCAAGAAGGGCGCGGTGCGATTCGATCTCCCGCGTGATCCAAAAAACAACGCGATCATCCCAGACAGCCGGAACGATGAAAATGTCGTCATCAGTCAATTCCACCTGGCGATGCTGAGATTTCACAACGCCGTGGTCGATCGGTTGCGCTCGGACCCGGCACGGGCACAGCGTTCGGCCCGAGATATTTTCGAAGAAGCGCGACGCCAGGTTCAATGGCACTACCAATGGATCATTCTCCACGAATATTTGCCGTTGACGATCGGACAGGACCGGGTGGATGAAATTATGCAGAACGGGCCCCGTTTCTACAGACCCCTTGACCAGACTCAAGATGCTCGGTTCCGCAATGCGAAAGGCGATTTGCTGATCCCGGTGGAGTTTGCCGCGGCTGCATTCCGGTTCGGCCATTCGCAGGTCCGTCCCAGTTATCAGCTGAATTTTGGACCGGATGCAGGACCGCCGGTCATTCTGCCCATCTTCGACGATTCAGCCGATCCGAACGATCTCGATCCCAACGACATGCGCGGCGGCAAACGTGCTCCACGTCGGTTCATCGACTGGCAGACTTTCTTCAAGTTCAATCCCGACATCTCCGCGCCCAACAAGAAGATCGACACCAAATTGTCGAGTCCGTTGATGCTCCTGCCGGGGTCGAGAGGACCGGCGCCCGGTATGCCCTCAGACGGAATCCAGTCGTTGGCTTCCCGTAACCTCATGAGGCACGTCAATTTTGGTGTTCCGTCTGGGCAAGCGATCGCCCAAATAATGGGAATTCAGGCTCTGACTGCTGGACAACTCGCCGAGCTGGCTCCGTTCGGCATGGACCGAAGCGCTCCGCTCTGGTATTACATCCTGAAGGAAGCGGAAGTACTGGAGAACGGCTTGCGCCTGGGGCCGGTCGGAAGCCGAATCGTCGGGGAAGTATTCATCGGCTTACTGAAAGCCGACATGGACTCTTACCTCGTTGTCGATAAAAACTGGAAACCGACCCTGCCGTCCGCAAACTCCGGCACTTTCGAGATCACCGATTTGCTGAAGCTCGCCGGCGTTGTTCATCCACTGAATTAGATGGTCCTAAAGATATCGAAGGGCACCTCTCTTCTACCGAGAGGTACCAGAGGATGGGCATGATCTCTTTACAGCTTTTTCGTTTGACTCGATCTCCCGGCCAAATCCTGAAACCTCTGATTAATGTAGGATCACACTCCACCTTGTGCGAGCGATAGCCGGCTCCGTTTTGCCATATTGCGATTTCCGTTCGCTTCGGTGAAGTTGAGCATAAAACGCTAGGTCAATGCCACAGACAAATGCCCCGTTCTAAGACCCGCCCTGCTGACGCTTTATCCAGAGCCCGATTGAACCCCCAGTTATTGGGGCGCCATGTCTGAAAGGCCAATACCTTAGGGGGATGTAGCGTTGATTATATTAGGACGCCAGCTGATTAGGGTGGATGAAGAATGTTAAATGGCGAATTCTTCACCAGCATATTCGCCGTTACGCTGATGATGACGGTTCTCATGTTGGGTTATCATCTGGCGAATTTTATTGTCGAAGCATGAATTTAAGAGCTCCGAAAGCTACGCCGTGATCGATCGCTTACCGAAACTGGTCCAGAAGTCATTGGGCGAGCTCCTGCCCAAGAGTAGCCCTGAGAAGTTCCAGGCTTTCTTAGTGCCTACCGGGGATTTCCGCTTCTTTATCGGGGTTCCCCGACATCAGGATACTGCGCAGCCCCCGCTGCGGATCATGCTGGCGCGGACCGCCAGCTCATGACCGTCCAGGTGCGGGAATTGACTCTCCTGCTGTGCCTGCATGCGTGAAATCCTCCCGTGCTCATCATAGGGTGAACCTTTACCGGGCGAGGAAAGCCCACATTGCTATCTTTATTGGACAGTCTGCTCCTCGACAGACAAAGTTTCCCATTTCGTTCACTCGCTTCGATAGGAACGTTCTAGTTGCAGCCCGCGTACATGCCCATCCGTTGCCGATCCGCAAGGAATCCATCAGGGGGGCCTGGATACTGGCCATCGATCCTTGCGGTCTATCTTTTGCACCACCCACTTCTGTGAAGAAGTGGTATCAGCCGAAACAATTGTGGCCGCTCCTGAAGGTCTCCGCAGCTGACTGGAGCCATGACCATGCGCCCCGACTCGGCGCGGCCTTGGCCTACTACACCATCTTCTCCATCGTTCCTCTTCTCATCATAATTATTGCGATTATTGGTCTCGTCTTCGGTCAGGAAGCGGCTCAGTCCGCAATCATGGATCAAATCAGCAGGCTCGTCGGACCGCAAAGCGCAGCGGCCATCAAAGACATGATCCAGCGGGCCGATCAGCCATCGACCGGGATTATCTCGACCATCATTGCCACTATCACCTTGCTGATGGGAGCTGCCGGATTCTTTGGGCAGCTCAAGGATGCACTCAATACCGTTTGGGGCATCGCGCCCAAAGAAGGGCGAGGAATTTGGGGGTTCGTCAAAGATAACCTTCTTTCATTCGCCACAGTCGTGGGGACCGCCTTTCTTCTGCTCGTTTCCTTGGTGATTAGTACAGGCTTGGCCGCCGTCGGCAAATGGTTCGGCAATCTGTTGCCGCTTCCAGAAGTCGTCCTTCAAGGATGTAACCTGATTTTCTCCCTTGTCGTGATCACCGCACTCTTTGCATTGATCTTTAAAGTGTTACCGGATGCACATATTCGTTGGCGGGATGTGTGGATCGGTGCGGCCCTCACGGCGGTCCTCTTTACTATCGGCAAGTTCGCCATCGAGCTCTATCTAGGAAAAAGCCATATCGGATCGAGCTATGGGGCAGCGGGCTCCCTGATCGTGGTCTTAGTCTGGGTGTATTACTCCGTTCAGATTCTGTTGTACGGCGCCGAATTCACACAGGTATATGCCAATCTCATGGGGCATCGGATTCAACCCACTGAAGAAGCAACGGTGGTCGATTCCAAAAAACCACAAACAGTTGCCTCGCAGGTTGAGACAGACATGAGCCTTGCCCGAGATCCGAAGAAGGCTACTCTGTCACGATGGGGTGGCCACTGGGTCATCCCAGTCGCGATCGTCGGTGTCCTGATTCTGACGGTTCTTATGGCCAGCTCACTGCTGAGCGAACCGATAAAGAACTATGCCGAACGCCAGGCGAACGAGCGACTACCGGATTTTGACATCACGATTGGAAAACTCCACTTACAGCCGTTCCGGCTAGGAATTGGTGTGGAAGACCTCCATGTGCGGCTCCGGGCCAAACCGGATCCGCCATTGGCAGAGATCGCACAGGTGAAGGCCCACATCCGGTTTCTCCCTCTGTTCACCGGCAAGCTCGATGTCAACTTGCAGATCGAAGGCCCACAATTCTCCGCAACGAGCCAGCAAGTCGATTCGATTCTCCATACCTCCAAGCAGGAAGAGACCAAACAGAAGGCGGTGGCATGGCAGGACACCATGCGGAAGATGATGCCCATTCACGTGTCGCTGTCCCTCTCCAACGGCGCAGTCCGCTATCACAGTGACCCACATGTCGAACCTATCCAACTCCATCAACTTCAGATGACGGCGGCGAATGTCACCAATCGACCACCTGAAAACGAACCGTATCCATCGGAGCTCCGTGTGAAGGCTCATTTGGCTGATAATGCCGAAGTGGCCTTGAATAGCCATGTAGATTTGCTCGCCAAACCAAGCCCACGGATGGATGGAGACCTGAAAGTCCAGCATTTGACGCTTCCCACCTTGCGGCCGCTGGTGGAGGAATACAATGTCCAGCTTCGTCAAGGGGCTTTCGATATGACCGGTCATGTGAAGTATTCCTCTCCGACCACGGTTGTCGATATCCATGACTTTGTTCTTGAAAACGCCAAGGTCGACTACATCCACACAGCACCGACGAAAGATAAGGAAGCGCAACGTGCGAAGAAGGGTGCCGAGCACGTCAAGGACGTGCACAAAGACCCGTCCGTCGTCGTCAAAGTGTCGCATGGAAAGATTCTGCACAGCGATGTCGGATTCATCGATAAAGCCGCCTCGCCTGACTACCGTGTGTTTCTTTCCGACATGAATCTGGACCTCGAGAATTTCAGCAATCGACCAGAGGATGGTATGGGGAACATGAAACTCACCGGGAATTTTATGGGAAGCGGTCCGACGGTGGTCATCGGATCATTTCGGCCTGAGAAACCGAACCCGGACTTCACTGTGCAAGTCCGCATCGTCAAGACGCAGGTCACCGCGTTGAACAAACTGCTGGAAGCCTATGGCCAAATGGATGCCAAGCAGGGCACATTCGCGTTCTTCAGCGACATGAGGGTGAAGAACAACCGCATCGAGGGGTATGTCAAACCGTTCCTCAAAGACGTCGAAGTCTATGACCCGGAGCAAGATACAGATAAGCAAACACTGAAAAAACTCTATGAGGCCGTCGTCAATGGCGTACTGGACCTCTTCACAAGCCGTCCCACCGGGCAAGTCGCGACAGAAACGGATGTGTCAGGACCGGTCGAAAATCCGCACAGCAGCACATGGCAAATCCTTGAAAAACTCGTTCAAAATGCGTTCTTCAAGGCGATTCTTCCTGGATTCGAAGAGCGGAGAAATGTCTGACCTGTTTCTGAAGACCGCTGGACGGCCAGGCCCTTGTGCTGAGTCACCCCGGACGAAAGGGCTTGCATAAGTGCATATGGCATAAGTGCATATGGAATGACTTTGGCGAACCGCATCTCCGACCGTATCAAGGGCTCTGCCTAGTGGCCCATCCTCACTTACTTTAGCCATAATAAAAGCATGGAAGATGCTTCGTCCTCGGGCAAACAATCGAGTGTGTTTAACCGACTCGCGAATAGTTCCTCTCGATTGCTCGGCACCGCCGGCGCGTTCGGAATTGCAATAGCAATGGTCTTGATCTGGGCGATGAGCGGCCCCTTTTTCCATTTCAGCGATACCTGGGAATTGGTGATCAATACCGGCACGACCATTGTGACCTTCCTGATGGTTTTCCTTATCCAGAACACCCAGAATCGTGACAGCGCGGCAATCCAACTCAAGCTGGACGAAGTCATTCGTTCGACGAGAGGGGCTCATAATGCCATGTTGGACCTAGAGAAACTGTCCCAGGAGGACTTAGACAAAATACGATTGTTGTATGAGCAACTGGCCGACAAGGCGCGGCGAAATGACGCGCGCGGTGAAGCCATTCTGGGAACGCCGGTCATTCACACTGAAATCATGGAATGTCTCGAAGAAAAACGTGACACGAACGGAAGCAGTTCGCGCTACTGATGTCACTCTCGGTGTCAGTTCCTATCAAAGCCTCTCTACGATGAAATCCTACACGTAAGCCGCCGGTTATCAGTGAAAAAAGATGTGCTGCGATGACGGATCGTGCTGAATCTTCAATGTCAGGACGCTGGTGCTCAGGATATGTATGAGACTGGCGGATACTGCGGCTAGGGGAAAGACCAGTGGCCGGCAAGAGGGAGATTTTCTACTTTGTGGAGGGGAAACGATTAAGCATGCGACGAGGTACGAAGAAAGGCATGAGGAACCGCGCTGAGAGGCAGCTGTCTCACCGAATCGCGCCAAGAAACAGCGCTCCTATGTTGAAAGACCTAGAGGGCAGTATTGAAACGGCTGGCAGATTGACATGGGAATTCTTTCACCATATCCCCATCCAAGGCGCCCTCACAAGCGGCGCCGTAGGGCTGTACGTGGCGTCTGTTTTCGGGGTGGCTGAACTCACCGCCGCCGGCCTCACCACCTATGTCATGTATCGCATCTTTGCCTACAATGAGACGTTGCTTCAGGCGATTGAAAATATGATCAAATTTCAGAAAGGCGAGCTTCCATTTAAAGACGTTCCGGACAGCCATTCGTCAAGAACACATGCCTAGCAGCGACACAACGATGCAACCGCAGAGCAACTATGCTCAAGGGCAAGAATGAAGATATGCGTAGCGTCAGGTCGGGCGAAATCGTTGCTGAGTAGTGCGTACTGAACCTCGATATGCTTCCACGACGGAGGCATGCCTCCTCCTTATTGACATTCCTTTACCCCGAGCATGGAAGCATCTCTCGCCGCCTCTCTGGAAATTCTCCGGGATCTTTCTTCCACCTTCTCTGCCTCCCGTAGCTGTAAATTGTCCGTGGCATTAAGCTTTTATAGATGAGGGTCTTGCCTAGTGGCATCCCCGTCAATCTCAAATAGATTTATCTCTCTACAAAATGAGGAGGTTCAC
This sequence comes from Nitrospira sp., assembly GCA_030123625.1. Lineage (NCBI taxonomy): Bacteria > Pseudomonadati > Nitrospirota > Nitrospiria > Nitrospirales > Nitrospiraceae > Nitrospira > Nitrospira sp. Next base: position 2,180,033 of record CP126121.1, read on the forward strand.
TATGTCGTTGCTTGAAGACATCACCAAAGGGCCTGCATCTACGGTATTGGTCGGCCTGGGCATTGCGATGGTGGCTCCCACCGTCATTCCGGCCGTCGCGTCCGGCCTACGCCCCCTCGCCAAAGCCTTGGTTCGGGGCGGATTGGTCCTCTATGACGCTGCAAAGGAAGGCGTAGCCGAGGCAGGCGAGCAGTTCAATGACTTAGTAGAAGAAACACGGGCCGAGATGAACCAAGAGGGGAAGCACGAGACACATGGTGGGAATGGCGAACACGGGGCGGCAGCCGGCCGGTCTCATCGGCGGCGTGCACGTACTTCTGAGTAGCGCAGTCATCGAAAATCAGCCGCTTGCGATAGGTCATAGAGGAGCACCGCCATCGTGGAAACCATAGGTATGCGAGTGATCCACACGTCTCCCGGGCGAATGCGACTCAAAGTCGACGATATCAAACACAACCCCGACCGGGCCAGAGAGATTGAAGACCAATTGCGCATTCGACCCGGGGTCCACTCGGCCGACGCCAACCCGCTTACGGGAAGTCTGTTGCTGACCTTCGATGAAGCGACGTGGCAAACCATGGAGCTGCCCTTCTCCCTTGCGCAGGTGCTCGGAATCTCGCTGAACGATTTGGATCCGAACGAGTGGCACCGTCTCATGGCCCATGACAGCACGGACATATCGCAGCGAGACAACGCCATCGCGAAACAATTTGAGGACGCGATGAAAGAGTTGAATAGCTCGGTCCAGCGCCTAGTTGGTGCTGACCTGAGAATCATGCTTCCGCTCCTGCTCGCTCTGCTTGGTGTCCGAAATCTTCTAACGTCTCAGAAAACGGTATTGCCGTCCTGGCCTGACTATTTCTGGTTCGCGTTCAGCACCTACTTCATGCTCAATCGTACGACGTCTGGTCGTTGATCGCGAGATGACAGAAGAACGTATCATCCAGGCCACGATCGTTCCCCGCGCCGTCAGCATCATTCATGCCTTACCCGGGCGAGTGAGATTGCGTGTACCGTGGATCAAAGACAAGCCGGACGTCGCTCAAAGCCTCTCCGCCTACTTAACAAGGCTACAGGGCGTCACGACGTGCCACGTGAATGCCCAATGTTCCAGCGTTACACTGTACTACGAGGCGTCAACATGGACCCCGGAGCGCTTGTGCCGTCGGGTCAATAGGGTGACGGAACGAGCTCTCCAGCGGCTACCGATGCTCAGATCCTCTCCGGCGAATGGGCAATCGTCGTGGTTTGAATTGTCACTGTCATCAGCAGGGATCGCGTTCGGCTTGCTGTGCGAGCCGTTAGCCCCGCTTGTATTGCCGCTCCTGCTGACCGGCAGCGTGCTGCCGATGTTACAGCGAGCGTACCAGGCGATTAGAAACGAGGGTCGCCTGACGGTGGACGTCCTAGATGCCTCGGCTACGGCACTCCTCAGCCTGCAAGGACGATTCAGCATGGCCACCTTCATGGTGTGGCTGATTAATCTGGGCGATTACATCCGGGACGCCACGGTCAACAGGGCTAAAGCGGCGATGGAATCGGTGTTGTCCTATCAAGAGTCGTGTGCGTGGGTCGTCAGAGGACGACGCACAATTCGGATGGCGGTGTCGAACATTGCCCTCGGAGACACGGTCATCGTCTACCCGGGAGATCGTATCCCGGTCGACGGAATTGTACTGACGGGCAAAGCCACCGTGGACCAGCGGGCCTTAACCGGCGAATCCATGCCGATCGAGAAAGAGGCGGGGGCCCAAGTCTTTGCCGCCACCGTGATCCATGATGGCAAGCTTTACATTCAGACATCAAAGGTCGGAGATCAAACTGAAGCTGCGAAAATGGTCCGATTAGTGGAAGCCGCTCCCTCTCATGAAACAGCCATTCAGAACTATGCGGAACGGTGGGCCAACGACCTCGTTCCGTACAGCTTCGTGGGAGCTGGAATCCGTGGGATGCTCGCGGGCGGCGCAGGTGGCGCGGCATCGGTGTTGGTTATTGATTACGGCACCGGCATTCGGATTGCGGCACCGACGGCGGTGCTCGCGACGATGACCACAGCGGTCCAGCAGGGCATCCTGTTCAAGGGCGGTCGTGCACTGGAACAATTGGCAACGGTGGATGCGGTCGTGTTGGACAAAACCGGCACCCTCACGACGGGACAGCCGGAAGTAACCGATGTCCGGGCCTATGGGGGCCTCACGGGTGAAAAAGTCCTGGTGCTGGCGGCCTCGGCGGAACGACGCCTCAATCATCCGGTGGCACAAGCCATTGTCCGGGCTGCTGTCGAGCGTAAGCTCGCCATCCCATCTCGGAAGGCATCGCACTATACCATTGGTTTGGGCGTCACCTCCCGCGTGAATGGGTCCATCGTCCATGTCGGCTGTGCACGCTACATGATACGACTGGGAATCGGGATTCCAAACGAGGCTCAACAAGACGTGGCGGCGTTCGGCGATCGGGCGGTCTCACCGGTCTTCGTGGCCATGGATCGCGAGGTGGTGGGATTGATCGGGTACGCCGACGAAATACGGCCGGAAGCGCGCTCCGTCGTCCGACAATTGCGAAACCTGGGTATCAAGGAAATCGTCATGCTAACCGGGGATCATCGCCAGGTGGCCACACATGTCGCGAAGCAGGTAGGGATCGCCCGGTATGTGGCCGAAGTCTTGCCGGAGCAAAAAGTAGAGGAAGTACAAGCGTTGCGTCAGCGAGGGTACCGCGTGGCATTTATCGGAGATGGGATTAATGATTCCCCCGCGCTGGCTCACGCCGATGTCGGCATTGCCGTGAAGGGTGGAGCGGATGTGGCTCAAGACACCGCGCATGTCGTCTTGCTGAACGGCGATTTAGCCCATGTCCCGACGGCGATTTCACTGGCGCGGGAGGCCGTGGACTTAATTGAGCAGAATTGGAATATCATTGCCGTACCCAACACAGTGGCACTGGCCTTGGCCTGTCTCGGAGTGCTTGGGCCAGGTGCCGCGACGCTGCTGAGCAACGGGTCCGCCATCGTCGCGACGGGCAACTCACTACGACCCCTCTTAAACACTGGAGGCGGCAATGGCACGGGTCAGAGCAATGCCAAGAGGGCTCGTTCCATCACAGCTTTGGCGAAGGCTTCGGCGATGGAACGGCCGATGGCATGTGAGACCGTGTCAACCATCCCTCCTGTCAACCGTTCGGTCAAGCGAGGTGCAGGGACTGCCGTCGGCTTACGAAGATAATCAGTTTGCCTGAGCATGTCGATGATTGCCTGATGGGTCACGAGGTGAGAATGGAACAAGACGAGCACATTCCCTGTGGTGGGATTCGCAGTGACTCGAATGATGCCGTCGAGTGACGTGAGAATAGCCTCGACCTGCCGGGCCCTCTGATCTGACCGTTTGATCGCCGGAACCTTTATCCGCAACCGTCCATCGATCACATGCACGTAGGACGAGACGTCTTTCACAGTCTTTCCTCGTTATTCGGAGATACCGGTAGAACCGCTTTTCGCTTAGCAACCTTCACTGCCCACGCTAGAAGATGTACATTACGATGCTGCTATCATGAAGTTACAATGGCGTAAATTGTCGTGCACCTCGATGTGCGTTTCCCGTATGAGGTGGTTAGGCTCAGGACTCATTAAGCTTCAGGTTCCCCAGGAAGTGGGATGTGATTCACTATGGCAATACTTTTTGAACGTCGCATGTCATTCCATCGAAGCCCATGCGAATCGCGGCCAGTCGTACGTTTTAAACTTCCAGCAACCCTAGGCCTCCTATCCACTTTCCTAGTGGGACTCCCACTCGTAATTCGTTACGCTTCAAGAAATTGTTCTAAAGAAAGCCTTGTGACAGAGCATCGATTGCTCGATGGCAATGCGCAGCCTAATGGTTTTCCTCCTGCCGGTGACCTTCTCAGGTTGTATCGTGACCTATCATGATTTCCCCGGTGAGCATTCTCTTCCCAGTATTCCTGTAACGCCTGCACTTGCCTCTTGCCATCAGACCATTGAGTTTTCATATGGTCTGGCGGAAGAAAGTTCTTCCTCGGGAGGGACGTATCAGTGGACCTATAGCGGGGTATTGTCACCGCCGAATGTGGCCCGCGTCATGGAAGATGCCCTTCAACAGGCCGCCGGCTGTAGCAGCGATATTGTTTATACGACATGGCCCAGGACGAAAGTGGTGGTCCATGCTCAGGAGAAACCGTATCCGTGGCATTGGTATGGTGAGCTGCTCGGGCAGCTTGCATCAACTGCGTACTTTGTCATCCCTTTTTATATTAACGAAGGCGGGTGGGAGTTCTCCTACAGTGTCTACCATCGGGACAGGCTCACGAAGACCTACAAATACGATCTTACGCCGAGACAATTGTATTGGGCCTTGCTCGTACCCTTCTCCTGGATAAATGTCTTCACCGATAGCCTCGAAGACGCTGTACAGGCGACCACCGTTCAATTTGTCATGGATGCCCAACGCGATGGGTATCTGATGAAAACGAATTGACCGTCCGACAGAGGTTTCCATTCCCTATGGCCAGGTCTAGGATCATCTCTAGGTTCTTCTCTGGGCTGCTTCAGTCAGACTAACTCATGGAGGGTTCCTCTAACCATCGCAAACAGTAAGGCCAAGGCCAGCACACGTTTCGTAGAAGGAGATTTCATGAAATCGCTTTGGGCTGTAGCCGCAATGCTGAGTGTTTGTGCCCTCTTCTCCGCTTGTTCCTTAGTAGAGAGGACCATGCCCGGGGCGACAATGTCCGATGCAGACCTTCTCGGGGTACTTCATACGATCAATCACAGTGAGATCGATGCCGGACAATTGGCAAGAGACCGAGCGTTGTCCGAGGAAGTTCTGGCGTATGCATCCCGCATGGTCAATGAACATCAAATGCTCATGCAGGACGCCGATCGATTGGCTCACCGGATTGGAATGGAGCCTCACAAGCCAGCGTTAGCCTCCACATTCGAGAATGCGCATCGGAAGGCCATGGAAGAACTCCGGGACAACGCCGGGCTGAATTTCGATAAGTCGTACATCGGGTATCAAATCACGATGCATCAGCAAGCAGTCAACCTCGTTAAAGGCGCGGTTGAGTGGGTGAACGATCCGCAAGTCAAACGATTCCTTGGTGAAGCAGTTTCGGACCTGCAAAGTCATCTGGAGGCTGCACAATCAGTTCAACGCCGGATTTTGAAGAGACAATGAAGCTGACATGACACGATCTGAGACAAGCTCGATGCGACGAAACGCCGGATCGAATTGAAGCGCCCAGGAGCAGCATGCGTATGGCACGTGGGCTGTCACGATGTCATCTGTGACGCAACAACGATACTCGACGCCCCTCCACCTGGTGCGGGGGGCTCATGTGGAAAAGCTGCCCACGTTGCATTGTGCACCATCAATTCGTCTTCCGCGTCACGGCAATATTGGTGGCATCAAACGCGCCCGTGTGCGGAAATCCTTGCCATAATCTGATCGCGCCGAACTGCCTCGATAGGTTCTGAAGAGGCGGAATGACGGTGTAGTCCCGTTCACCGGAGGCGCCAGCGCCTGAAAGCACGATGTGCGCCGTGGAAGCAGATGCGTTGATGTTCAGCGTCACCTGAACGATAAAGGGTTGATCGCGCGGAAATGAACCGAACTTCGTACCCTCGTTATCGTCGATGCGGATTTGGTTATCTTGGGTAAAATCCAAGTGCAGAAATGCCTGCAGGCTCGACACTGGATTCGTGAACGTTTCGAACTGAATTGTCGCAATACCGCTACCGGACGGCATGAACATCATTGTAGAAAAGGTGTACACGCTGTCACCGCGAAACTGCGAAAATGTTCCCTGAAATCCTGCGACTTCTGGACCATCCGGCCGACTGATACGCACCCACTTGCCCGAGGGAAGCACGGGGGGAGCCACAATGAGAACGCTCCCGGCGGGACCGTGGACGTGCGCCGTTCCAGTATCCTGCATTGTCGCCGGTGGCTGACCGATTGGCGTCCGGTCAAAGTTGGAGCGAAACAACGTTTCGTTAGCGCAGGCCGTGAGCATCATGAATGCAACAAGTGGCACAATCCGAATCCAGGACGCCGTTGAGGTATGGCACGGTCGACTCAGAGCTGTTCGACGGAAGTCCTTGCGAATGGAGAACGCAATGGAGAACGCATAGGAATTCGTTGCAATCTGTGTTTCCATTTCAGCCTCCTTTTAGGAAGGTCGCATTCTACAATATGTGATGATCGGCCTTTAGGATGGCAACCACTTTTATGGAAAGCCTACGTAGATTGACCGATAAAGTCTACAACAATCGTCGCTCACCGGCGGAAAATCTTTCGTGAGAAGGCCTGTTTCGGATTGGAGTGACGAACAGCCATGTGTTATTAGTGTAGGACTATTCATGTGGCGGACGCGGGCTCCTTCTAAGGCCACATTATGGAAATGATGTCCCGGAACTAAAACGACCTTCGTGGAGACCTAACGATGCCCAAAGCCCGCAGCGCCGGCCAGTGTTATCGATGCGAAGCAGAAGATCGAGTCAGGATGACCTTCATGACGTGCAGCCGCTGCCACCGGCCTTTCTGTAGTGAGCACGGCACCTCGGAATTGGACCAATGCGAATTATGTATTGAAGGTGGCGAAGAGACGGAATAAGGAATGATCAATAAATCGAATCATGTCCCATGTGCAACCTCTTCTTCCTTCTTAAACCGCATACTCCGGTTTTCAGCCTCAGACGAAGGTGCCCCTCGAATTCGTCACGGGAGAATTGCCGGAGAACCGGGTCGCCGAAGAGAGGTGAAGACGATCGGCAAATTACCAACCTCGCTCCACGACAGCATCGCAATCTCCTGTTCGACGCCGCAAGATTGGAGCAGCAGTAGTAATACACCAAGAAATAAGGCAAAGATGCCGGGCCAGATCATCGATAGAGCACCGATCACTAAGACGAGCGTCATCCCCGCCAATGTCTGCTGAACGAGCGTGCCCTTGACTCTGATCATAAGTTCCTCCCTCGGTTGCTCTCCACTGGACGCATACATCTGGAACGCATACACATTGTTGATGAATGGCTTACACCATAGCTCATAAAGAAGAGTAACTAACAGCTAGGAAAGCTACTAGAGCCTATCTCAACATCGACTTGCGAGGACAAAAAAGCTTCGTTGAACTATCGCGGTCATGGCTAACCATGGCTAGTGGGGAAACGTGTTGTACCGTTCCGTGGCGATGGGGAATTGCGGGATCTGACCCACATCGGCAAAGTACCCACCAGGCATCCCCGTAAGGCCCACTGGTTGCAACTGCTGGAACATACTTGGATTAGCTGACCTCCCACGTTCAAAATCCTCTACTCACACACTACGCACTGGGATCCTGCAACAAGGGAATGTACTAGCGGTGCATGCGGTGCCGAGCGTTTAGTATACACCTGGAAGGGCGCCATGGAACGTCAGCCTTTTCGGGATGATTCAATCTTCTTCGTGATGGAAATTAAGCACAGTCGCGACAACTGTTAAATTCCCACAGCCGGTTTGATCATAGTTCTGTCTGAATGTGATGGGAAAGCAGCCAAGATATCTCGGTTCGTTGGAATCATTTGCGGAAGAAGGTAGCCATGATCTGCGAACAATGCGATGCCCTGATGATTGAAAGGCTCCCTACCCGAGAGAGAGAAGAGGCCGGCGAAGAAAAAGCTATTCTCTTTGAGTGCCCGCAGTGCGGCCATACCGAATATCGGCGGCTCATTGCATCGTTTTGGAGGCGATTGGCGGCGTAGTTGTCGGGCCCTCCAGGGCATGCGTAGCCGATCCGTTGAGAGCGAACGGTCTATCCGGCAAACAGGAAAAGGGGATGCTGTGATGGCTGATGTCAATTCCATGTATCATGCACACACGCGGAGCGATGCGCTTAAGTCACAGATTGAGAAGCTTGAGAGCCTTGCCCACCACACGGTGGTGAATCCTACCTTCGATCAGTTTGATGCTGAAACGGAAAACATTCTGATCAAAGTATACGGTGCCAACCATCGGTACGTGGAAGCGTACAAATATGCCACCGTAGGCGAGGCCGAAGCGTTGGTCAATTTGCCGGAATCCGCGCAAGAGCCCTTGACGCGAGACATCCCCAAGAAGGGACTTCAGCAACGCCGTCAAGCGCTCCAGGGTATTCTGACCGAACTGCAGGAACTTGAGGCGCAAGAAGCGGAGGTGCTCGCGGGAGAAGATCGTGAGGATCCTCCGGGCCCCAGTTAAGAGGGCCTAAGTCTCCTTCGACGTATGCCCCGGGAAATGGCCATGAGCACATCGGTCTGGTCAACCGGCACGATCGACGCTTCAAGATTCATAGCGAGGACAAGCGCAGGAAGAGGGAAAATATTTCCGCCTCGCCGATTGCTGGGGTGCCGATGCTTGGCAGCAGGGAGACATCAGGCAGCTCTCGCTCAAGCCTCTTCAACCCGATGCAGTAGTGGCTCTTCCGGACGAGCCAACCGCACCATCGCCGCAACGCATACCCCAGTAACGACGTAAGCCCCAGCCGACGCAACACCACATTAAGTTCTTGAGGAGACAGCGCCGTGCATCTCGGCGTCCATGCGGCAACTGTGAGCCGACGATTAAGCAAGCCGATGCGACCAGTGTGTGATTGCCAGACCGACCCTTGTAACGGATGTGACTGTAGACGCCTTCAACCTGTCGGAGGAAGAGAGGAGGCATGGTGAGATGAACCGGGACGATTCAATATCGTCGACCCATGCCAGGTGCCGCCCCCTTGACTCGTTTCCCATGAGGATTATCTTTGGCGACAATTGACCGGCTGAACTGGGTGGACTTGGTGGAGGGCCACTGTCTGGTAAGCGGTCAGTGCCCATGTGAATCGGCTCGGCCCTCTCACCTGCCTATCAGTTTCAGCTCATTATCGTATGTTCAATCTCTAACGTTCACCCATGATGGTGAAAGGAGGATCTATCATGATGGTACTCAATCAATTTCCCACCGTGTTTCGTAGCGGTTCGCTGGAAAGCCAGATTGACCGGTTGCTCGACGACGCAATTGGTTCGGTGAACGGAGGGTCGCGGCCTTGGACCCCTGCGTACAACGTGTTTGAGGATGCACAGGGATTGACGGTTCAGATGGCCATCCCGGGGTGGGAGGCCAATCAGATTAAGGTCGAGGTCATCAATAACGAGTTGCACGTCACAGGCGAGCGCCCGGCTGACGTGGCCGAACACAGGACGTGGCTTGTTCGGAATCTTCCCGAAGGAAGTTTCAAATGGTCTTGCCAACTGCCGGATTCCGCCGATACGGCCCATTCGACTGCTGCGTACACACAGGGACTTTTGACGCTCCATTTTCCCACACGTGAGGAGGCGAAGCCTCGGCAAATTGCGATCACCTGTCAATAAAGGACAGGTTTGAGGCCGCGCCGTCATCCCAAGGCGATGACGGCGCGACCAGTCCAGCTCGAACTCGAACGTCGTGGTCGATTACGAACATCGGACCTGCACCCGGCGTCCTGTAACTTCTCAAGCTTTCGCCAACCCTCACAAGGAGGTGTGCCTCATGGATTTGATGCGGGCCGTACTGAGCCACGATGACTTCCGCGAATTGGAGACGATGTCCAATCGTTTGAATCGTATCCTCAGCGAGGGAGGCAAGTCGACTCGTCGACCTGACGAGACGGTGACTGTTGCGGACTGGATGCCGGTCGTGGATATTCTCGAAACACATGACAACTTTCAGATCCACGTCGAGCTACCCGGCGTAGAAAAGAGTGCGGTAAAATTGTCCATTGAGAAGGGAGTTCTCCTGATTTCAGGCCAGCGGCCGCGAGGAGCTCCCACCGAGGGTATGCGGTATCATCGGAATGAGCGGCCGTACGGAAGATTCGAGCGGGCGTTTCGGGTACCGGACAGTGTCGATGAACAAAAGTTGGAAGCTGACCTCAAGAATGGGATCCTGACAATCCGCTTACCCAAAGTGGAAAGGGCAAAGCCCAAATCGATCCAGATCTCGGTGACGTAATTGCGCCGTCAAGCCAACGACGGATAGCGGGGAGACCTTTCTTGCGGCGAGCACCCGTCTGGTATGGAAAGAGGCGCTGAGTAACAGTAAATACCCAGTGCAATGGAACGCAAGGACTACTATACCGTTTTAGGCGTTACTCCCGCAGAAGGCCTGCACGCCATCCGACGGGCATATCGGAGTTTGGCGAAGCAGTACCATCCGGATTATGCGGGACAGGAAGGACAGACGCAATTTCAGGAAATCCAAGAAGCCTACGAGATCCTCTCCGACCCACAAAAACGGAAGGAGTATGATGCAAGGCGACCTGCGGTGCGGCTAGCCCGAGTGGTCGCCGAACCACTCGTTCCCAGGCACCCTCGGACACATGCGCCGGAGCACCTCGTCATGCGAACCTCAACTCCGGAAGAATTCTCCGCATCGCCCCGTGCGGCTCCTTGCCGGTTCTGCCATGGACGCCGCAGTCCGTTTGAGCCGCCTTGTCCGTTCTGTCACGAATTCGACCCTCAGGCCGAGGACATGGCGCACTACCTCCTGCAGTGGTTGAGAACGCTTCGCATGAGGTGAGGCCTCTGACCCCTATTCTTCTCTATTCTTCTGTGCGGGCGACGGTGAGCCCGCGGTTGAAGCAGCCCGATGAGGCGCATAGATGATTGCAAGACCTTGACCCCCGTCCCACGCCCTGATCCACTCGCCGGTGGCCGCGAGTCGAGCCAGTCTTCATCGGGAGTTCAAGTGCTGCATCCGTTTGATCGAACAGTACAACCCATAGCCGTGGGCCACGATCCCGGTCGCGAGCAGTCCCAGTGCTGTGGGGAGCCACGGTGAGGCAGGATGATCGAGTCCGTACATTCCGATGATAAACCCAAGGGCAACGGCGACGATGCCGACCGATCGCGCGATGACGCCCCGCAGCCACCACTTATCCATTGGAATGTGTGCAGACAGCATGTGCTCAGTCTATAGATATGTAGGGAGAGAGTGCAATCGTACCGGAAACAGCCATGTGTCGGCAATGACTCATGCGGCGAAAGGTAAATTCAGATAGACCCCATGAACCGACGTTCTCCTTCCTTCAACACACGCCATCCAGCGTCCTGCTCAAGTTCGACGGCAAACCGAAGTCGCGCCGGGATTATCCGGCCCCTTTATGGAACAGCACACAGCGTTGGAGGCTGCGTAAGCGCATCGCCGGCAACATTCGTGAATTTCGGAATGAATACCAATGAAATGGGCGGGAGGATCCACCATAGGGCTGTCTCGTCGGATTGAACAATGCGAACGCGGTCGGCGCCGGCCTTCTTCGCTGCTTTGGTGAACTCTTCGATCGCCCCGTCGAGACTCGCGTCGCCGATGAACGGCATCACGATTCCAAAATGGACGGCCACCTTCGTTAAATTGATGCAGTGCTCGTGAGGGCGCAACCTGACAGGAGCAATGAGCAGATGATCGATACGTGTACCGACATTCTAAGCATGCTGTGCATGTCCATACTCCTTTGTGTTATTGAAACCATGCTACAACGTCGGTCTTAAGCGTTGGCCTAGGAAACCCACCGGCGGAGGAGTCCAGACGTCGTCCAAGCCATGACAGGGAAGTAGTTGAATCGGCTATCGGATGACGTGTGCTATCATGAAGTCTGATCGTGCATCTGCAAAAGGGTGAGAGGCTGAATGCGAAATCCAAATTATTCTCCTGGAGAATGGGTCAAATCGAGAGCGAAGTGGAGATCATGAGGCTCACACGATCGGCCCTCGAACGCTTGAAGGTATTGGTCCTCGAGCATCCCGAGGACCCTATTGTTCGCGTGCAGGTGAAGGACCTGGACGAACATCGGCTATCCTTCAACATTACGTTGGAGGACCGAGTTCAGCCGGACGATGAAGCGCAGATAGTCGACGGGTTGACTGTGGCGATCCCTTCCGCAAGCGCGGGGCGCATGAAGGGAATCACCATGGATTTTCAGGAGCCGGATGGTTTCAAGTTTCACCATAGCGATCAACCGCATGATCTCCGACTCGATCTTATCAACTTGAACTGAAACTTGAGTGACCGGTATCCCAGCACACACATGGAAATTCCATTGCCCCGACAAAAGCTCTTGCAATTTACATATTTCTACACAGCCTGCCGCTTCTTCATGACCCACTAGGGGTTCTCCTAGGTGGAGGAGCGGCACAATTCACATATATGACCTCTTCCGCTCTACCCATGAGGACTTCCAAGCCCCTTCCCTTCCAATTGCCCTTGTTGATCACAGCAATCGCGGTGGTGATCGTGGTGACCTGGCTGGCGGCCTGGCAGTACGTCCAACAGACACTGATTCGGACAGCGGGGGAAGCGCTCACTTTGGGGGCGGCGGAAATCGCCTTGAAATTCGACCGAGTCGTCTCCGAACGCTACGGTGATCTGCACGCCATGGCGGTCGTCTTCTCGAACAGTATGAAAGACGATCCGGCATTCGTGCAGCGCTATCTCGATACGGTTCGAGATACCTATGAGACGTACCATTGGATCGCGGTGGCTGACAGAGAGGGACACCTGGTGGAGTCGACTTCCGCTGAATGGCCGCGGGGCAAGGACGTCGGCGGGACCCGTTGGTTTCAGGAGGTCCGCGCACGGGCAGCGGAGCGGCCGGATGCCACGGTGTTGGGAGGAGTGGACGCCTTCTTGACCGAGAAAGGGGCGCCTGACGCGATCGCCATCTCACGGGCCATCTACGACTCGCGCGGAGCCTTTGCCGGCGTGGTCACAAGCCGCATCGCCATGCCGGTCTTGGAAGCCATTGCCGTAGAAACGCTCCCCGGTTTGGTGAACAAGAATTCCACGTTGGCCGACATCGAATACCAGATCATTGCCGAGGATGGCGTGGCCTACGTCGATAGTGACTTGGCTCATAAGGGCCGGTCCAACCTCGCCACCTTGAAATTGCCTTCATTGGAACTGGCCCGCCAGGGTCCGGCCGGATATATCGAGGAAGTACACCTGCGCCGGCACATTCCGGTCATTACCGGATACAGCCGTACCAGGAATTGGGGCCAGTCCGATGCATCTCAGTGGACGGTGTTGGTACGCATGCCGACGGCCTCGCTGGTGCAGCCCATTCAAAGCTTTCATCTCAAGGTCGCGGCGGCGGGGGTCGCCATTGTTGCGCCGATCTTCTATCTACTCATTTGGTTGCAGGCACGATTGCGGAAGGAATGGCGGTTCGCCCAGGCGGAACGCCTGCGTGCCACAGCGGCCCAGGCACAATATCATCTCTTGCTCCAGACCACGGATCAGGGAATCTTCGGATTGGACCACCAGGGCCGTTGCACCTTCATCAACCGGGCCGCGGCCGAGATGCTGGGCTATACGCCCGACGAACTGCTGGGACGTCTCTTCCACGACCGGGTGCATAATGGAGCGGATGCTCCCTGTGACGGCCGGTGCGTGCTGGTCCGTGCTCTCTCCAATGGGTACTCCACACGGCTCGCCGAGCAGGTGTTTTATCGCAAGGATGGGGTCGTCGTGGAGGTCGAATGTTCCGCCTTTCCCCTCACCGAAAACAGCCTCACGACCGATTTCGTATTCACGTTCATGGATATCACCGAGCGTAAGCAGCGGACCCGGGCGTTGCTGCAGTATCAAGGGCGTCTACAATCGCTCGCGACTCAGCTGCGGAAGGCGGACGAGCTGGTCCGTCAACGCCTCGCGACCGAACTCCATGACAACCTGGCGCAGACGCTTGCGCTCTGCCAAATGAAGCTGGTGGCCCTGTCGCGCGGCACGACGCCGTCGATCGCGGCCGGCATCGCCTCGGTCACGGGACTGCTCAAGGAGGCATTGGCGGTCACCCGGCAATTGATGAGCGATCTGCAGCCGCCGACACTCGGCGGCGACGGGGATCTGGCTGCGGCGGTCGAGTGGGTGACAGCCAAGCTCCAGCGCCATGGATTGACCATCCACATAGTGGACGACGGTAGACGGAAGCTCTTGGATCCCGACGTGCTGCGCATCGCGCACCAGTCGCTTCACGAACTGCTCTTCAATGTGCTGAAGCACGCGCAGACCACCGAAGCAACGGTGCGTCTGCGCCGAAGCGGCGGCTATCTCGCCATTCAAGTCAAGGATCGCGGCATCGGTTTTCAAATGGAAGGCAAGCAGGGACCCACCCAGGCGGGCGGATTCGGTCTATTCAGCCTGCGCGAGCAACTGCGGACGATCGGCGGACACATCCGCATTTCGTCCGTATCCGGGCGCGGGTCCCGGGTAACCATTCTGCTGCCCTTGCAGACCCTGTCGGCGGCCACGGCACCGGCCGGGCATCAAGATGACCACAATGCTGCTGCAGCCATGGCAGGCGGCGCGGAAGGGCATCCCATCCGGATTCGTATTCTGTTGGTGGACGATCATCAGATCATGCGGCAAGGCCTTCGGAGCATGCTTGAAAGCGAACCGGGATTCGAGGTCGCCGCCGAAGCGGTGGACGGTGAAATGGCGGTGGAACTCGCCGCCTCCATCCGTCCGGACGTCGTCCTGATGGACATCAACATGCCGAAGCTCAACGGCATGGAAGCCACCCGCCGCATCAAGCATCTATTCCCGGACATCGCCGTGATCGGTCTGTCGATGCACGAAGATCCAAAACTGGAACAGCTGATGTACGAGGCGGGCGCCTCGGTCTACCTGTCGAAGGGCACCGCGTTCACTATCGTCTGCGACACGATCCGTCGGGTCCGGAGCGGGGACCGCAGGGCACAGAACTTTCCAGTGAGCTGAGGCGCTGGTCAAGTGCCGGCGCAGCCGTAGACGGCCCCTATCCTTGTCGGATTCCAAGTCTCCCGCTCAGATCAGACTCCCTGGTCCTGCCTTTGCACATTCGCACCTATCGAGAGCCCAGACATGGTAAATTGATGCATAATGCGCCATATAGATTGTTTCCCTGTGGCAGGTTAGGGCAGATGAAAGGTCTGTGTCATTACCAATCTTTTTTGTGTTTGTATTGGAGAATGTCATGACCGAAGAATGGGGCGCCATCCTTGTCGTAGATGACGATGCCGATATGCGGGAATTGGCCTATGACATACTGAAGGACCGGGGTCATCAGGTAACAATGGCTGGAGGCGGTGAGGAAGCTCTGAAGCGATTGACTGAAGAGAACTACGCGGTCGTCCTCACGGATCTTCGCATGAAAGGCATGCAGGGGCTTGAATTGCTGACGCAGATCAAACGAGACCATCCCGATATCAACGTGATTCTCATGACTGCGTTTGGGTCAGTGGAAACGGCAGTCGAAGCCATGAAACACGGCGCGAGCGACTACCTCACCAAGCCGGTCAAGAAGGACGAGCTGATCCGCGTCGTCGAACGCGTGATTAGGGAAGCGGCGTTACGGCGGGAAGTCAGCCGGCTCAGGAGAGAGGTCCGCAAGGAATACAGCTTCCACCAAATATTGGGTAAGAGCAAGGCGATCCAGGCGGTGTTCGATCTCATTCGGCGGGTAGCCGATAGTCCGACCAATGTCCTCATCACAGGAGAAAGCGGAACGGGGAAAGAATTAGTCGCCAAAGCCATTCACTACAATAGCGGCAGAAAAGATGGTCCCTTTATTCCGGTGAACTGTGCGGCGATTCCGGAGCAGCTGTTGGAAAGTGAACTGTTCGGGCATGTGAGAGGCGCCTTTACCGACGCAAAGATGGACAAACGGGGATTGTTCGAAGAAGCGCAGAAAGGCACGTTGTTTCTCGATGAGCTCAGTGAGCTGCCGCTCATGCTGCAGGCCAAAATTCTTCGCGCGATTCAGGAAAAGGAAATCAGGCGGGTGGGAGCGACCAAGCCGATCTCTGTGGATGTGCGCATCATCGCGGCCACCAACCTGAATCTCAGTGAGGAAGTGAAGAACAAGCGATTCCGCGAGGACCTCTATTATCGACTCAACGTGATCGAGTTGAAGTTGCCGCCGCTCCGGGAGCGACGGGAGGATATTCCGCTCCTGGTGGAGGCCTTTCTCAAGAAGTGCGGTGAGGCTCGCGGGAAAGAGGTCAAGGGGATAAGCGAGGCCGCTCTGGCGATGTTGATGGACTATGCCTGGCCCGGGAACGTCCGGGAACTGGAGAACGTCATCGAACGGGCTGTGACGCTCAGTCGGGGCGAGAAAATTTCTCCGGATGATTTGCCCGCGGCAGTGCAAGGGGCCCGTGGCGATCGACGTGTACTGGATGAAGCAGCCGAGCACACTCTTCCGTTGCATGAGCTTGAAAAAGAGTACATCAAGAAAGTGCTCGAGAAGACCGGCGGCAATAAATATCAGGCCGCCCATGCCCTTGGCATCGATCGCAAGACCCTGTATCGGAAACTTGCCGAAATAGAGGACCGGCCTCACTCGGAGGAATGACAACAACCTTCTCCCCGACCACCGAGCCCGATTGATGTCACTTGACCATGGTGAGTAGTCGCCTGTATGTGCTGGCGCCGTGGATCATTCTGTCCTACAAGACGGGTCCTTATCCACGATCGTTTCATGCCACCGATTGAGGACTGACAATGGACGCGCAAGAGACCGGATCGCAGCCGGATACCGCAGACGCATCAGTCATCCCCCAAAGGGCGGCAGAGCAGCTCCTGATCAGCCCACTCATGCTCGAAAGCATCATTGAATCCGCGATGGATGCGTTCCTCACCGTGGATGAGGGTCAGAAAGTCGTGTTATTTAACCGCGCAGCCGAACAGATGTTTGGGTATTCCGCTCAAGAAGCAATCGGTCGGCCGCTCGACGGATTCGTGCCGGAGCGGTTCCGCGAGGCCCATCGCCACCACATTCATGCATTCGGACAATCCGGCGTGACGAGCCGAAAGATGGGCAAACTGGGAACCGTCATGGGACTCCGCTCTAACGGAGAAGAGTTTCCGATCGAAGCCGCCATTTCACATATCGATGTGGATGGAAAGAAATACTATACCGTCATTCTTCGAGACATCACGGAGCGCAAACGGGCCGAAGACTTGCTCAAAGAGAGCCAGCGGCAACTCACCACCTTAATCGGCAATCTACCGGGCTTCGTGTATCGTTGTCGAAATGACGGGGGGTGGATATTCGAGTACCTCAGTGACGGAGCGTCGGATTTGACCGGTTACACCATAGAAGAATACCTCGTTCAACGGACGATTGCATACGGCACAAATACCCATCCGGGTGACCGTGAGCGTGTCCGGCAGGATGTTCAGGCCGCCTTGGAGCAACATCGTCCCTTCGAGTTGACCTACCGAATTCTGACGAAATCCGGCGAGGTCAAATGGGTTTGGGAGAGAGGGGAAGGGATCTATGCGCAGGACGGCGCCCTCAGTCACCTGGAAGGTTTCATCACCGACGTGACCGAACGCAAGCGGGCCGAACACTTGCTGCGGCAAAGCGAAGAACGGTATCGGCGCCTGATCGCCGTTTCGCCGTATGCGATTTTAGTGAATCGAGACGCCCGCATCATCTTCGCCAATGACCAGGCCATCAAGCTGTTCGGAGCGGTAAAGGCCGAGGAGATCCTCGAAAAGTCTCCCATGGACCTGTTCCACGCCGATGACCATGACATCGTCCAAGAGCGAATCCAGGAACTGTTTGAAGGCACGGCTCAAGGCCCCATGCTTGAGGGGACCATCGTGACGCTCGACGGAAAAGCCGTGGATGTGGAAGTCAGTGGCGCTCGATTTGTCGACGAAGAGGGACCGGCGATTTTGATCATGCTCCGTGATGTCAGCGAGCGGAAACGGCTTCAAGACCAATTGCGGAGAACCGAGCGGGTCGCTGAACTGGGGACGCTGGCGTCCGGCATGGCGCATGAAATCGGGACGCCGATGAACGTGATTCTTGGGCGGGCCGAATATTTGATGGATCGCGTGACGGAGGAGCCGATCAAAAGAGGTCTCCGGACGATCATTACGCAGGTTGAGCGGATTACGAGGGTGATGAATCAACTGCTCTCATTCGCGCGACGCAAAGCTCCGCAGCGTGTTCCGCTTGACCTAAGAAAAGTGATCGAAGACGGCATGGAGATGTTTCAAGAGCGTCTCGCAAGAAACCACATTCGGATTAAAATGGAGATGGCCGACCCTTGCCCCATGGTGTTGGCCGACGGGGATCAGATGAGCCAAGTCTTGCTCAACCTCATCATGAACGCCGTTCACGCGATGCCGGAGGGCGGGACTCTTCGTGTCGGCTTGGAGTCTGAGCAACCGATGGTGAAACTCACCATCGTCGATACCGGTCACGGAATCCCCCCGGAAGCCATTGGAAAAATCTACGATCCGTTCTTTACGACGAAAGAGTTCGGGAAAGGAACCGGCTTGGGATTAACAGTGGTGAAGGGAATCATTGAAGAACATCAAGGCTCCATTGCTGTAGAGAGCGAGGAAGGGAAGGGAACTAAGTTTACCGTCCTCCTGCCCATTCATCAAACAGGCTGAGGTTGAGGTTCAGGTTAAAGGTGGATGCCCCTCAATATGTCTCGACTCTTCTCTAGACCTCAACCTTGACCTTAGTCTCGACCGTTTGAGCTGTAGCATCCTGCACCGGCTGGCTCATTTCCGATTGTGGTGTTTCTCGCCACTGTGCGTTTGCTCCATCCATCATTGCCAAGATTCCTTTGAATTCATGCGCATCTTGGTCGCCCGCATATCGGCATCTTCTTTGCTCTATTCCTCATCACGTTCCGGGGAAGTTACGGACAGAGGATGGCGTCGGTGAGAAACGGGAAAACAGCGACTGTGCTGATCGTCGAAGATGACCGAGAGATGCGCAGTTTGCTGTGCGATGAATTTTGCGGAATGGGATATCAGCTGCGCGAGGCGAGGAATGGGGACGAAGCGTTTCTGGCGGTACTGCAATCCGTGCCCGATCTGATCTTGACGGACCTCCGGATGCCCGCAGGGGGAGATGATTACATCGGTCGGTTGCGGACCGTGGCGCCTGGTTGCCCGATTGTCGTGATCACGGCGTTCGGCGACGCGACATTGAAAGCGGAAGTGGTGAAAGCGGGCGCGAACGCCTACTTCGACAAGCCGGTCCGTATTGCCGACCTCAAGAATTGTGTGCAACAATTACTCTATTGCAAGGGTACAGGCGGAGGCTGATCGTGCCGGTTGCGTACCTCCATTTCCGTACTCCACAGTAGAGATAGTCATCCCGAGGAACGAGATCGCTTTGTCTGACTCAGCCCGCCTCAACCAATCGGCGCCGACGGATCCTGTCATCACCGCGCGAATCGAAGCGATCAAGCAATTAGCACAGGGACTGTCCGATCGTGTGGCGGTTATGGACCGATCATTCAACGTTGTGTACGCGAACGAAGCGGCGTGGTCAGCGGACCAGGCTGCAAAAACCAACCGGTCTCGCGCCAAGTGCTATGAGGCTTTTGCGCAGCGGACCGACCCTTGCGGGACCTGTCCGGCCATAAAGGTGTTTGAAGCACCCGGTGTGGAATGCGTGTCTTGTTCGAGTGGAGGAGACGGCACGGCCTGTGGGATGCAACAAGCATTCCCTTTGGCGGATGTGAATGGAACCGTGGCATCGATGCTGGTGCTCTTTCAGCCGACCCCAAAGCCCCAGGGTCGAGCAACACCGAAGGACTCCGTCGGCCGAGCGGGAGACGATCGTTTAGGAGATTTGATCGGACGAAGCCCGATCATGCGGCAACTCTTCGACATGACTCGCCTTGTGGCGGACAGCTCGGCGACCGTCCTCATACAAGGGGAGAGTGGAACAGGGAAGGAACTCCTGGCGAACACGATTCATGCGCTCAGCAACCGAAAAGATCGGCCGTTCGTCGTCGTCGATTGCGGGTCCTTGCCCGAAACACTGCTTGAAAGCGAATTATTCGGGCATGTCAAAGGAGCCTTCACCGGGGCGGTCGCCAATAAGCGTGGACTGTTCGAAGAGGCGGACGGAGGCACCATTTTTCTCGACGAGATCGGCGATACCACGCCGACATTTCAAGCGAAGCTGCTCCGCGTCCTGCAAGAGGGCGAGATCAAGCCCGTGGGTGGAACACGATCGTTGAAGATCCATGCGCGGGTCATCTCTGCCTCAAACAAGGAACTGGCCGACCTGGTGAAGGCCAAGACGTTTCGGCAGGATCTGTACTATCGACTGGCCGTGTTGCCGCTCTATTTGCCGGCGCTTCGGGAACGGCGAGAAGACATCCCATTGCTCGTCCAACATTTCGTCGCCGCTTCATGCGCTCGACATCACCAAGCCGTGCGCCAAGTTGCCGAAAAAACGATGAGGGCGTTGCGCGATGCTCCATGGCCCGGCAATGTCCGGCAATTGCAGCATCACGTTGAGCGGGCCGTGGTGACGACCACCGGGCCATGGCTGGTGTGCGATGATCTGGTTTCAGGCATCGTGACCGAAGAGGAGAGTTTGCGCTCAGCGTCGCGTGGGGCTGTGGCTCAGACCGAACGCACTCGGATCGTGGACGCGTTGCAAAAAACTGCGGGAAATCGATTAAAGGCAGCCAAGTTGCTGAAGATCAGCCGAGCGAGCCTCTACAACAAGCTTCGCGCCTATAACATCGAATAGCTGTAGTTTGCCCTTTTCCACCTCTTTTCTCAGTCCCCGCTGTCCAGGTGCCTGGATAGTCTAACTAGTTGGAATTCCTACATGCCGGCTTTCCCGCTGCCGGAACTGTCTACTCGCGTAGATTTTCAGGCAAGTGCGAAAATAGCACAGAAATTCCCGTCACCGCTCCCACCAATGCAATCAGTCGCCTCAAGCACGGTTGGATTCCAGCGCACACCTTTTGCCTAGCTCCACACACCATCGTCTCTGGACAACCGAGAACGGGGCTCAGTTGAATTCAAACAAGGAGAGGTGGTCATCATGGCAAATGGGGTTACAACTTACGGAACAGTGCAGGTGCCTGACACCAATGTGGCGAGATGGTATCACAACATGAAACCTCTGACGATCGGCTGGCTGGGGATGCTGGGGATCGGAATCTTCTGGGTTATGTTTCAACGTACCTTCGGGTACTCGCACGGGCTTGATTCGATGACCCCGGAGTTCGACTCAGTCTGGATGGGACTGTTTCGATTTAATATTGTGGCCAACGCTACCTTCTTCGCCATCTCGGTCGGATGGATTTGGATCACGCGCGATCGAAACCTGGCCAACCTGGATCCCAGACTGGAGTTGAAGAGGTATTTTTATTGGCTGAGCTGGCTGGTTCTCTACATCTGGGGCGTCTATTACGCGGGCAGCTACACGCTGGAGCAGGATGCGGCATGGCACCAAGTGATCATCCGCGACACGAGCTTCACGGCGAGCCACATTGTGGCGTTCTATGGGAGCTTTCCCTTGTACATCACGTGCGGAGTGTCCAGCTATCTCTATGCGCAGACTCGGTTGCCGCTCTATGCGCAGGCGACGTCCTTTCCGTTGGTGGCGGCGGTGGTGGGTCCGATGATGATTCTGCCGAACGTGGGGTTGAACGAGTGGGGCCATGCGTTCTGGTTCGTGGATGAGCTGTTCTCGGCGCCGTTGCACTGGGGCTTCGTGACGTTGGGGTGGTGTGGGTTGTTCGGGGCCGCGGGCGGCGTGGCGGCGCAGATCGTGAGCCGGATGTCGAATTTGGCGGACGTCATCTGGAATGGCGCATCAAAAGATATTCTCGATCCGTTTTCCAAGCAGGTGGGCACAGGCGCCAAGGCCGGGTATTAAGCAGAGCAGTACAGATCATCAGTGTCGTGTCAGACCGGAGCCGCCATTGGTCTGATGAGGCCCGGTACCCCATCATCGGGGTGCCGGGCCAAATAGTTTTCCTCGGCGTCGCCTCGCCGGTTGAGAGACCTTCCTTCATTCCATCTTTCCACGCGCAATCGATGAGATCGTGTACAGCGCTCTGCGTTCTTCTGCATCGATGAAACGCAACGCTCGGATCTGATGGACACACACTGCTATTGAGCCTCTGATTTCCGACCGTACAGAGAAAAATATGTAAGGTGTCTCTTGTCTGTCCCTTTTCACCACTTGTTCAGTCGCTGGGTGGTCTATCGGCCTGGACAACATAAGTGGCTGATATCTGAATGGTCGAGCGGGACGACCATTGTGACTGTCCAAGCCCGTGGATTCGTTGAGCGCCGGTAGCTGTCGCACATACTCAATGCAAAATACAGATAGTCGCTCCTGACGTAGAAATTAATCGCTCAGAAAGGATGAGGCAGCAAGGCATGAACGTTGCTGAGGTCCGATCGTGTGCAGAGAGGTCCGGCTCTCTCGGCGCTGGATGGCGATGTGCCCGTCGCCATCCAATCCGGTTCGCTTGAATGTGAGCGGTTGCCCACACCGCCACATAGCTGCGGTGAGGGGGTTACAGGTGAGAGTGACCCCCCTCACTCGTTATCGGGGTGCCGAGCGAGGACGTACCGGGCATTATTTCTTAGAGGAGGTTCCATGCAGTGCCAGACGATTGACGTGGAAGAGAACCTGACTCGCACGTTGGCCGAGGTGGATCGTGAGCAGTCAGGCCGAATCTACTGGGAACAGAATGAATGCCTCATTCTCGATCGGTTCATTCCGAAAAAGATCGTCAACCCTTGTCTCACGGAGGTCGAGCTGCTACGGAAGAACATCTATCGGAATTACGTGCCGGGTCACAAGCAGGGAGGCAGCGTCAGTTCTTATGCGATTTGGAATGAGCTCCATGAGTCGTCCGTCATTATCTCCCTCTATCGCTCGCCGGCATTTCGCCGGTTTCTAAGCAACATCGTCAACGAGGAGTTATTCCTCTGTCCCGAAAACGATCCCCATTCCTGCGCGCTGTACTACTACACGCGGCCGGGAGACCACATCGGATTCCATTTCGATACCTCGTACTACAAGGGCAAGCGATACACAGTCTTGATGGGCCTGATCGAGCGATCCGAACAATGCCGACTGGTGGCCCACATGCGCAAGCCCGGCACGAAAGCTGAAGTAAGCGAGCAGTTCATCCCGCTTGATCCGGGGTCGCTGGTAATTTTTAACGGAGACAAGCTGTGGCACGCCGTCACGCCGCTCGGGCCGCGCGAAGAGCGGATCGTGCTCACATTGCAGTATGTGACCGATCAGGAAATGGGGCCGTTTCAGCGCGCGTTCTCGAACCTAAAAGACGTCTTCGGCTACTTCGGTCCGGCCGCTCTATTGAGCCAACCAAGCATAAGGCCGGTCCCCAATAGCCACGCTACGACAGGACGGGCCGATGCGATGTCGGATCATCCGACATTGCAATTCCTCGCGGGAGCCGGTGGTGCGTCTCTCAATCGCTATTCCTGAAGCGCAGATGGTCGAAGCCCCGGCATTGCTGAGACTGGTCCGAATGGCACCCACCTGCGAGATTGAGGCCGGTGAACAGGGCGCATCCTATGTCGCACTCTTCGATGACTTTCCGAACTCCGTAGAGAAAGCCGTACGATTGATCGAGGAAGCTTGGGACCTGCACGATGTCCGGATCACGCTCGACGCCAGACTCGTCAGGAGCAGGGTAAACTTCTATCTCGCGCTCCGATGCTATCACGAAAGTCTCCGTGCGACGGATCCGGTCACCTATTGCCTCCTGCAGTCGGCCAAAGTGGGTTCCGACGGCGGGTGTCCTGATCGATCCTGTGTGTCCCACTGTCAGTTTATTTGTTCACGATGTGTAGGAGTATCGCGCGGTCGCGGAGCCAGTCCGGTTCCGGTTCAGCTCATGGAATTGGCACGCCACGCGGAAGTGGACTGGTGCCCGAACCTGCGCATCGCGAAGATGAATACGTGAGCACGCCGGATGAGGCGCTCGCGCTCATGGTGTCTATTGATCGAGCGATGAGCAGATGGGGAATTCATGATTCACCAAGCTGACGACCCAGGCTGCCGAATGTCTGTCAGCTGATTGCTCGCGGAGGGCCGTGCTCCTCGATGCGTAACCAGAAGGGGGGAGCTTCATGCCTGTTTCGAAAGTTCACCGCAATATGGGGGTTTGGTGTGTGGCGGTTTCACTCGCTGCGGCACTTGCTGTGGGTAGTGCATGTCCTGCTTCAGCCGAGGAGACGACAGAGACAACATCGACAGGGAACCGCGTGTTCTTCCGCGGTGGCGCCGCCGGACTCACGAGCGATCGGGGAGGTGAGTTAATCACAGACGGCCATGGTCTTACGGGGCTGAACGATGGGTCGTTCGGCTATTACATCGGCGGGGGAACGGATCTCATGGTTACCAGGGATCTCTGGGGCATGGCGAAGGGCATCGCGGTCGTGGGCGAGATCGGATTGGAATTTAAGAGGTGGGCTTCTAACAGCGTCGCAAATGGGGATCTCGCTGGTTTCACGGGGGGGAGTAATGGCGGTCCCGCCAAGGTGCAACTGACCATGCTGACCGTGAGTGTAGCGCCCAAGGTGAAGTTTCGACAGGGGACTGATTTCCAACCCTGGGTCATTCCGGCCGGGTTGGATTTCCACGTCATCAGCCCGACGTCGAGCCAGATCAACTACTTAGACATCGGGGTTCAGTTCGGCGGCGGTGCCGAGTTTCGCGTGTGGAAAGAGTTGTGGCTGGGCCTCGACAGCCGCTTCCACCTCGCTTCCAATCAAACCAACACCGTGAACAATTTCTGGACTGCGGGCGTCTATGGGGCCATCGGATTTTAGGGATACTGTAATCACAAGACGGCATGCATCATGCGGACGAGCTCGTTCGCATGCGTGCTGCTGATGCGGCAGAGAAGCTCACCATGACAAACCCTCAGTGGCTTCAGCCTTTCAAACAACGTCTGATGAAACTGGCGGCAAAGACTGAGCAGCAAGAGCTGCGCTGGCATTTGGCCCAGATGCTTCCGCGATTGGAGTTGTCAGGGGGAGACCGCAAGATAGTTGAGGCGACGCTTCGAGGCTATCTTGAAGATCAAAGCCGAATTGTGAAGACCTTCGCGATGCAGGGCTTGGCTGACTTGGCTAAACAGGATCCCAAGCTAAAGCAATCGATTCAACCGCTCATTTCGTTTCTCACGCGAACAGGTAGTCCCTCCATGAAAAGTCGAGGGCGGAAGCTATTACTCCAACTGAACGCTTCGGCATTGCCCCGTCATGCCTCAGTTTCCTGATAGACACCGTCCAAGATATTAGACAGTGTAACGTTTTGATTTCTTTCAATAGACACGCTGTGCTTCCTGCCGTTGTCTCGTTCCGTAGAAAAATTCCGCAAATTGAAATGATTCTTTCTCCACCACCGAACATTCTGTAACTTTCTGCAACTTCTCGTCACAACGAAAGAATTTGTGCTGATCGGCATGCTGCGGTGGAAAGGCACGACGATTGCCCTACGAAAGAAGTGCTGGTGAGGGTCTGGGTGATTTTGGACCGGCCTCCGAATGACCCATTCCTTCGCAAGAAGGAACCTCACCAGCTCTTCACCTCCTGAGAATCGAGGTCGGAAGTCGTTCGGAGGCCGGGTCCTATCACATAGCAATCATGATGAAGAGGAGATGAGAGAAATGATCCTCAATGAGCAGACATCCACAACTCGCCTGATGAGGCGAGTACACCAGGGAGAGGAGGCCGAGACATGAGGTCCACTCAGTGTGAACACAGCCGGAGACAGAGGAGAGCCGGGACGATGCTGCGATTCCAAAGCCTGGCGTTGGCGAGTAGCCTTGCCTTCGCGCCGATAGGATTCGCGGCGGAACGGCACGATCATCAGGGGAGTGCAGGGCAGGCATCGACACAGAAGGTCGTCTATCGTGAAGGAGGATCGATCCTTCACGACCGCATGATGAAGGAGATCAAGCGGCAGCAGGATTTCATTGGAACAAAGGGCGGCTACAGCAATGGCGCGAATAGCCATATGATGCAGCAGGGTGTGTTGCTGGTGGCGGAAGACCCGGACAAGGTTGCGGTCACCGATGGATCGCGTTGTCCGGCCAATGTGCCGGTCAAGGAGTACCATGTCTCGGCGATCAATATCGAAATCACCCTGAGCCGGTTCCTGGATTATTTCCCAGGCTACATGTACGTGCTGACCGAAAACGTGGAGAAGGCGCGGGCTGAGGAAACAACCAATAAAGACGCTCGGGAGAAAGAGAACGATCCCGGTGCCGTATCGAACGGCTTGCAGGGCGATGTGATTCAGCCGCTCGTGATCCGGGCCAATCAGGGTGATTGCCTTAAGATGACGCTCCACAATCAGATCGCCGACGAGCCGACGAACCTCGTCATCAACGGGTCATCCATGGTGATTTCATCCACCGGCAAACCGGCGACCCCGTCGAACCCGGATACCACGGTGGCGGCAGGGAAACAGCAAAGTTTTGAGTGGTACATCAAGCCGGATACGCAGGAAGGGGCGAGGTTCTTCCGTTCTCACGCCTCGCGCGAGCAGTTTAATGAGGGGTTGATCGGCATGTTGGTCGTGGAGCCACGCGGTTCACGCTATCTCAGCCCGTTCGACGGGAAGCCGATGGCGAGCGGATGGGAAGCGATGATCGAAGACCCGAACGGCGCGGACTTCCGCGAGTTCGCGATTTTCTATCATGAAGCGGGCGATGAAGCGTTTCGCCTCTTGAATAAGAAGGGCGAGATGCTGCCGCAGCGCGATCCCCACACCGACTCGTACCGACCCGGGGCGCGGCTCTTGAACTATCGCAGTGAACCGCATGGCTCGCGGATCGAGCTTCAAGCCCACATGGGCTTCTATGGCGATGAGTCGATGGGCTACGGGTCCTACACGTTCGGCGACCCGGCCACGACCATCCCCCGCTCCTACCTCGGCGACCCCGCCAAGTTCCGCATGGCGGGCGGCTCGGAAATCGTACATTCGCACCATCTGCATGGCGGCTCCGTCCGCTGGGCGCGCCAGCCGGGGAACAGCAATCTCGACTTTGCAGTGTCAAAAAATGGACCGGTGAAGTTTCCCCCGATCAGCGATCCCTCCGACCGTCTGGACGTACAGTCCATCGGCCCAACGGAAGTGTACGATCAAGTGATTGAGGGTGGTTCCGGAGGGTTACAGGCTTTGGCCGGCGAGTTCGTCTTCCATTGCCATATCCCGCAGCATTATGTCACCGGTATGTGGGGCTTCTGGCGGGTGTATAACACGTTGCAAGCGCCCGGCTCTCAGACCGATGTGATGAAGCCGCTGGTGGAATTGCCGGACCGTGTTGGTCGGATGAAGGTCGGCACGACGAGCGACAAGCTCGTGGGCACGACAGTCGATTGGTACGGCGGCAAAACATTCGAGATCACCAAGGATAAAACGGATTGGAAAGCCAATCCGGCCAAGGTATCCGTGAAGGATTGGGTCGAGATGCAGCTGCCGCCGCAAGGCAAACCGGGCCACAAGAATATCGAAAAGGAGCAGACCCTGGCCTACGACGCAACGGTCAACGATTGGACCTGGGATGGGGCGAAGGCGCTGACGGAGCCTGAAACCTCGTATGAATGGGTGAATTACAAGTCGACGACACCGGCCAAGCGGCAGGAGATCCTCTTTGATCCACGAAGTGGGAAGGTTTCTTGGCCGTGGTTACGGCCGCATCTCGGCCGGCGCGTCCCGTTCTCGCCGAGCCACAGCGGTGCGCCCTGGTTGGAGCCGATCCACCGGCGCGATGACGGCAGTAATTCGACCGAGCCGGCCAAGCCCGGCGAGAATGGGCCCTGGAGTCTCTGTCCGGAAGGGGCTCCGCTCAAGTACTTCAACATTCACGCGATCACGTTGCCCATTACGTTGAAGAAAGCGACGGCCAAGACACCGGCCATCGTCGATCCGGACGGCCTGCTGTATGTGTTGCATGAAGAGGAGGCCGAGGTTCGGAAAAATCATGCCAAGCAATTCCCGCTGGTGATCCGTGGGAATGTGCAGGACTGCATCGACGTGGTCTACAAGAGCGAGCTGAAAGACGATCAGCGGCAAGGGTTCTCCAGCAAGACCAATCTGCATCCGCACATGTTCCAGTTCGACACGCAGGCTTCCGACGGTCCGATCATCGGCTTCTCCTATGAGATGTCGCTGCGGCCCTTCACGATCTTGAAGGACGAGCATCCCGGCAAAGGAATGCCCGTGCCGATGAACACCACCATCGAGGCGGATGCCGCGAAGGGGTCCACCAGCATCAAAGTCAAGGATGCCTCCCGGTTCCACGTCAAGACCGAGCTGGGCGTAGGCATGGACGAAGTGGGTCGGTTCGAATCGGCTCGGATCAGCAAGATCGACGGCAACACCGTCACATTCGAGCGGCCGCTGAAGTATCACCATAAGAAGGGCGAGATCGCCTCGGTGGAATGGATCAGAGAACGGTGGTACGTCGACGCGGATTTCGGCACTACTTTCTGGCACGACCATGTGTACGGACTCGACTCGTGGGGCCACGGGCAGTACGCGTCGTTCATCGCCGAGCCGCCGCGATCGACCTATCATGATCCGGTGACGGGCAAGGAATTGCGCAGCGGTCCGGTGGCCGATATTCACACGACCGAACCGGTGTCCGCGCATATCCGCGGTTCGTTCCGGGAGATCGTCACGCATGTCATGGATTCCAATCCGCGGGCGGCGGAGCTGATCACGGCCGACAATCCACAAGTCAGAGTCGGAGCGATCTCCGTGGACGGCACACCCTCTGCGGTCTATCCGGCCAGACTCAATCTGTCGCCGATGAAGTTTCTGAACGGCGGTGAAGCGACGACAGGCGGCGGCTACAACATGCGGGTCGAGCCCTTGTCGGTGCGGTTGGCCAACAACCCGGATCCATCGAAGTTGTTCAGCAGCGTCATTCACGGAGATCCGGAGACTCCGATGCTGCGGGCCTATCTGGGCGACCCGGTGGTTGTCCGGCTGCTCGAAACATCCGCGAACGAAGTCCACTCCTGGCATATCAGCGGTCACTGGTTCCCGATGGAGCGCTACAGCAAGAACTCCATCCCGAAGAGCACGCTGCATGTGGTGATCGGAGAGCGGTATGACGCGGCCATTCCGGCCGCGGGCGGGCCGCAGCAGATGGCGGGCGACTACCTCTACTACAGTGGTCGCGCGTCACACTTCGCCGAAGGCAGCTGGGGCATCTTCAGGATTCTGGACCAGGCGGATGCGTCCTTGAAGCCCCTGCCGGGCCGAGAAGCAATTCCCCAATCGGCCAAGTCCGTCTGTCCGGCAGATGCGCCGGTGAAGACCTTCAACGTGTCTGCCATCGACAAGGCGATCCGCTACAACAAGGGAACGCCCGGTGTGATGGAGGTGGATCTGGAGCGAAAGATGGTGTTTGGCAATGAGACCGGAAAGATGTATGTACTCGACGGCGAAAAGGTGAAGGTATCTTCGGGCGGTCTTGAGCCAAGCCCGCTGACTTTGCACGTCAACGTGGGCGACTGCATCAAAGTTAATCTCAAGAATGAGATGGCCAAAGATCGGGCCGGGTTCCATGTGGACAATCTGGCCTACGATCCCAAGGAATCGATGGGGATTAATGCAGGCAACAATCCAGGCGACCAGACGGTGGCGCCAGGGCAAAGTCGGACGTACACGTATTATGCCCATCCGGAGTTCGGCGAGAATGCGGCGCTGATTCAGGATTGGGGGAACGTGATCGAGAATCCACGAAACGGTCTCTTTGGAGCGATCATCATCGGTCCGAGGGGATCCCAGTATCGCGATCCGGTCAGCGGCGAGGATCTCGCGCAGAAGAGTTCGTGGCGCGCGGACGTGATTGTGGATCGAAACGTGCCGGGCAACGACAAGCGGCAGAACTATCGATCGTTCGCGTTGCTCTTCCAGGATGAAGATAACATCATCGGCACCAGCTTCATGCCGTACATCCAAAAAGTTGCGGGAGTGACGGCGGTGAATTATCGGTCGGAGCCGACCGATTACCGAACCGAGAAGGGCTGCGCGTACAGCGAAGTCTTCGCGTGCGTGAAGACGGGAGATCAGCCGGTGACGCCGACCATTGCGGCGCACGTCGGCGATCCGGTGGTCATTCACGTGCTGGGTGCCTTCAGCGAACAAGTCCAGCTGTTCAGCGTCTCGGGGCATGAATGGAAACACGAGCCCTATTTGGCCGGCGCGGATCTTGTCAGCACCATGGAGTTCGGCGGGTCCGAAGTCATCAATGCCTGGTTGCACGGCGGAGCCGGTGGGCCGAACGGTGTGGCAGGCGACTACCTCTGGCTCAACCAGCGGCCTGGATACCTCGATGCCGGGCATTGGGGAATGCTGAAGGTCTTGGACCGTGACAGCCGCGCGATTCTACCGCTGAGCGGTCGCGCCCCGTCTACCCAACAGGCCAAGGACCAACCACCGGTGAAATCCATACCGGTGTCCGGACAGGCCAAATAGGCCGGTCCTGCATCGAAGTGGCGAGGGGGAACCTGGCTTCCACTGGCCAGGTTCCCCCAGTCGTTTCTTGTCGATGAATGAATGTCTTGAGCCCATCTAGGCAATCGGATAGAGCCTGGCCATGAAAGTACGCGGTTTCCCCACATCGGTGGAGTGGGTGGGGTTTTGGTCCCTGCTCATCGTCATGGCCGGTTCGGTGCAAACCGCGATGGCGCGTGATTTTTCGGCTGAGCGAATCGTAAAAAACGGAGAGTCAGTCGTCACAGCCCATGTCAACGCCAAGGACGATCGCTGGCGACTAGAGTTTTCCCAACCTCAGCGCGGCGCGAGCGTGATCATCGTACGAGCGGATCTCGGGACCATCTGGCGGATCTTCTCGAGGCGGCGGCAGTATGTCGAGGAGCCGATGACCAGCGATCATCGATTGACAATGAGCGAGAAGATGGAAGGAGAAATCTTGCGGGAGTTCGTAGGGAGCGAAACGCTGAACGGCTATCCCACGGAGTTGTTCGAGGTCACGGTTGCAGGGAGCGGGCAAACTCGTCAATACTATCGATGGGTAACCAAGGTCGAACGGTTTCCACTCAAGACAGTGAGCAAGCAGGGGAAGTGGTCGGAAGAGTTTCGCCGGCTGATCTTCACCGAGCAGTCTCCATTGTTGTTCGAGCTCCCGCAGCGATTGGATCCGGCCGATCAATCGGCAGGTACGCAACATTGAGCGCGATCGGAGGGGATATGAGACAACCGTTTCTGAAAGGACTGTGGCTGGCCGGCTGTGCGTCGATTATCCTGGCGGCGGGACTTCAAGCGGATGCCGGAGCGTATGAATCGGGGACCGTGGAAGATGGTGCGGTCGTGCGGGGCAAGGTGACGTTCACAGGAACCGTGCCGGATCCGAAAGAGTTCGAACTGCGCCGGTCCCCGGACCGCGAGTTTTGCAGCGCTGTGTCGGACGGCAATGGGCATCGGCTTCTGAAGGAAGTCAATATCGGGCCGGACGGCGGGCTCAAAGATGTGGTGGTGGTCGTGGAGGGCGTCGAGAGAGGCAAGCCGTTCACCTTTACCGATGCCGAAGTGGAAGCGAGCCTCTGCCAGTTCCTGCCGTTCGTCACCGTGGTCAGCGACAAGCGTCGAGTCACGGTGTTCAATCGAGATCCGATTTTACACGATATTCAAGGGTATGCGTACGATGAAACAGGGGTCGATATTGTCTTCCATCGGCCTGCGCTGCATGAGAGCGGGACCACCGACATCGTGAAGTTGGTCAAAGGGCGGAAAGTGTTTACCATGCAGTGCGGCATGCATCCCTACATGCAGAATTGGGGGTACGCGATCGACAATCCGTATTATGCGGTGACGGACCTCAATGGATCGTTTGCCATCGATAACCTCCCTCCCGGCACGTACCGTATCAAGGCCTGGCACCCGATCTTGGGAACTCAAGAGCGGACTATCACCGTGAAACCGAACGAGACCGTCTCGCTTGATTGGCTGTTCGACGCAAAACGAGCCATAGAATGAAAAGAGGTCTGCAAGCTGTGTGTCTTGCGATCGTTCTCGGTGTGCCGCCGACCGGCGTGTCCGCCGCACAGCCGGACGGTACCGTGTCGTCGGGACGGGTGGAAATTGTCTTGACGAACGAACACCGCAAGAGCCTGGAGGAGATCAAGAAGGAGTTCGCCGAGGCGGGCCTCACGAACCTTCACGTGCAATTCATCAAGGTGGGTAAACCGCCGACCAATATCGGCCTAGGCCCATTGGTCACCGCAGAACGGGCCCGCGCCGCCATCCGGATGGCCAAGAAGTACAACCGAGGTGTCACCATCCTGTTGCCGGAACGGCTCTTTCCGGCTCATTATGTGACGATCGCCTCCTCCAGCTTCGACGATACCGTGGAATATCCCGTCGGCACCGAACAACTTACGGAGTTGGAAAATCCCGCGCTCACAACAGAGCAATTTCACGCGCTGTATCGCAAATTCACGCAGGCCGATCAACCGCCGCCGAAGAAAGGCCGGGTGTTCTGATGAAGCAGATGTTGTCGGCCGTCATCTTAACGGCAGCCGTTGTGGCGGCGCCGGCCCTGGCAGGGCCGTTGCAAGCGATTCAAGAGCACGGGAAGGCGATGCTCCGTGATGCGGAGGAAATGGTCATGCATGGAGGCATGGGGGACGGCGGGGCCATTCGGCACCATTGCGCCGAAGTGACCAGACATGCGACGGCGATTCTCCATGTCTTGCCCAAGGGTGATGAACAGGGTCAAGCGGCCGCGCCGTTGCT
The DNA here is from genome assembly GCA_030123625.1 of Nitrospira sp. Lineage (NCBI taxonomy): Bacteria > Pseudomonadati > Nitrospirota > Nitrospiria > Nitrospirales > Nitrospiraceae > Nitrospira > Nitrospira sp. The sequence goes on from CP126121.1 coordinate 2,212,613, forward strand.
CCAACAAGCCATCACCCACTGTAAGCGGGTGGCCGACATGGGCGACAAGGTCGATCCCGGCGCCAGCTTGAACCCGGCCACGAAGGCCCGCGCGGCTGCCAGGGAGGCGATGAAGCATCTGTCCGCCCTACGCGACGGCGCATAGCAGGCGTTGAAAAACGTCGCGAGCGGGACACTGGGCGCTCACCACCTCGCGCTCGTGCTCAAACGCGAGGCGGCTTATTCGCCGCCTCGCGCACCTCGCCTTGAAAGCATCCTCAACGTAGTTCTGAAGCTACACCCCCCGGTGCTTTCTTCGGCTGCGGCCTTGCTGATGGAATTAGTATGACCACTGTCGTTATGACCATTGTCGTATTGTCTATAAGGTAGCGGTGATACAGTGAGAGCGAGAGACCCATCGAGGTCGATACGTTTTTCATGGTAGGATACGCCGCCAATTTAGATATCCTTGGTAGAATTGCAGGACTAACCATCCTTGCTTAGAAAATAAATTCGAAATGGCAAGATCGGACCTTTTAATTTCGCTAATCAAGACTGGAAAGGACACGTCAAATCCTCGCTTCCGTCATGCAGTTGAGGCACTTATCGCCGAAGAGCGAGCGAAGAAGCACACCATGCTTGCGGATCAACTAGCTGCTGCTTATGTGAATGGGATTAATGGTCAGCCTCAGCCTATGAGTTCGTCACCATCCCCTATAGCCGATTTGGTCTACGAGACCTCCTCAGATCGCGCTTTTGATAGTCTTATTTTGCCCCGCCCAGTAGCAAAAGAGTGTCGAGCGCTCATCGAGGAGCATCGGCGTGCAGATCTATTGAGGTCTTTTGGCTTAGCACCGCGGCATCGTGTTCTCTTGGTCGGCCCACCCGGTAATGGCAAAACCTCACTCGCAGAATCGCTTGCGAACGAGTTGATGGTACCAATGCTATCGATCCGATACGAAGGTATTATAGGAAGTTATTTGGGCGAAACAGCAACTCGCCTGCGAAAAGTGTTTGACTATGCCAGACAACGGGCTTGCGTATTGTTTTTTGACGAATTCGAGACCCTGGGGAAGGAGCGTGGAGACGAACATGAAACAGGGGAAATCAAACGTGTTGTAAGTGCGCTCTTGCTACAGATCGACAGTCTGCCCCAACATGTTGTTGTTGTAACGGCTACAAACCATCGGGAGTTGCTGGACCGCGCCGTTTGGCGTCGGTTTCAGCTACGCCTGGAGCTGCCTCGGCCAACACAGGAACAAGTAACAGCGTTTCTCGATCATTTATTTGCTCGATTGGAGTTCGCACGTGGCTTGCGATCCAGTAGTTTTTCAAAATCATTTCGCGGGGCGAGTTATTCAGATATCGAAGACTTCGTGCGAGATCTCGCCCGCCATTATGTCCTCGCAATTCCTAATGGCAATGTTCAGAAAATTGCTCAGGAGCGACTAGTCGCTTGGAAGTCTCGGGCATGTTTCGAATCGCGCTAGTAGTATAGGGGCTACATGCCCGACAAACCGATTCTTATATTTCCAGCCGCGACCGTTGTCGCGAGACAACCCTTATCCCAATCATTTTTGCCGCCTCGTAGACGTCCAACACAAGCGCAGCAACGGACTCGTCTGGCTGCTCGATTTCAGGCACTTTCGCAGAGCTTTGGAGTAGTTCGCGCCGATACCACTGGCCTCGATCCAGAGCAGGTCGTGGTATTCGAGGTCGCTGGATCCGTTGCCGACTTCCAGAACGTTGTTCGTCGGATCGGAGGAATGGAATGGCTTGGGGATTTTGAGGTTGATATCGCCGGACCGGATCCAGCGTTCTTTGAACAAGTGCCTCCGTAACACCATTGCCTGGCCGCCTATTCGTCGTCATGAGTAATCAGGCCAAAATAGCCGAAATAGTTCAACTTTGGAAAACATGGTCAAGATCAAGAGATGAAAAACTCCCGCGTAATTTTGGGAAGTTGGCAGAAGTATTCAAATTCCTCAATGATGTGCGCCCATGGAGTGTCCAGGATCGTCTTCGAGAACATGGTGCCCTAGAGTGGTGGCATGAGTGTCTAACCGCGAATAGGGCCACGATCCGTTTCGAAGTTGAGCTGTGGTGCCGTCAATCGGATGAAAAGCGTGTAGAGGCGTATGGGCGGCTCCAGAATTTAGTTCGGGAAGCCAGTGGGCAGTGTGTTACGCAAGCTACGATTCCAAACATAGACTATCACGGCGTACTCGTTGATCTCCCTTCTCCTCAAATCCGGACGATCATTGATGCCATCAATGCAAACCAAGATACAAAGCTTCTGCGTCTAACGGATATCAAGTATTTCTGTCCGATGGGGCAAGTTGTCATAACTCATCCTGACGAGTCGACGCCAGGGACCTTTCGGCAGCAACCTCCTCCACAAGGCGATCCCATAGTCGCCTTATTGGACGGTCTCCCACTTGAAAACCATACAATACTCAGAAATCGCTTGAGGATCGACGATCCTGATGGATTTTCAAGCCGATATAATGCCGGGGAGCAGCGGCATGGAACGGCCATGGCCTCCCTAGTTGTCCATGGCGAACTCGATGCAAATGAGGACGCGCTCCCACGGCCCGTTTATGCCAGGCCGCTCATGTATCCTGGTCGCCCCGACATCAATAATGTCCGATGGGAACAGTTGCCAGAAGATAGCCTCCCTGTTGATCTCACCTTTCGTGCAGTGCGCCGAATTTACGAAGGAGATGGTGCGACACCTGCAGTTGCGCCGACAATTAAGGTCATCAATTTCAGTATCGGTGACGCAAATCAGCTTTTCGATCGCGAGATGAGTCCTTGGGCACGTCTGTTGGATTGGCTTGCATGGAAATACAAGGTCGTATTCGTCGTCAGCACTGGTAACCATCACGGGAACATTACACTTGAAACTTCTGCTGCGCAGTTAACGAATGTTAGCGATTCTGACCTGCGTGCTCAAACACTACGCGCTATGGCGCGTGATCGCGTGAAAAGACGTCTGCTTACTCCATCAGAGTCAATCAATGCGATTACGGTAGGAGCGGCACATGCCGACCTCGGGCCCAATAGCCCGGATGCGAATATTCTCGACATCTTACGCGCTGCCCGTTATTGCAGCCCCATTTCTTCAGTTGCCAATGGATTTAGACGCTCTATCAAGCCTGATATTTTAGTTGCCGGTGGCAGACAGTATTATCGCGCAAGAATTGCCAATCCAAACTCAAGTCCGGCAGTGCTTGAAGTACTGCAAAATCAATCGCGACTTGGCCAACATGTAGCTGCTCCTGGAGGGACCGCTGTCCCCCCTAATCACATGACACGAGTCTGCGGAACTAGCAACGCCTCGGCTCTCACCACACGGAGAGCTGCTCAATTATTTGAGCAGCTCAATGCACTTAGGGCCGACCCTGGGGGCGAAGCACTTTCGGATGACTTTGTCGCGGTGGTCCTAAAGGCTTTACTTGTTCATGGAGCCTCGTGGAACGATATGCAAGCAGTCATTGATGCTGCTATCGATGAACGCGACAATGGCCCCGCGCGCCGGAATCGTGTCAAACAGGCATGTGCCCAGTTTCTAGGTTATGGCGAAGCAGACTGGGCGCGCGGAAGCATGTGCACCGACCAACGTGTCATCATGCTCGGCTGTGGTCGGCTTAATGCCGGCGAGGCACACGTTTACAATGTCCCGCTTCCACCGGCTTTAAACGCGCAGCGCGTTGGTCGACAGATGACCATTAGCTTGGCTTGGTTCACTCCTATCAATACACGCCACCGATCTTACCGAGTCGCAGATCTTTGGTTTGATCCGCCCCTAGAACAACTACAGCTGAAACGACGAGATGTTGACCATAACGCGGCAACTCGCGGCACCATCCAGCACGAAATCTTAGAGGGTGATCAAGCGGTGCCCATTGCTCAAGGCGATACTGTTCCTGTCCAAGTTAATTGTCGGCTGGAGGCCGGCAGCGCACTACCCGAAATGATCCCATACGCCATCGTCGTGACATTAGAGACTGCCAGCCCGCTCAGCGTGAGTGCATATGATCAGGTAAAGATTGCGTTGGAGCGCATTCGCGATGCTTCGCGTGTCCGACTTGTTGCTCGAGGAAGCCGTGCAGATTGGTGAACGAGAGAAGCGACGGTTAAGCAATGCCCGGCAAAACTATATTCGAACTCATTTGGATTGGGACGGACGACCGGCTGAAGCTGGAGCCGAGCATTCTGCTGGAGGGGCCTGGAGATGTCCCATCACGAGGATGCGTGACTGACAGGAGAGTACGAGCGGATGAAACAGACTCACTTTGACCGCTACCTCGAGGAGCAATTGCCCGACCCGGCGTTCGCCCATCGGTCTGAATAGGCAGCCAGGTATGGGATGTGGCACTTCAGATTGCCGCCTGTGGCACAAGCCACTGGCTCGGCGAGCGAAGACCTCGCAGTAGCGAAGGTACAGGCTCGAATCGACGGGATGCGAGCATGGGTCCCGTGAAGGTGTTCGAAAAGAAAAGATGTGCCTCTGGATTGGGACTACGATGACGATGCTGATACGCTCTTCCTGAGCTTCGGCAAGCCGAAAGCTACTATAGGTCTTGATATCGGAGAAGGGGTCGTCGTTCGATACGACGAGTAAGCCAACGAGGTTGTGGGGCTGACGATTGTCGGCGTCGGACGGCGGTTGGAAGCATATGTGAAAAGTAGACCATGAAAGGTGGAAATGGTAGCGGATGCAACTTTTCCCCAACCTAAGCCCCGCAAGATCACATCACAGTATCACCCGCTACGGCAATGAAATGCTAAAGTTCTTCGAAGCGTGGACGGAATGAGTTTCTGGAGCTTCCCAAGGGTCATGAAGAGAAAGATTGTTTGATGCTATGCTTTGGACGCTGAAATAGCGTTCTGAAAGGGAGTGTCACGATGAGCGAACAACAGCTTCTTCAGCGCATCACCGCCAGACCTGAAATTTTCAACGGAAAGCCGATTATCCGTGACATGCGGATCTCGGTCGAACTTATTCTGAGCCTGCTTGCCCAAGGAGAAACCGCCGAAGCGATCCTAGGCGACTATCCGGATCTGGAACGAGAGGATATCCGCGCCTGCTTGGCCTATGCCCATGCCGTGATCGCTCATGACTCGCTTGATGCCATTCAAGTCGGTGGAAAGTGAAGTTTCTTATTGATCGCTGCGCCGGGCATCGTCTGGCGGAATGGTTACGGCAGCAAGGGCACGACGTTGTTGAGTCGCGCGAACGTGGACCTGATCCTGGAGATCGCACGCTGTTGACATGGGCTGCTTCTGAACAACGCATTCTCGTCACGATGGATAAAGACTTTGGAGAATTCATCTTTCGGGACAATGCTCCTCATCACGGGTTGGTGCGGTTACCAGACGTGCCAGCAACGGCCCGTATTGAGCTTATGGAAAAAATCCTCGATCGACACAGTCGGGATATTTCGGAATCCTCGATCGTTACGATCAGAGGTGGACGGATTCGAGTCTCACGATCGCCATCGTGATATGAGAAAAGGAACCATGTGAGGCCTTAGCCTAAACCTTAATTTCTCCCTTTCGGCACGATCGGGCTCACGGCATTCTGATCCCTGCCCGCCTTATAGGATTCCAGCATCCGCGTAATCGTCGGCATCAGTGTGGTTGTCTGATCGGCAGGCATTTTAATCCGCACACCACGCCCTTCGTTGCGTCCCAATGACAAAATGTGGACCTCCAGCATCGCGTGGCGCTTGTCGTCTTGATAGGTGAAGGCCAGGCGCTTCGCCGGGAATCCCGCCAGTGTCGCTTCCTGATCCTTCTGCCAGGTGAGCTGAACCTGCTTCTTGTCATACAGGTCCGTGAGGATGCGGCGATGGGCATCGGCGAATTCCTTGAGTGTCTGTCGTCCGTCTTGGCTTCCGCCGCTGACCACGTTCATGTGGCCGGATAATGCGACCAGGCTGTGCTCGATCGGAGGGTACAGTGTCACCCCGATCCCGTCCGGCAGCGGGTTGCCGAGACGCCAATCGTCCGGATAGCGGACGGAAAAACCGAAGCGGGCATTCGTATAGAGCTTCCAACCGGTCCCCTCGCTCGCGTCGGTCGCTGCGCCCAAAGACGGCGAAGCCGGTGGAGCGAGGCTCATCGCCGCTAGAGTAAACACAAGGTATCCCAGAATCATCCGCATTTTCATAAGACGACTCTATCCTCCGTTACCGGATCGACTTGGCACAGCGAAACCCGGTCGTCGCCGCTCGCTGCGCCGGTACCGCGCCGCTTCGCGTCGCCGTCCGCAACAGCGGCGGAGCGCTTTTCCATGATCCACCCCGCACCACCTTATAGCGGCTTTGTCCTGCTCCCCTCGGATTTCGGTCAGGCATGGTCGCATAGTAATCGATGCCGAACCAATCTTCGACCCATTCGGCGGCATTCCCCGCCATGTGATGCAAGCCATAGGGACTTCGACCGTTCTCACCGCTCTCGACAGAAGCCACAATGGGTATGTCGTGGACATGGTACTGCCCGAACATAGCCAATCCTGCTACCGGAGGTGTGCGACCCCAGGGAAAGAGATTGCCCTTCTCTCCTCGGGCAGCCTTTTCCCACTCGGCTTCGGTCGGGAGGCGTTTGCCCTGTGCGCGGCAAAAGTCCGAGGCCTCGGACCAGGTGACGTAGAGTGCCGGCCAACGAGCGAGGGTGTCCGGCGGCACGGCATGGACGGTCATCATGTGATCGATCAGTTTGCGTATCTCTGCCGGAATGGGGCGTGGCCGCCCCTTCAACCACAATAAAAATTCACCAAGGCTGACCTCGTCTCGATCGATCTCAAACCGATCCAGCCACACGCGATGCTGTGGTTGTTCGGTGTCATCGTAAGGAAGATCAAGGCTGTAGCGGTCGTGGCCCGTTTTGGCAGTCCCCATGAAAAAAAAGCCTTCACCCACGGTTATCATGGGGGAACCGTGAGCGAACGCGGCGATGCGATCATAGGACAAGTCCTCCTGCGCTCTTCCTGTCATCGGGTTCGACAGGAATGCCGTGAGGGCCACGAGAAAGAGAAGTCTGAAAGCAATCGGATCAGGCCTCATGGCTTCCTGTACCGAGAACATCTCCAGGAGTCAATGATCAGCGAGGACAGCGGTATCGCACTCAGCGCCTATCCGCGACGATCGAGTACGGAAAGTTGAGGAACGGGAAGCGGTTCAGTATGATGACGCGCAACCACCACGGCAAAAAGATCCTCAGCGTGATCAGGAAAAGAGTTTGATAGGCAACAAAGTAGGACCAGCGGACCCAAAAATTCACCCAGCGGATCATCAACGTGACAAACGCAAGAACGCAATAAAACGCAATAAGATAGATCAGGAGGAGATTCGCCATTTCCAGCAGGATGCGCGTCATAATGGGTGAGTCTCCCAACATCGTGGCGTTCTGTACGGAGCCAGGCAGAGAGTTGCAATGTCATCTGAGGGACAGATCCTTTCATCCGATGTGCGGACCTCGGCCTTGATCAAAGGAACGACTATTGTCACAGTCCTCTTCCTGGTCGTGATCGGCGTCTTTTACTTTCTCGACCTCATGACCGATGTCTCGCTCGACGTGCTCAAAGCCAACCGGGACAAGCTCTTCGCGTTTACGGAAGAACATTACATCTCGGCCGTGGCATTGTTCATCCTGACCTATGTCACCCACACAGCCTTCTCGTTGCCCGGAGCGACCCTGCTGACGCTTACCGGAGGGTTCCTCTTCGGGAGTATGTGGGCCGCGCTCTATGTGAATATCGGAGCCACGACCGGCGCCACACTGGTGTTTCTGGCCGCTCGGTATCTATTTCGTGGGTGGGTGGAACGACGGTTCGGCGACCGGCTCTCGTCTTTTCAGGAGGGTTTTACCCAAAACGCCTTCACCTATCTTCTTACGTTGCGGCTCACTCCGATGTTCCCATTTTTCCTCATGAACCTCCTCTCCGGGTTGACGCGAGTGCGGGTAGGGACGTACGTCGCCGCGACAGCGCTCGGCATCATTCCCGATAGTCTCGTCTACACCTTTGCCGGCTGTCAATTGGGTACGATCAATTCGCTCGCCGAATTGACTTCTCCTCCACTCCTCCTCGCGTTCACCTTGTTGGGTCTGCTCTTTCTCATGCACGTGGTGTATCGAAGTTGGTTCGCCCATCTCAATCCGAGCGATAGAGTCCAATAGCGGGGTGTCAGGGGTGGGTGGGAAACGGAGCGATCGATGCGCTGGTCTGTCTCAGCTGCCACACGCCGCGCCACAGTATGGATTGTGAACCACGCATGGCGATTTCCGCCGCTGATCGATTATGATGAGGCCGCATGTACTCCACCCTGATTGTTCTACACATCCTTGCCGCCGTGACGTGGATCGGCGGGATGATTTTTCTGTCTTTGGTGTTGGCGCCGTTAGTGAGAGGCCGGAAGGCGGCGCCGGAATTCATGGCGTTGTTCCGGTCTGCGGCATTACGATTTCGCCCTATTGTATGGGTTGCCATTGCGGTATTGCTCGCCACCGGCCCGATACTGTTGTCCCTGCGGGGTATCCAGGTGACCAGCCCGACCTCGTGGACAGGGATTGTGACCGTCAAGTTGATGTTAGTCGCCTTGTTGTTGCTCCTGACGCTCCTCCATGATCTTGTCTTCGGTCCTCAGGTCAGTCGAGTCAGTGCCATACCGAATTCTCAGCGAACGGCAGGAGACCAGGTGGTCTTCAAAACAGCGCGCTGGTTGCCACGTCTTTCGCTGCTCATCGGATTGGCTGTCATGATCGCGGCGACGATGCTGGCCCGGTCCTAGCTGCTGCTCCTGGTTCCGACGAGAACGGCCCTCGGGTCACTCTTACCCACGCGTCTCAAATCAGTCTTTATTCCTCTGTATTGAGCCTCTGTTATCTGGGTGGCTGCGGCTTTACCGGAGGAATGGGCTCCGGTTGGGGCGGCGGAACCGGTGAAGGGGGCAACGGAGTCGGCTTCGGCGGTGGGACCGGAGAAGGTGGTAAGGGCTCCGGAGGTGGGTTTGGAACCGGCGGTGGAGGAATGGGTTGCGGGGGCAAGGGATCAACGTCTGAGACCATGACGGTGTCATGAGGACCAGGTAAAGGACTCCACGGAATGACCCCGGAACTCCCCACCAAGGCAGACATGGCCAAGGACATAATATGTCTCGAAAACACAATGCTCATCGTGGCTTGCCTGTCCGACGGCGACGGCATCTCACTTGCTCGACCACCATGCGACATCTGCTGCCTGCAGATTGAGCCGTTCCGTTGTTCTTGTTCATGCATTCCTTATTCCCCTTCAGGCATTCCTTGTATGTTAGGCTCATGCTGGTGCTGGTCCAGGACAGCGATAGCCCGATAGGCACCAGGTTGTAAGACCGAGAATAAGCATGGCGCATCCTGTCCTTCTTTGCCAAGAACCCGAACAGTCGCATGGGCCCGAAAGCCCGCATTGGATGCAAGATCGGGTCAGGACGGAGGTGAACATGGCCGTGTCTCTGTATGTCGGTATTGATATCGCGAAAGCTCAGTTGGATGTGGCGTGTCGTCCCACGAGCGCCCGGTGGACCGTCCCGCATACTGCCCGTGGGATTGGCCGACTGGTCCGGCGACTTCGTCGCGTGCAGCCGACGTTGGTCGTGCTGGAAGCCACCGGTGGCTTGGAGCTGAATGTCGCAAGTGAGCTGGCCGCTGCGGCCCTGCCAGTCGCCGTGGTGAATCCCCGGCAAGTTCGGCATTTCGCGAAGGCCACGGGGCAACTGGCCAAGACGGATGCGCTGGACGCCGCGGTGCTGGCGCAGTTTGCCGAAGCGGTGCGGCCCATTGCCCGCCCGCTGCCGGATGAGGCCACACGCCGACTGGAAGCGCTGGTGAATCGCCGGCGTCAACTGCTGACCATGCTGACAGCGGAACAGAACCGACACACCCGCGCTTCGCGCGACATGCAGATCGAGATCCACGCCCATATGGAATGGTTGACGCAGCGGGTCGCGGAGCTGGAGTCGACGCTGGGGCAGCAGATCCGACAGAGCCCGATCTGGCGTGAGCAGGACGACGTGCTGCAGAGTGTGCCGGGCGTCGGGCCGGTGCTGAGCCGCACCATACTGGCAGACTTGCCGGAGCTGGGAACGTTGAACCGCCGCGCGATTGCGGCGCTGGTGGGCGTGGCCCCGTTGAACCGGGATAGCGGAACCTGGCGCGGCACGCGGCGCATCGGGGGAGGACGTGGCCCCGTGCGGGCGGTCCTCTATATGGCCGCCGTGACGGCGGCGCGGTGCAATCCTGTGATTCGAGCGTTCTATCAGCGGTTGCGCGCGGCGGGGAAGACGGTCAAGGTGGCGTTGACCGCCTGTATGCGAAAGTTGCTGACTATCTTGAATGCGATGATCAAACATCACACTCCGTGGCAGTGCGGATTTCAAAGGACTTGACAACACAGTCGCTTATTCCCCGCCGTACCGATTGATTCGTCGAACATCGGCAGGGCGTCACATGAGCTTCCGGGACAACTAATCAGTGAGAGGAAACTCTGTCCGAACAGAGAGGCTGTTGAAGGCGGAACCGACGGGTAATGCGCGTTGAAGTAAGCTCTTGCGGAACGTAGCTTGGGTCCGAACGGCAGGTCCCCCAACAAGCTGCCTACCTAGGTGCTTCCCTAGTTTTCGGTTATTGTCACATCTCTATTATTATATCCGCGTATATCCGCGATTAATTTTCCATTTAATAAGTATGCGGGACTTCGTGCCTTGCGATGGCTACTCCCCGAAGACAGGACTGAGCAACAAGGACTGAGATGCATGAAATGACGCCGCCCTACTCAGTCCTCAGCACTGAAGCCATGCGCCCTCGCGTCCTGATCGCCGATGACAACGCCGACATGCGCGACTATGTCGCCCGGCTGTTGGCCGAACGCTTCGAAGTCGTCGCAGTGGCCGACGGGCGGGCGGCGCTGGAGCGCGCGCGGGCGATGCGGCGGGAGGGACGCCCTCCCGAGCTGGTGTTGAGCGACGTGATGATACCGCAACTTGGCGGTTTCGGCCTACTGCGCGCGCTGCGCGAGGACCCGGCATTGAAAACGATTCCTGTCATGCTCCTCTCGGCGAGAGCCGAGGAGGAAGAGCGCATCGAAGGATTGGAGCACGGCGCGGACGACTATCTTATCAAGCCCTTCAGCGCCCAGCAGTTGCTGGCCAGGGTCGAAGCGCAGGTCAGGATGGCGACGTTCCGGCGCGAGAGCGAGCGGCGCTTGCGAGACTTTGCCGATACTGCGCCGGCTATGCTGTGGGTTACCGAGGCAGACGGGTCCTGCTCATTCCTTTCGCGAGGCTGGTACGAATATACCGGGCAGACCGAAGAAGAGGGACTCGGCTTTGGCTGGCTGAAGGCGGTGCATGCGGACGATCGTGAAGAATCCAGCCGCATCTTCCTGGAGGCGAATCGCAGACATGAGCCGTTCATCCTGGATTATCGGCTGCGCCGTGCTGATGGCGAATACCGCTGGTGCATGGATGCCGGTCGACCGCGTTTCGAGGAGAGGGGTGCCTTTCAAGGGTACGTCGGTTCGGTCATCGACATCACCGAGCGCCGCCTGGCCGAGCGGTCGATTAAAGAAAGCGAAGAGCGGCTTAGGCTGGCGATGGGGGCGGGTGATATGGGTGCCTGGGAGATCGATTTACGAAGCGGAACCGTCATATGGGACGCCAAACAACACCAAATTTTCGGCTGGCCTCAGGATCGTCAACCGAAAAATATGGAAGAATTCTATGCGCTTCTGCATCCCGATGATGTCGATCGGATCAAGCGCGCCGCTGTCGAGGGACTCACCGGTCGGTTCCATGAAGAATTTCGCATTCTTCGCGACGACGGAGCCGTTCGGTGGATCGCGGGTCTCGGTGCGACGCTGACGGATCAAGACGGGCGCCCCGTCCGAATGGTCGGCGTGAACTATGACATGACCGAGCGAAAAGAAGCGCAAGTCCGACTCGAACAATTTGCGGAGGAACTGGAGAGGCAGGTGACGGCCCGCACAGCGGAGCTTCTGGAGTCGCAAGCCCGCCTCCGCGCGCTCGGGAGCGAATTGAATCTGGTCGAGCAGCGTGAACGGAAACGCCTGGCCACCGAACTGCACGATCATTTGCAGCAGATGCTGGTCGTCGGCAAGCTGACGATTGCGCAAGGCAAACGCGTAGCGGGCGGCGTGCCCGCCTGTGAAACCGCCCTGAAAAAGGTCGATGACATCTTGTCGGAGGCATTGAACTATAGCCGGACACTGGTGGCGGAACTCAGCCCACCGGTGCTGCGTGATCATGGCCTGGCTGCCAGTCTCAAATGGCTCGCGGGGTACATGAAGAAAAAGCATGAACAAACCGTGATCGTCATCGCACCCGACGGACAGGATCTCAAGCTACCGGAAGGCCAAGTCATCTTACTCTTTCAATCCGTGCGCGAGCTGCTGATCAATTCATCCAAGCATGCAGGGACTGGACAAGCTACCGTGGTGTTGGAACAGCGCGATGGTCTGCTGAGAATTGAAGTACGCGACGAAGGCGCTGGCTTCGATCTTGCTGCTGCTGCTGCTGCTGCTGCTGGAGCTCCTAGTGTGGGACTTTCTTCAAAGTTTGGTCTGTTAAGTATTCAGGAACGCATGCGGGCGCTGGGCGGCTCGTTCGAGATCGAGTCGGCCCCCGGCAAAGGAACGACCGCGACGCTCATGCTGCCGCTACGAAGTAGTGCTGAGTGCTCAGTGCCGAGTGCTGAGCCGTCCGGAATAGCGGCACATGTTCGGGCGAAACACTGGGCACTCAGGACTCAACACTCGGGACTCCAACAGAACCCGAAGATTCGCGTTCTGTTGGTGGACGACCACGTCATGGTACGCCAGGGCCTTCGAGCCGTGTTGGATGCGTATGCCGATGTGGAATTGATCGGCGAAGCCGGAAACGGCGAGGAAGCGGTACAGCTGATGGACCAGCTTCGGCCTCAGGTGGTGGTGATGGACATTAATATGCCGAAGATGAACGGGATCGAGGCCACGAGGCACATCAAAATAAAATGGCCGGAGATCACCGTTATCGGCATTTCAGTGAACACTGGCGATGACAACGGCGTGGCGATGAAGCGGGCAGGAGCCACGACCATCCTGCCGAAGGACACGGCGGTCGAACAGCTCCACAATGCGATTCAGCAGGCAGTAACGAAAGGCGCACGACCTCACGTCGGTTTTCACGCATCTTAATTGGACCCGCCTAGCTCCCGGTCCGAGCGCTCAGGACTCAGCACTCGACACTCAGAACTTCACGAGAAGCACCGCATCCGGGTACTTCTTGTGATGACCACATCATGGTTCGGCACCGTAACGAGATACTTCTCGTCACTCGTCCATCATTGCTCATCACGTGCCACGATTCTTCATGGGTTTTTGGCTGTGCGCGTCAATCGCGGCGACATACTGTGGATACAACTGCAGAAGTTTCTTGACGGCATCCAGGACCATGGCATCGATGAGATCATCGTATTCGTGAACGAGTCGATTCCTCAGGCCGGCCGATGGAGCGAGGGCGGCGCAAGGTCCGCAGAAAGGATTCCTCGTTCGGCCAGAAGGAGGAAGCCGCGGAAATAATCGTCGGGCGGGGCTTGACCGTTTTGCACGAGCAGATGCGTGTTCAGATCGATCGCGGCTTCGATCGTTTCCTGGAGCAAACGCTCTGTGCCCTTGCGTAGAAATAAGTCTTCACGATATCGGGCCGGCGCGATGTCCCGGATGGATTCCAATGCTTGGAGGTTATTGACGATGAGTGCCAGCTTGCGGCGAATGACGGCGGGATCGACCGGCGTCACGTGAGTCCTCGAGCGGCGAGGAAGTTTTCGATGGCTTGTTGCTGGGCGACGCGCAGCTTGGCCGTATCAACGTAGCGCCGAAGCGCGAGGGAATAGAAAGCGGCGTAGGTGCCGGGATGCGACTCATACAGCAACCGTCCGTGACGCAGCGCTTCCAGGGCCAACAGCGGAGAAGCACGGCGCAGATCGACCACATCGACACAGCTTGTGCCTAAGAACCCGGAAATGTCATTCGTCATACTGATCGGGTCGAACGCTTCGGCGGCGAGAACGGCGACGTCGATATCGCTGCCGCGATGAGTATCACCGCGCGCCGTAGAGCCAAAAAGGATGATGAGCCGAATATCCGGACGACGCATCAACGGGCGCAGCGCATCCGTGATCTTTTCGGGTGTGGCGTCGGATGTTGGCATATGTCGAGCCTAGCAATGGGTATCTCATAGGTCAAGCGGCGGATCGTTGTGAGCGGCGATGATTTCCTCTAGGTCGGTCGGATGGACGTTTCCGTTGGCCGCTCAAGATGCCGGCGAAAACAGAAATCGTTGTAATCGTCCCGTCTGCAGCGGCCGCCAATTAAAAAATCCATCGCCGAATGTGTATTAGGGAATGTCCTAGCTGCGCCTCCACCGTATCAGGGCGATTCTCGCGCCCATGCGGTACATTATTCTCTTCATCCTCCTGACCACCGGCTGTTTCAAGCTTTTCCCTCCTGACGGCGGAAGCCAAGCGAAGTTTGAAGCGCCACGGAAGTTTGACGACGCCGATATCGCGTTGCCTCCGTCCTATCGGATCGAACTCGTCGCTTCGGGACTGACGTTCCCGACCGGTGTGGCGTTTGACGGCGATGGGACTCCTTACATCACTGAGTCAGGTTATTCCTATGGGGAAGCCCGGGGCACGCCGCGGCTCCTGCGCATCGATGCTCAAGGGCACACCACGGTAATTGCTGTCGGAGAAAACAACGGCCTCTGGACCGGCGTGAGTCACTTGGAGGGATCGTTTTACATCGCCGAGGGGGGAAGCCTTCGCGGCGGACGATTGCTCCAAGTGCGGTCCGACGGTGCCGTCACGCCGTTGCTGAGCGAGTTGCCCAGCTTCGGCGATCATCAAGTCAACGGACCGGTCATCGGTCCCGACGGCCGGCTCTATTTCGGCATCGGCACCTTCACCAACAGCGGCGTCGTGGGCGAAGACAACTATCGATTCGGATGGCTGCAGCGTCATCCCCACGCGCATGATATTCCTTGCCGCGACGTGGCGCTGCGTGGCGTGAACTTCACGTCCATGAACCCGTTTACCCCGTCGGCGGACGATGAAGCCGTCACCGGAGCCTTTGTGCCGTTCGGCACTGTGACGCGGGCGGGACAAGTGGTGCCCGGTCGGCTTCCGTGCAGCGGCGCCGTGCTCAAGATGCCGGTCGGCGGCGGAGCGCCCCAATTGGTGGCGTGGGGATTTCGCAATCCGTTCGGCTTAGCGTTCTCGCCCGACAAACAGCTCTATGTGACCGATAACAGCTACGACGACC
Source organism: Nitrospira sp. (assembly GCA_030123625.1). Classification (NCBI taxonomy): domain Bacteria; kingdom Pseudomonadati; phylum Nitrospirota; class Nitrospiria; order Nitrospirales; family Nitrospiraceae; genus Nitrospira; species Nitrospira sp. Next base: position 2,227,953 of record CP126121.1, read on the forward strand.
GCGGCAGCCGCCCGGTGCACGGAACCGGCGATCTCCTTTGGATGGTCCAAGCGGGCATTTGGTACGGATGGCCCGATTATCACGGCACGTTCCCGCTCGATCATCACGATCATTTCATCCCTCCGGGGAAGCCGCAACCGCCCCTCCTCCTGTCCGACTATCCCAATCAGCCGCCGAAACCCGTGGCGGTCTTGGGAGTGCATTCCTCTTCGAACATGTTCGATTTTTCACGAAGTCCGCTGTTCGGCCATGTCGGGGAAGCCTTTATCGCGCAGTTCGGAGATCTGTCGCCGACCTCCGGCAAGGTGTTGGCGCCGGTCGGCTTTAAGGTCGTGCGGGTCAACGTAGAGAACGGAGTCGTGGAAGACTTCGCGGTCAACCGTGGACGAGTCAACGGCCCGGCCTCCAAGATCGGCGGTGGTGGATTCGAACGCCCCATCGCGGCTCGCTTTTCTCCCGACGGTTCGGCTTTGTACATTGTGGACTTCGGGGTCATGACGCCGGGCCAAGGAGGCAAAGTGGGGATACCTTGGGCGAAGAAGAACCCCACGGCGGAACCTCGTCGCGGCACCGGCGCGCTTTGGAAGATCACCAGGGCGACCGCGCCATCATGACACCCGACCATTCGCATGAGTGATACATGAACTTCTTATGTTTGTCGCCTTTTGCAACGGAGGCTCCTTCCTTCCTGTAGCAAAGAGCCACTCCTCAGTCCCTGAGACTGCCTAAACTCTGAAGATTCCTGGTAAAACCTTACAGCATTCTTCGGTTATTCGGTCCTTTCCTTGCAGGAATAATGTAACGGAATTGACTCTAGAAGGGATGAAATGAAGCCAAATTTTTGCCGAGCCGCCGTCATCTTATGGGTCGTCACGCTGGGCGTGGGAGGATGGTTTTTTATCAAGGGAGTCACGAAAACGGGAAGTGATGGCCGGGTGGAAATAATCCTCGCAGCAGCGGAGCGCGATCAAATACTCGCTGAAATGCGCTTGCTCTTGAAAGCGGTCGATGGGCTTATCAGGGGACTGGGAGAGTCGAACCCTGATGCGAAACAGATGGAAGCCACAGCGAGGGCGGTTGGCATGAATATGGCGGCGGATGTGGAGCCGGCCATCATGGCCAAGTTGCCGCTGCCGTTCAAACAGATGGGCATGTCGATCCACAAAGACATGGATGCATTGGCGGATGCAATCGCGCGGCACGAGACGCCTCAGCAAATTTTGCAACGATTATCGAGCATGACGGCCCGCTGCACGGCTTGTCATGACATGTACAGACTCAAAGCGAGCTGATAGCTGTCAGCCGAGGGCAACCAGCAGAGGAGAAATGAAGAAATCGAACTGCATGTGCCAGACGCCTACGACAAGATCAAAGATCTGATCACCGTAGAGTCGTAGGCGTCATGGCAAGGGTTTTCTGGAGGCTGAGCAGCTGAGAGAAAGGAGGCAGCATGGCACATGTGGCGATCATCGGTGCATCAATCGGCGGTCTGCCTGCCGCCTATGAAGCACGGGCGCTGTTGGGTAAGAAACATCAGGTCACCGTCATTTCAAACGTGAGCTCGTTCCACTTCGTGCCGTCGAATCCCTGGGTCGCGGTCGGCTGGCGTGCCCGGAAAGACATCAGCTTCGTTCTGGGACCGGTGCTGGCCAAGAAGGGAATCGAATTGGTTCATGCCACGGCTGATCGCATCGAACCTGCACAGAACCGGGTCATCACAGCGAAAGGCGAGGTACCCTACGATTATCTCATTATCGCGACGGGACCCAAGCTCAACTTTAGCGCCGTCCCTGGGCTCGGTCCCAGCGGCTATACGCAGTCGGTGTGCAATATTGACCACGCAGAACAAGCGTACGGAGCCTATCAGAGTTTTCTGAAAGACCCTGGTCCTATCGTCGTCGGGGCAGCACAAGGCGCCTCATGTTTTGGTCCGGCCTACGAGATGGCCTTTATCTTGGATGCGGATTTGCGGAAGAAGAAGCTCCGCAAGAAAGTTCCGATCTATTTTGTGACGCCTGAGCCGTATATCGGTCACATGGGTCTCGCCGGTGTCGGGAAATCGCGACGATTGATGGAAGATGAGTTCGCCGAACATTCGATCAAACCGATCCATAACGCGGCGATTAAAGAGGTCCAGCCCGGGAAGCTGCTCTTGGACGACGGTCAGGAGATGCCTTTCCGCTATTCGATGATGATTCCGCCTTTTGCCGGCGTCGATGCCGTAGCGGGGACAGCAGGACTTTGCAATCCCAAGGGATTCGTCAACATCGATGCCTACCAAGCCAATCCCAAGTACAAGAATATTTATGCGGTCGGCGTGTGTGTCGCGATCCCGCCTGTCGAGCAGACGCCGGTGCCGACCGGTGCGCCAAAGACCGGGTACATGATCGAATCAATGGTATCGGCGGCAGTCCATAACATCCAGGCCGACATCGAGAACAACACGAAAAAGGAAACCGCGACATGGAACGCGATCTGCCTCGCTGATATGGGCGATACGGGCATGGCGTTCGTGGCGCTGCCCCAGATGGCCCCACGCAACGTCACCTGGGCGAAGAAAGGCAAATGGGTCCACTTGGCCAAGATCGCGCTGGAAAAGTACTTCCTGATGAAAATGAAACGGGGTATCAGCGAACCCTTCTTTGAGAAGGCGATTCTCGATGCGATGGGGATCGGCAAGCGCGAAGTCGGCGGATAATGGCGCTCTCTAGCCTGAATCTTTTGCATGGCATGTGCCTCACACCAGCAAGAGAAAGGGAGGGCAATATGAAACTCAACGAACGTTTGCGATTGATTGCCGGTATCTTCGTGCTCGCCGCGGTGATCCTCGGGGCAACGGTGCACCCCTATTGGAACTATTTCGCTGCCTTTGTGGCGGTGAATCTCATCCAATCGGCCTTTACCGGCTGGTGTCCGATGATGGCACTCTTGCGGAAGTTTGGTGTGCAGGAGTAGCGAGACTGTTGGAAGGAGGTCGAGGCTTAGGTCCAGGTTGAGAGTCGGAAACGTGAATCCTCAGCCTGGACCTTAGCCTTAACCTTATTGAGCGGTAGGAAGAGACGATATAATGGGTACACGATGGTTGATCGCACTGATGCTGCTCATGGCCGGCTGCGGGCCTAAAGAAGAGCCGGCTACAGTGGTTTCAGTCGATTCACAGAGGACTATCCAAACTGCGGTTGTCGAGGCTCAGCATACGTCGGTGCCGATCCGTGTTGAAGTGACCGGTCGGGTTGCTCCTCTCTTCCAAGCTACACTCTCCAGTCGCATTCAAGGAACGATAGACACGTTGCTGGTTCGAGAAGGCGTGAGAGTTTCCAAGGGGCAGCTTCTCATCCGGTTGGACAGTCGCGATCTTGAGGCGGATTTGGCGCGCGCGGACGCCGAGGTCGAGAATACGAAAGTGCAACTCGACCGTATGAACCAGCTATACGCTCATGATGCGGTGTCGAAACAGGAGATGGAGAACGCGATCAGGGGGTACAAAGTCGCTGAAGCGAATCGTAAGGCGGTGGAGGCTCAGCTCAGCTACACGGCGGTGAGAGCACCCTTTGACGGCATCATCACCGAGAAAAAAGCGGAAGCAGGGGAATTAGCCTCGCCCGGCCAGCCACTGCTCAAAATGGAAGACCCTCAGCGTCTTCGGCTGGAAGCCACGGTGGCTGAGGGAGATCTCAAATCCCTGTCCCGCGGCGACAAGATCCCGGTAACCATCGATGCCTTAGGAGAGCCGGCATTAATCGGCACGGTCAGCCAGATTCTTCCTGCCGGTGACCCGCAAACTCACACGTTCATGGTCAAGGTGGACTTGCCGAAGACAGCCGGGCTGAAGACCGGCATGTTCGGTCGCTTTCCGCTTGAGAAAGGTACCGCGCACTCCATTCTCGTCCCCTCGACAGCCGTCGTGGAACGCGGTGAGCTCAACAGTGTCTTCGTGGTCGGAGAAGATCGGATCGCGCGGCTCCGGTGGGTCAAACTCGGGCGGCGCTACGAGAAGCAGGTTGAGATTCTTTCAGGGATCAATGAAGGCGAGCGAGTCGTGATGGACGGCAGCCGGGGAGTTGATGGAGCCGCAGTTCAGGTCGTCGAGACAGTGGCGTCGCCGTGAAGCGGACCTCGTCTAAGAAAGGGAGATCGAGGTTAGAGGCTGGACGCTCCTGAGTCGAACCTCCCACTTCCAACCTCGGGCCTCCAGCCGTTATCGCAAGATGCGAATGACTCATGACCAATGACTTACTCTTCCACTCCATACCGTCCCGGCCTTTCCGGCCGCATCGCGGCCCTCTTCATCGACAGCAAGCTCACGCCGCTCATCATGCTGGGTGTGCTGCTGCTGGGGCTGTTTGCGGTGGTCGTCACACCTCGCGAGGAAGAGCCGCAGATCGTCGTGCCGATGGCCGACGTCTGGCTGCCTTTTCCCGGCGCGTCCGCCAAGATCGTCGAAGAACAACTCACCAAGCCGTTCGAGCGCAAGCTCTCCGAGATCAAAGGTGTCGAGTATGTCTACTCTATCTCGCGTCCCGGCGGTGCGCTGATCATCGTGCGGTTCTACGTCGGCCAGCCGATGGAACAGAGTCTGGTCGATCTTTACGATAAGTTGATGTCGAACCAAGACATGTTGCCGCCCGGCGCCGAGCCTTTTCTTGTCAAACCGAAGGACGTCAATGACGTCCCGATCGTCACGATGACGCTCTCCAGCGAGCGCTATGGGGAATTCGAGCTCCATCGTCTCGCTGAACAGGTACTGGAGGATGTCAAGAAGGTGTCAGGCACGTCGGCTGGTTTCATCGTCGGCGGACGGCCGCGGGAGCTGCGCATCCAGATCGACCCGACGAGGTTGAAGGCCTATGGATTCACACCGCTGCAGGTCGCGAACGTGGTACGTGGCGAGAATCGAGCCTCGTCGACCGGCCGCTTCGACAGCCGTAATCAAAGTTTTCTGGTGGAGACCGGCCGGTTCATACGGTCAAGAGAAGATCTCGAAACCTTGGTGATCGGTGTCAGTGAGCAACGGCCCGTGTACTTGCGTCAAGTCGCGGAAGTGACGGATGGGCCGGCGGAGGCGACGAGCTATGTCTGGTTCGGAACTGCCTCACCCTTTACCCCGTACGAATCACCAGCCGTCACCGTCGCCGTCGCCAAGCAGGTCGGCACGAACGCCGTGACCATCGCTGCCGACGTGATCCGCAAAGTCGAAGAAATGAAGGGCGTGACCATTCCATCGGACGTGCGCGTGACGATCACCCGGGACTACGGGGAGACGGCCCAAGAGAAGGCCAACGAGCTGTTGTGGCATCTGTTGATCGCTGTTGTGGCTGTGGTGGTCTTTCTCGGCGTGGCGTTGGGGCCGAGGCCGGCTCTCGTCGTATCCATCGCGATCCCTCTGACTCTTGCGTTGACGCTGTTCACTTCGATGATGATCGGCTATACGATCAATCGCGTCACGCTGTTTGCCCTCATCTTCTCGATCGGCATTCTCGTGGATGATGCGATCGTGGTCGTCGAGAATACCTACAGGCATCTGAAGCTGCGACTCAGGCCTCATCATGAAGCCTCCATCCAAGCCGTCGATGAAGTCGGGAATCCGACGATCTTGGCGACGTTCACCGTGATCGCCGCTCTCCTCCCGATGGCCTTCGTTTCCGGGTTGATGGGCCCCTATATGAGACCGATTCCCGTCAACGCCTCGATCGCGATGTTTTTTTCGTTGCTCGTCGCCTTCGTCGTCATCCCTTGGTTTTGCCGAACCTGTTATCGGCCGGGAGTTGCCGTCGCGGGTGTCGATCATGAAGGCGACGAACGAGGGCTCACAGCGCGCCTCTATCGAAGGGTCCTCTCCCCGCTGTTGACCCATCCGCTGCTGGCCTATGCCTTCTTAGGTGTGGTCGGCCTGTTGCTGGTGGGATCCACCTTGTTGTTCTACACCCGTCATGTCGTGGTGAAAATGCTGCCGTTCGACAACAAGAGTGAAATTCAGCTGGTCATCGATATGCCTGAAGGCACGACTCTCGAAGAGACGGCGCGGGTTGCGCAGGCGTTGGGGCGGTACGTGAAGACTGTGCCGGAGGTACGGGATTATCAGGCTTACGTCGGCACCGCCTCGCCCTTTAATTTCAGCGGACTGGTCCGCCACTACTATCTGCGGGAATATCCGCACGAGGCCGATATCCAGATCAATCTTGTCGCGAAGCACGAGCGAACCGCCCAGAGTCATGAAATCGCCCAGCGGATTCGCCCCCCGGTCCAAGAGATCGCTCGTGAATATGGAGCCAATGTAAAGATCGTCGAAGTGCCGCCCGGCCCGCCCGTGCAATCGGTCCTGGTGGCGGAGGTCTATGGTCCTGATTACGGCAGGCAACTCGCCATGGCTCGCCAGATTCGGAAACTGTTCGAATCCACATCCGGAGTCGTCGATGTCGATGATTATATTGAGGCCGACCATGTGAAATATGTCTTCACGGTCGATCGCGCAAAAGCCGCCCTCGCCGGCATCCCTTCAGAAGAAATTGTCAACACGCTGCGCATGGCGCTTCATGGGGCGAAAGTCGGGCTGGTCCATATTCCGCAAGAGAAGAGTCCGGTTCAGATCGTGCTCCGCCTGCCGCTTGCCGAACGGACCGGCCTGGAACATCTCGGCGAGATCGGGTTGCGCACGAGTACCGGCGGCATCGTGCAATTGTCCGAACTGCTCAAAATAGAACAAACAGTCCAAGACAAGGCGATCTATCACAAGAATCAAAAGCCGGTGGTCTATGTGGTCGCCGATGTCGGCGGCCCCGGAGCCGAGAAAGCCGAAAGTCCGGTCTATGGCGTGTTAGGGGTCGGGAAAAAGTTGGAGGACTTTCGCCCGGCTGAGGGATACCGAATCGAGCAATACTACGCGTCGCAACCTTGGTCCGAAGAGAAGATCGCCATGAAATGGGACGGGGAATGGCACATCACCTATGAAACATTCCGCGACATGGGAATTGCGTTTGGCGTAGCCATGTTGCTGATCTATCTGTTGATCGTCGGGCAATTTCAATCGTTCATCACGCCGTTGATCATCATGGCTCCCATTCCGCTCACGCTCATCGGTATTTTGCCCGGACATTGGCTGACCGGATCGTACTTCACCGCCACATCGATGATCGGCTTCATTGCGCTCGCCGGCATCATCGTGAGAAACTCTATCCTTCTGGTCGATTTCATTCAGCTACAAGAACGAGCGGGTGTTTCCTTGTCGGAAGCCGTGATCAAGGCCGGTGCGATTCGGACACGCCCCATCCTCCTGACGGCCGCGGCACTGATGGTGGGGGCCTTCGTCATCATTCTCGATCCGATCTTCCAAGGGTTGGCCGTGTCGTTGCTCTTCGGCGTCGGAGCTTCGACGCTCCTGACCCTCGTCGTGATTCCGGTGTTGTACTACCATGTGATTGGAAACCCTTTAGAGCCGAAAGAGGCTGAAACAATATCAAACCGAGATGACATTCCTCACCGTGAACATTCAGGCGGGGAAGTGTTAGCGGCCATTGGCGCAAGCGATCCGAAGCTGTAAGAACGGTGCAGGATCCTTCGGCGGTCGGCCGATCAACAACTATGGGGTCTTCGCGCAACGGAACCCATAGCCGAACTGCCGGCTCGATGGTTCAGCATTGAACCGGAAGGACGAACGCAGAAAATCCTGAAGATAAAGCCAATTCCCGCCTCGCACGACTTTAGACTTCCCTGACTTCGGTCCTTGTGGATTCTTGGTCGGGCTCTTCTTGTAATAGTCATGGTCATACCAGTCATTGACCCATTCCCATGCATTGCCGGCCATGTCGTAGATGCCGTAGGGACTCTTGCCCATTTCGAACATTCCCACCGGAACCAACGCCATATGATTCGCCCATTCCTTTTTGCCGAAATTCGCATGGAGCCTGGTGGGTCTCTCGTTGCCCCAGGGGTAGAGGCGGCCATCCGTCCCTCGCGCCGCCTTTTCCCACTCCGCCTCGGTCGGCAGGCGCTTGCCGGCCCATTTGCAGTACGTGGCGGCATCAAACCAACTGACATTGACGACGGGGCGTTTCTGATGGCGGGGTTGGTTCATGATAGCCCACTCCGGCGGCGCTTCCTTGTCCGTCGCCTCCAGATACTTGGCATACTGCCCCACCGTCACGTGGTACTTATCCATGTAGAAGGCGTCGAGGTCGACGCGATGCACCGGCTTTTCGTCGTCTGCCATGGTGCTCCCCATGGTGAATTCCCCCGCCGGCACCAGGGCCATCGGTTGGTCGACTGGTTTCAGACTATCCAGCACGGTGGTCGAACGCCGACCCGGGAGTTGCGCTTCCAGTTGTTGATAGACGATTTGCTGCTCATTGTTGAGCCCTAGCTCATTGGCGCCGTCCAGGGCCTCCTCCGCCTTCTTTATTCGGTCGGGGTCAGTCTGCCCGGCTGCCATCAGACCCTTCGCTTCCTCCAGCAACCGCCACGCCGTCACTTCCTCCAGCGATCGCCACACCTCCAACCTGCGTAACCGTAGATCTCTCATCCCGGTGGTCCTGGATTTCGCATCCAGATGCAACGCGGTCTCGTAATGTTCTTCCGCACAGGCCCAGGCTGCCAGACCTCGACAGGCCTCAGCCAGGTTGAAATGAGCCTGCACATTCGAAGAATTCTTCATGATGCCCGCTTCCAGCGTTGCGCGCGCTTCCGCATACTGTTTTTTCTTCAGTAAAGCCTCCCCTTTGGCAAAGTCTTGCTCGCCGGTCTCGGCCGCCGACGCCGCCATGGAAACCGCGGTCAGCTTCAAACAGATGACAAAACCCAGCATCCCAAAGGATTGCCTCATAAACACGCTCCTCCCAATTGTGACTGCTTTCGGCGGTCCCTGCGCAGAAAGCATCGGCCATCGTCGAACGCGCAGCCTTCATGGCGGAGAACATAGCATAACGCCGCTTCAGCATAAAGAAGGCCTCAGCAGCGACGAAGCTTTTCCGGTTTGTGGCGGGCCGAGTTCACGCTGCGCGATTGAGGCGCGACAGGTTTGTGGAGACCGCGAGGTCCACGACGCCAAGAATAATGAGGCGCACGGCGCGATGAAGAAAGAGCGCCGCGGTCTGTGCGCGCCGGCGAGTCGGTGAGGCGGCGGTGTCTTTGTGAGCGGGCCGTGTCCCGTGAGCGCCCAGTGTCTTCGGGCGACGTGAGAAACGAAGCCGGCCGACTTTTTCAATCTCGCTAAGGCTTCGGCTTCTCCTTGTAGAGGCCGTGCTCCATCGGCTTCCTTGCCAAGTCGTTACCGGAGACTCGTGTGACGGAAATCTCCCGAGGACTTTCTTCACCCTCGCGCTTGATCTGCAACTTCACCGTGCTTCCGGATTCACCGCGAATCATCTTCACTACTTGCTCATAGCTCTTTCCCGAGACCGCCGTGCCATCGATGGTGATCAACTCATCTCCGTGCCGAAGCCCGGCCTTATGAGCCGGCCCTTCACGATGGACTCTTCCGATGTACAGCGATGCCGGATCTCCCACACGCTCTGCTCCGATATGAATCGAAATTCCGATCACTCCATCCGGACCCTTCGCTGCATCTGCGCCTGCAGGGGCCTGATCCGGTCGATCCCCGGCATGCAAGGGGGCGCTAAACAAAAGACTGAGCACCATTGTGACGACGACCGCCATTCTGTTCCGCATACCTGCCTCCAATTGCAACATAGTTGAGGAGAATCATTCCTCAGATTTGCCGACGTGCCTATCGCGACAGAGACACGGCGCTCGCTGCTGCGGACCGCGCTCCTCTCGCATCATCATTGTTCGTCTATCTGTAGTTTTAGACGTCCGCCAGTTCTACTAGCCGGATACCTAGGCGTGCAACGGCGTGTGTCGCCAAGTTGATACGCGCGCAGCTACCGAGCCGGATACCGGGGATCAAAAATTCCGCAGTGGATTTCTTCTTGCGGCAGCTGTATCGATTCTGGATTAGGGGACTTCCTAGTCATTCGCAAAAAGACGCCATGCTATAGTGGCGCGATGTATCGTCTTTAATCGGCACACGAGCTGATGACTGAACAGGAGAATCGTATGTCGACATGTACTGTCCTCCAATCCAAGAGTTCTCCAGCCGACCGGCCGAAGATGAAATCTATTCGCGTGTTACTGGCGGATGATCACTTCCTCGTCAGGCAAGGGTTACGTAAATATCTGAGCCATCATCTCGACATAGAACTGGTCGGTGAGGCGGCTGATGGGGAAGAGGCGGTGAAGCTGACGGACAGTCTGAAGCCCGATGTCGTCGTGATGGACATCAATATGCCGAGAATGAACGGGATCGAAGCGACAGGCTCCATCATACGAAAGCATCCGCGCCTGCCGGTCATCGGCCTCTCGTTTTACGTCGGCAATGGGAATAGGAAAGCGTTATTGGATGCCGGTGCCTGTCTCTTGCTCGAAAAGGGGACGGCATACCAAGACCTGCCGTATGCGATTTATCAGGCCGTCGGCAAAAGCCTTGAGGCCCCATCGTCCGTTGACTCTCTCGTCGCATAGCGGAAGGAGGCCGGCGCGCGAACAAACTTCTCCTCGCCCTCTCAACCACACAAACCTATTCCTCTGACTTATTGCCTCCCGTAGAAGAGAGAATCAGGCGAGGCTGCTTGATTAGTCAGCAAATGCCGACTGGTGCTCGTGCGCCGAGGCGTGGGCGTAAATGGTGTAGTAGAAAAGCTCACGTGAACGAGCGCATTTGCTGAGCCGATATGCCGGCATCGGTAAGCTGGTGTGAGGGTCGGGATATCAATCAGCGTTGGACTCGGGCTTTCCCTAGGGGCCCGAAGACGTCGATGCGTAGTATTCTCCCGCCCCGCGTCGTCGTCCGGCAAAGAGAACGAGAGGCCGGTCTTTTCCACTTCGATCATGCGAAAGCCGACATGAGTCGTTTTGAACGTACCCCGACGCCGTTGGTCTATGGCGCGATCGTATTGTCGATCGGCGTCATATTCATCAGCGATCTCTTGAGCAAGCTCGGCATTACCGTCTGGGTCTTTTACCTCCTCCCGCTGGTCTTCTCCTACTTGGCGTGGCGGCCTCTGGTCCCGGCCTACACAGCCACGGCGACCACGCTGCTGATCCTCATCGGTTTTTTCCTGACTTCTCCCGGTATCGATCCCTTCATTGCGGTGCAGAACCGCGCGTTCGAGATAGCGACCAGTTGGGCCTTGGCGGCGCTGGGCTACCAGTTCATCCGGAACAAGCTCGCTGTCCGAAAACAAGAATGGCTGCAATCAGGCCAGACCCTCCTGAGCGAGCGGATGGCCGGAGACCCATCCACTGACCAGCTCGGGATGCGGGTGCTCGGCACGATCGTCGACTATCTCGACGTCCCGGCCGGCGCCTTATTCGTGGAGGCCGGCCCGTCGTTTCGGCGGACGGCGACGCACGGTGTCCCGGCCGATGCCCCCATCTCGATGGAAGTCCAAGCCGGCGACGGCTTGCTCGGACGGGCGCTCGTCGAGCAAAAAATGTTCATCGTATCCGATGTGCCGGAAGGGTATGTGACCGTCGGGAGTTCGCTGGGCCGTAGCGCCCCGCGCCATCTGCTCATCGCCCCGCTGGCCGTCGAGCGCTCCATTAAAGGGGTACTGGAAGTGGGATTTTTTCATCCGGTGGGCGAGGCGGACAAGGAATTCGTGACCCGGGTGTCCGAGTCGATCGCGGTCGCGATTCGCTCCGCCCAAGCCCGCGCACACATCCAAGAATTGTTGGAAGAAACCCGGCGCCAGGCGGAAGAACTTCAGGCGCAGAGCGAAGAACTGCGCGCGGCGAACGAGGAGCTGACGGAGCAAAGCGCCAGGCTCCAGGATTCCCAAACGAGGTTGGAAGAACAACAGGTCGAACTGGAACAAAGCAATGCGCAGTTGGAAGAGCAGACGCAAATGCTGGAGACGCAGAAGGACGAGTTGACCTGCACCAAGAACAGTTTGGAGACTCATGCCCGCGAGTTGGAAGAGGTCGGCCGGTACAAATCCGAATTCCTGGCCAACATGTCTCACGAGCTGCGCACGCCGCTGAACGCGTCGATGATTCTGGCTCGACAGCTCGGCGACAATGTGGACGGCAATCTGACCTCGGAACAGGTGAAATATGCCAAAAGTATCGAATCCGCCGGGCGGGATCTGTTGGCGCTGATCAACGAAGTGCTGGATCTGGCGAAAGTCGAGGCCGGTCGCATGGAGGTGCAGCTGCAGCCGGTGCGCCTGGCCGCCTTGGCCCTGCATGTGGAAACCATGTTCCAAGCGCTGGCCGACGAGAAGGGTTTGAGCTTGTGCGTCCGCCTCGCGGAGGACACGCCGGAGACGATCGAAACCGATCAGCAGCGACTGGAGCAGGTGCTCAATAATTTGCTCTCGAACGCAATCAAGTTCACGGAACAAGGCGAAGTCCGGGCGGAAATCGGTCGCGCCTCCGATGGTCTGGTTTTCTTCGCCGTCCGCGACACAGGGATCGGCATTGCGGAAGACCAACAGCAGGTCATTTTCGAGCCGTTCCGCCAGGCCGATGGGACGACGAACCGGAAGTACGGCGGCACCGGCCTTGGGCTGTCCATCGTCCGTGAATTCACGCGTCTACTGGGGGGCGATATCCGATTGACCAGTGCGCCGGGGCGGGGCAGCACGTTCACCGTTCTCTTGCCGGAACGGTATGATGCGGCCGCGGTAACGGACAAGGGGCCTTCCTTATCGGAGGTCAGAAAGATTTCCGACCTTCACGCGCGAATGGTTCCCGATTCCCCGTTCATCCGCATGCGACCGGATCACGCACCGCGTCCGACGGACGAGATCAAGACGCCTGACCCTCTCCCGGATCGGGTTCCCGACGACCGCGAACGGCTGTCGGGCGACCGACGCGTCGTCTTGATCATCGAAGACGACGAGCCCTTTGCCCGGATCCTCTCGGATCTCGCGCACGAGCAAGGCTTTCAAGCGCTGATCGCGACCACGGCCGGCGAGGCGTTGGTCTTGGCGCCGCAGTTTGTGCCGAATGCGATCCTGCTCGATATCGGTCTGCCCGACACCTCGGGGCTGTCCGTACTCGACCGATTGAAGATCGATTCGCGCACCAGACATATCCCGGTCCACATCATGTCGGTCCACGATTACACGCAGACGGCCCTCTCGCTCGGCGCCGTCGGGTACATCCTCAAGCCGGTGAAACGCGAACAACTGATCGATGCCTTTCAGCGGTTGGAGCAGCGCCTCACGCAACGGTTGCGGCGCGTGCTGATCGTGGAGGACGATCCGGCTCAGCGGGAAGCCGTCGCGGCGTTGTTGGCCTCGCGCGACGTGGAAACGATCGCCGTCGGCACCGCGGCGGACTGTCTCGACCGACTCCGTGCCACGACCTTCGACTGCATGGTGCTGGACTTGAGCCTGCCGGATGAGAACGGCTACGCCCTGTTGGAAACGCTGAGCCGGGAAGATCGGTATTCCTTTCCGCCGGTCATCGTCTATACGGGGCGCGATCTTTCGGCCGACGAAGAACAACGTCTCAGGCGCTATGCCAAGTCCATCATCATCAAGGGCGCCAAATCACCGGAACGGCTATTGGACGAGGTGACGCTCTTTCTGCATCAAGTGGTCGCCGATCTGCCGCCCGCGCAGCAGGCCATGCTCAATCGCTCGCGCCGCGGAGATGCGGCCCTGGACGGTTCCAGGCTGTTGGTGGTGGAAGACGACGTGCGCAACGTGTTCGCGCTCATGAGTCTGCTGGAGCCGCGCGGTGCCAAAGTGCAGGTGGCACGGAACGGCCTCGAGGCCCTGGCGGCGCTGGAAGGGTCTCTTCAGCCGGACGGCGCCCCGATCGACCTTGTGCTGATGGATATCATGATGCCGGAAATGGACGGCTTGACCGCCATGCGCGAAATCCGCAAGCGCCCCGAATGGCGGAACTTGCCCATCATCGCGCTGACCGCCAAGGCGATGAAGGCCGATCATCTGCAGGCGTTGACCGCCGGTGCCAACGACTACATGGCCAAGCCGTTGGATGTGGATAGACTGTTGTCGCTCGTGCGCATTTGGATGCCGAAGTAGTCAGGAGAGGCTGACGTGAAGAGGAGGCAGGCTTAGGCTGAGGTTTAGGTTAAGAGAAGTCATGAAACAAGTTAAGCCTGCTCCCCCTTCAATCTCAGCCTCAACCTCAACCTGTCCGATTAAAGCTGCCGCACCTTCATTCTCACCCTCGACCTCAGCCTTAGCCTCAACCTGTCCTCAAAACACCGAGGCGCTCGAAATCGAATTGCTGCTCGATGCGCTCTACCGTGCCCATGAGTACGACTTTCGCGGCTATGCCCGACCGTCGCTCACGCGCCGTTTGGCGCGGGCGCGCGAGCATTTCGGCTGCCGGAGCTATTCGCAACTCCAAGATCTGCTGTTGCACGAGCCGACGGCGCTGCCGACGCTGCTCGGCTATCTGACCGTGCAAGTGAGCGAAATGTTCCGTGATCCGGGATATTTTCGCGCGCTGCGCCAGGAGGTGGTGCCGCATTTGAAGACGTATCCGTCGCTCAAAGTGTGGGTGGCCGGTTGCGGCGCGGGCGAAGAGCTGTATTCACTCGCCATTCTGTTCCGCGAGGAAGGATTGGAGGACCGCACGGTATTCTATGCGACGGACATCGATCGCGACGCGCTCAAACAAGCGGAAGCCGGCATTTATGGCTCGGACCGTCTGGCATTGTTCACGATGAATCATCGGCGGTCGGGGGCGAAGGGATCGCTCTCCGAGTACTACCATGCCGGGTCGCGGGCTGTGGTGTTCGACAGGACACTGCGCAAACGGACGGTGTTCGCCGAGCACAATCTGGCTTCCGACGCCGTGTTCGCCGAGGCGCATTTGATTTCCTGCCGCAATGTGCTGATCTATTTCGACCGGCCGCTTCAGAACCGGGCCATCGGGTTGTTCACGGAGGCGCTTGTGCGGAAAGGATTTTTAGGCTTGGGAGACAAAGAGACTGTGCGCTTCACCGGGTATGACGAGACCTTTGAATCGTTCGTCTCGAAAGAACGTATCTATCGCAAGCGAGGGAAGCTATGAACAGACCGGATATGATCGAGAGTCGGCCGGATGCGCCGCCGAGCCGTGCCAAGGTGCTGCTCGTGGACGACCATCCGGTCAACCTGATGGCTCTCGCCGAATTGCTGCGCCGCGACGACGTGGAACTGCTGCACGCCGAATCCGGAGCCGAGGCCCTGGAACTGTTATTGGTACACGACGTGGCGCTGGCGCTCATCGACGTGCAGATGCCGGAGATGGACGGCTTCGAACTCGCCGAATTGATGCGCGGCGTGGAACGGGCCAAATACGTCCCGATCATTTTCGTCACCGCGGGCATGCGGGATGCCGAGCGCCGGTTCCGCGGATACGAGGCGGGAGCGGTGGATTTGCTTTACAAGCCCATAGAGACGGATATCCTCAAGAGCAAGGTCAATGTGTTCCTCGCGATCGATCGGCAGCGTCGCGAACTCACCCGGTTGCTGGCGGAACGCACGGAGGCCGAGCGTCAGGCCCGGGAGAGCGAAGCCAAGCTGCAATCGTTGGCAAGCCGCCTGGAACGAACCGTGGAAGAGCGGACGGAAGCACTGGTGGAGTCTCAGGAGCGGCTGCGGGCCTTGGCGGTTGAGTTGAATCTGGCGGAGCAACGCGAGCGAGCGCGATTGGCCACAGACATGCACGATCATTTGCAGCAGCTCCTGGTGCTGGGGAAGCTGAAACTCGCCGGCGGCAAGCGGGCCTCCGTGGGCTTGCCCGCCGTGGAAAAGATGATCCATGAAACGGACGAGATCTTCGCCGAGGCGTTGCAATACACGCGTTCGCTCGTGGCGGAGTTGAGTCCGCCGGTGCTGCGGGACCATGGGCTCGGCGCCGGATTGCGATGGCTCAGCGGCTATTATACGGAGAAGTACGGGATGACCGTGACGGTGACCATGCCGAAGGCGGTGGAACCGACACTGCTGTCGGAGGATCAGTCGGTGCTGCTGTTTCAATCGGTGCGCGAATTATTGATGAATGCTTGGAAACATGCCGGAACCACCGAGGCCGCCGTCGTCTTGGAACAAACGGGCGACCGATTACGGATCACCGTGAGCGATCAGGGAGCAGGTTTCGATTGTGCCGCTGTCGCCGTTGCTGAACCGGCCGGTGGACTGTCGTCCAAATTCGGCCTCTTCAGTATCAAGGAACGCATGCGCTCGCTCGGCGGGTCGTTGGAGTTGGAATCTGCGCCGGGCAAGGGAACGATCGCCACGATCACGCTGCCGCTACGGAGCGGTGCCGAGTCGTCCGGAACAGCGGCACATGTTCGGGCTGAACACTCCGCACTCAGGACTCAGCACTCGGGACCCCAGCAGAACGCGAAGATTCGCGTTCTGCTGGTCGACGACCATGCCATGGTGCGACAGGGAATTCGTGCGGTGTTGGAGGGCTATGAGGATGTGCAAATCGTCGGGGAAGCGGTGGACGGCCAGGACGCCGTGCGGTTGGCCGAGCAGCTGCGGCCCGGCATCGTGGTGATGGACATCAACATGCCGAAGATGAACGGCATTGAGGCCACGCAGGAAATTACCGCCCGCTATCCCAACATCATCGTGATCGGGTTGTCGGTGAACGCCGACGACGACAATTACCGCGCGATGACGAGGGCCGGCGCAGCCACGTTGCTGACGAAGGAAGCGGCCGTCGAGCAGATCTACGAGACTATGCTCGCGATACTAAAGGACTTCTGTCCTGTCGCATGACCCCGTCATTCGTCGGTTCGTTCCCATCCACGCTGCCTCCATCTCAACCATGATGATGCGCCTCCGGTCGGCGTGACCCTCCCGCCTCGGCGTTTCCGAACCGATACCGGGAAATTTTACGTGAACTAGGGGTGACCCGAGGTTCCTGCGGAATCCTATCTGTATAGAGTGCAACCTCGGAGTCAACGAGAAGAGGAGGAAGAGCTATGGAGGAAGAGCTATGGAGGAAGAGCTATGATGGCGACCCACATTGATCAAGTCAGAGAGCGGCTGGAGCAACGTGGTACGGCTTGTCCGTTGGAAGAGGTCATGGAACTTTGTCCGGAATTGACCTGGAATCAGGTCTTTCTCGCCATCGATTATTTGAGCAGAACGGGGGAAGTCCGGGTCATGATGGATGTGGGCAGGACCTATACGGTACAGGCCTATCGTCCCGTTGCGGCAGTCGCCACGGCTGCCGCATAAGACGGAGTCGGCTGAGTCCGTCCGATGCGGACAAACGGATAACCGGCCGGAGATCTCGACAGAGGGCCGGAACGTCACCATTCATCCAGGCAGGTGAAATGCCCATGAAAACTCGGGCCGTCCAGAACATAGAAGCGGAAGCCCGCATCGGTCTCGAAGAAGCAACGTGCGTTCATCGGCGCCTCATTGATGATATTTTGACCAAGAGCGGGAAACCAACCGGTAAGGTTCGCTGCCTTGAATGTCGGACCATCTTTGACGATCCCTACAAGGGCTTCAAGTAGCGAGCCGGTTATTCATAACAAAACGATTTCAGAATTCACTTGTCACTCTGCGACAAGTGAGCGTCCCGCTGTCGTGATTTTCCTCGCCCCAGGACAAACGCATGATCTCATGATCTGACGGAGCGGATGCCCTGCTGTCCTGCATTGATGCGGACACGATCATTGCCTATACGGTCGTTGATGCCGACGAATGGGTGATCCAGCCATCGCCACAGGTCACATCGAGGAAGTTCGGCACCAGCTACCCCGCGACCTGCGCGGCATTTTCCCGGACGTCTGACCACAGAAGGGTCGTATGGAGCCTCGCGACATTTATCTAACCACATCCAATCTCGATCGTTTGGAGGATGTAGAGAAGTTGGTCAATCCGGCATCATGCTCAAAGAGAGGAAGGGAGAGCACGAGTACTTGGAGAGCTGACAGCACGAGTTCCACATCGTCGACCAGTCGGAGGTTCCGATGACATCTGCAACAAGATCCGACGATCAGGAGAGGAAACATGCGCGTCTCCGAGTCGGCATTTCCGGCTCATACGGGGGCGTCAATCTCGGGGACGAGGCCATCCTGACCGGTATGATCGGCGAGCTACGCAGCTCTCTCTCGGCCGAGCTTACGGTCTTTTCCCGCGATCCGGAAGATACGTTAAAGCGCCATCGCGTGGAGCGGTCGGTGGCGATCAGGCAATTGACAAGACAAGAGGCACGGGAAGAGGTCAAACGGTTGGACGTCTTGATTCTCGGGGGCGGAGGGATTCTCTATGATGCCGATGCCGAAACATACCTCCGAGAGGTCATGCTGGCTCAAGAACTTGGTGTCCTCGTTGCGGTGTACGCCATCAGCGCCGGTCCCCTTCAGGACCCAAAAGTCCGCACGACAATCGCGAATGTGCTCAACAAGATCCCGCTTATTACCGTCCGCGACAAGCAGGGATACCGATTACTGGAAGATGTGGGGGTTGAGAACGACATTCATCTGACCGCAGATCCCGCGCTGTTGATCGAGGCCACTGCATTGCCCGCCGAAGCGTTAATGACCGAGGGGGTTGATTTCGACCGACATCTCGTGGGGTTTTCTGTGCGTGAGCCGGGGCCGGCTGCGCCCCACATCAGCCCGACCCATTACTATGAGCTGCTGGCCAACGCCGCCGACTTCATGATCGACCGCCTGAACGCCGATGTGGTGTTTGTTCCAATGGAGAAAGGCGACATCCGGCACAGCCATGGCGTTGTCGCGAACATGGAATACTCCCAAAGAGCAGAGATCCTCCGGAGGAATTATACGTCGCAGCAGATTCTGAGCCTCATCGGCCGGTTTGACTTCTGCGTCGGAATGCGACTCCATTTTCTGATTTTTTCTGCGCTCCAAAGCGTGCCGTTTGTCGCCCTTCCCTATGCATCAAAGGTCACCGGATTCATTCAAGACCTGGAGATGGCCATGCCGCCCATGCACGACGTCCGCTCGGGACGATTGATAGCAAGCATCGACCGCGCCTGGGATACCAGGCATGAGATCAAGACCAAGATCCAGCGATTGTTGCCGGGCTTGAAAGAACGGGCAAGAGAGACGAATGGCCTTCTTCTGAAAATGCTCCACGAGGAAACACAAAACGGTGTCGGGAAGGAGCGACGGCAGCGTAATGGAAGTCCTGCGCACTGATATCGCCATTATCGGCGGAGGCCTCGGCGCCTGCGCGGCCGCCTTGGCGGCGGCAAGCATGGGTTGCCGGGTCATCCTGACGGAGGAGACCCATTGGATCGGCGGGCAGCTCACGAACCAAGCCGTCCCTCCGGATGAACATCCATGGATCGAAGAATTCGGAGCCACCGCCCGCTACCGAGCGTTGAGAGAAGGAATTCGCGACTATTATCGGATCCATCTTCCTTTGACCGAGGCGGCGCGAGCAAACAAAGCGTTCAATCCGGGAAACGGTTGGGTCAGCCGCCTGTGCCATGACCCACGAGTCGCCGTGGCGGTCCTTCATCAGATGTTCGCTCCTCATCAATTGAGCGGGAAACTGTTTGTCATGCATCCTCAACGTCCTATTGCAGCCTGGACGCATGGAGACCGCATTACGGGTGTAGTTGTGCGGGGCTTGGAGTCGGGTCGAGACACATTGATAGAGGCGCCCTTCTTCCTTGATGCAACCCCTGCAGGCGACGTTCTTGCCTTGGGCGATGTGGAGCACGTCATAGGAGCGGAGTCGCGGGACATCACTCAAGAGCCTCACGCCGCAGAAAAAGCCGATCGACGAGATCAACAGGCGATTACCGTGTGTTTCGCGATGGAATATCTCCCGACTGAAGATCATACCGTTGACAAGCCGAGACAATATGAACTCTGGCGGGATTTGGTCCCGCCGGGATGGCCGGGCCGCCTTCTTGGCTGGGACACGGTACGTCCGGAGACCCATGAAGTCATCTCACGGGGCTTGTTCGAGTCGGCGGACGACCGTCCATGGTGGCGCTTTCGACGAATTCTCGATCGCTCCAACTTTGTCGAAGGATTTACCCCAAGCGACATCACGGTGGTCAACTGGCCGCAAAACGACTATTGGTTCGGCCCTGTGTGCGGGGTGGATCAGGCGGAAGCGGCACGGAACATGGAGGCGGCGCGCCAGCTCAGCCTGAGTCTCTTGTACTGGCTTCAAACCGAAGCGCCGCGTCCGGACGGTGGGCTCGGCTATCCCGGGTTGCGTTTGCGCGGCGATGTCGTCGGCGGCACTCCAGATGGTCTTGCGCCCGCCCCCTACATCCGCGAGTCGCGCCGCGTCGTCGCCGAATTCACCGTGCTGGAACAGCATATCGCCTATCCATTGCGGCCTCATGGCCCGGAGCTTTTCAGGGATACCGTCGGCATCGGTTGCTATAGGATTGATCTGCATCCCCGAGTCAGCGGCGCAGGATATCTCGACATGGGCTGCTGGCCGTTTCAGATTCCGCTCGGCGCCCTCATTCCGGTGCGTGTTGAAAATCTTCTGCCCGGCGGCAAAAACTTAGGCGTCACTCACATCACCAATGGAGCCTACCGGGTTCATCATGTCGAGTGGAATGTCGGCGAAGCGGCGGGCCTTCTTGCTGCATTTTGCCTCGAGCGTCGGACGGTGCCGCGTTGGGTTCGGAATAACGCTCGGGCGCTTGAAGATTTCCAGCATGTGCTTTCATGCCAAGGGATTCCCCTTTCCTGGCCGACGCTGTCGCCCTTATGATGATTGGAGGGCGATTGAGTGGTCCGGTTCATCCGCTACAGAGTTCGAAAGCACCAACCGGTCAGTTCGCCGCCTTGAATGTCGGATCGTCTTTGACGATTCCTACAAGGGCTTCAAGTAGCGAGCCGGTTATCCGCAATAAACGACCTTCCGAATTACGTGTCGCCTTCTGCGACAGCGGAGTCTTTCCCCCTGTCGCAAGTCTCCCCTATGGTGCAGCATTCCTCCTCCGTGTCGTTATTTAACTCCTCAATTTTTCAGAAAATCACCATGATGGGTTTTCCTTTCAGTGGCTCCCTCTTTGCACCTCTGTTGAGTCGCGGAAACTGGAACTCGTTTTCATGGAGGTCTCCTACACCATACGACGGCATCGCCACGTCGAGCTCCTCGCTTGCTTCGTGCTCGCCACGCTTCTCTGCGGGATGGGTGCAGAGAATGTCGCGGAAGGGCAGGAGACCAACAGTCCGGAACTGAAGCTGAGTCTGCGCGAGGCCATTCAGGCCGCCGTCGACAACAACGTCAATGTGCGGCTGCTGAAAGAACGCATTGCGTCTGCGCAAGCGCAGGCCAACACGAGCCTGGGTGCTCTGCTGCCAAACGTCGGAGGATATCTCAATGGCAGAAACCAAACGGTAAATCTTGCCGCCTTCGGCCTTCCCGCCGACCGGCTTTCCGCTCTCGGCCTCACCAGGAGCGTGACGGATCCGTTCGAAGTCTACGACGCACGCGCGACTCTCGTGCAAAACATCTTCAGCCTCAGTTTGATCCAACGATGGCGTGCGGCGAGATCCGGCGTCGATGTCGCCGGTCTCGAAGCGGAAGTGACGAAGAGAGACGTGATGGCGACCGCCGGATTGCTGTACATCGAGGCGTTACGGGCCGACGAAGCCGTGAAGGCACGGCAGGCGGATATCGAACTCAGTCAGCAACTGCTGAAATTGACGCGAGATCGCAAGGCAGCGGGTGTGGCGACGGGTTTGGATGTCACT
Organism: Nitrospira sp.; assembly: GCA_030123625.1. Classification (NCBI taxonomy): domain Bacteria; kingdom Pseudomonadati; phylum Nitrospirota; class Nitrospiria; order Nitrospirales; family Nitrospiraceae; genus Nitrospira; species Nitrospira sp. The sequence continues at coordinate 2,249,647 of CP126121.1, forward strand.
CGTCAGGAAGTTGAATTGGAGAACAACAAGCAACGGTTGCTGGTCTCGCAGAATGAGCAGGAGAGCGCGCGCCTCAACCTGATCCGTTCGTTGGGGATCGCCTTCGATGTCCGGTTGGTTCTCACTGATGAACTGAAGTTCGTGCCGGTCGAGCCTCAAATTCGCGAGCAAGCCCTCCTGACCGCGCACGAGCAACGGTTGGAGTTGAGGGTTCAAGAGAATCGCCAGCGACTTGCGGCACTCAGCCTCAGTTCCGTCACCAGCGAACGGATACCATCGCTCTCTTTGAACGGCGATTATGGCTGGATCGGATTAAAGCCGGACGAAGCCTTGGCCACGCGTTCGATCGGACTGACATTTTCGATCCCCATTTTTGATGGAGGCCAGCGGGAAAGCCGCATTTCCGAGTCCCGCAGCAAGGTCCGGCAGGAGTCCATTCGTATGAAGGACGTGTCGGATCAAGTCACCCTGGAAGTCCGGAACGCTCTGCTGACACTGGAGTCATCCGTGCAACAGGTTGCAGTCGCAGGGAAGGGATTGGAATTGGCGCTCAAAGAGTTAACCTTTGCGAAGGATCGGTTTGCAGCCGGTCTGACGACCAATATCGAAGTGACGAATGCCCAGACATCGGTGGCACGGGCACGTGACAACCAGATCGAGGCGTTGTTCCGGTTCAATGCCTCGCGCATCAATCTGGCGCGGGCCAAGGGAGAGATTGAGAAACTCTTTTAAGAATGGTCGACCGTCACCGGTGATCGGTCATTGACGATTTCCGAAAAAGAGGAATGCATGAGCACAGAGACGATAACCGTGTCCCGGGATGCCGGCCGATGCCAAGATTGTTCTCGTGAATGGAACGGAGCCACCAAGTGGAAGCCATTGAGCTCGTCCATCTCACGCGATCGTTCGGCGTGGTTCGCGCAGTCGAGGATTTGAACTTCACGGTGGCAACCGGAGAAATTTTCGGCCTCGTCGGACCGGACGGTGCCGGCAAGACCACCACGATGCGGCTCTTGACCGGCGTGATGGAGCCGACGGGCGGCGATGCCTGGGTCATGGGCAAGCACGTGGTCCGGGAAGCCGAGGCGGTGAAAGACGACATCGGGTACATGAGCCAGCGGTTCGGGCTCTATCCGGATCTGACGGTGGACGAAAACATCCGGTTCTACGCGGATCTCTACGGGGTTCCCACACAAGGGCGCGAGCAGAAGGTCCACGAGCTGCTCTCGTTCAGCAATCTCACTCCTTTCAAGACATGGACGCACAGATCGTAGGGACATGCATGGATCGGTGGGCGGCACAGGAAGGCACTCGGTCTCCATTGGGGGTGACGTGGGTGGAAGCAGAGCAAGCCTTCAATTTTGCGCTCTATTCCAAACACGCCACAGGGGTCGTCTTGTTGTTCTATCGGTCTGATGAGACAGTCAAGCCGGCTACCCGGCATCGTCTCAACTATCTGACCAACAAATCCGGAAGAATCTGGCATTGCCTGATTCCGGCGTCACAGCTCCACAACATGACCTACTATGCGTATCAGGTGGAAGGTCCATTTGAACCGGAAGCAGGCCACCGCTTCGATCCGGAGAAGATTCTGCTCGATCCCTACGCCAAAGCGATCTATTTCCCTCCCGGATTCGATCGGGAGGTTGCGAGGGAAACGGGCTCCAATGCGGGCCGTGCTCCACTGGGACTGATCCCACACCAACAGCGGGTATTTCAGTGGGGAGAAGAGAGGCCCCCACGCCACACACACGACATGGTGATCTATGAGATGCACGTGAAAGGATTCACCATGAGGCCCAACTCAGGCATTTCTGATGGAGCACGCGGGACCTATGCGGGCGTGATCGAAAAGATTCCCTATCTCACTGAGCTTGGCGTGACGGCCGTCGAACTGCTTCCGGTCCACCAGCGCGATCCACAAGAAGGGGACTATTGGGGATACATGCCGCTGAACTTTTTCACTCCGCATCATGAATATGCGGGCGATCCGGTTGTAGGCAAGCAGGTGGATGAATTTCGTGCCATGGTAAAGGCGCTTCATGAGGCCGGCATCGAAGTGTTGCTTGACGTCGTCTATAACCATACGACCGAAGGCAATCAGAACGGCCCGACTTATTCGTACCGAGGGATCGACAATACGACGTACTATCTCTTGGAACAGGACCGCCGCTGGTACCGCAACGACACGGGAACCGGAAATGTCATTCACGCGGCCAATCGCCACGTGCGGCGCATGGTCGTCGAAAGCTTGCTGTATTGGACGGAAGCGATGCATGTGGATGGGTTTCGGTTCGATCTGGCGTCGCTGTTCACACGAAATGACGACGGCTCGATCAATCTGGATGATCCCCCGATCATCGCCGAGATCAGTGGATTCGCAGAGCTGAAGCGAATACGCCTGATCGCCGAAGCCTGGGACCTGTCGGCTTACCAGCTCGGAAGAAGTTTCCCCGGGTTGAACTGGCTACAATGGAACGGCAAGTTTCGTGACGATATCCGCTCGTTCGCCAAGGGAGATCTTGGAACTGTGCCGGCACTCATGACCAGGCTGTACGGCAGTGACGACCTCTTTCCTGACCAGCTCCTCCATGCGTACCATGCCTATCAAAGCGTCAACTTCGTCACCTGCCATGACGGCTTCTCACTCTATGATCTTGTCGCGTACAACGACAAACGCAACTGGGCCAATGGCCATCAGAATCAAGACGGTCGCGACGACAATTACAGTTGGAATTGCGGCTGGGAAGGCGACGAGGGAGTGCCGGATGCCGTGATGGGGCTCCGCAAACGGCAGATCAAGAATCTCTGCTGTCTTCTCTTTCTTTCGAACGGCACTCCGATGTTCTGCGCGGGTGATGAGTTCATGAATACGCAGGGAGGGAACAACAATCCCTACAATCAGGACAACGAGACGACCTGGCTGGACTGGAGTCTGTTGGAACGTAATCGGGATATGTTTCGGTTTTTCAAACGCATGATCGCCTTTCGGAAGACCCATCCCTCGCTCGGCCGCAGCCGCTTTTGGCGCGAGGATGTCCATTGGTATGGAGTCGGGCCGGAGGTGGATCTCTCATACCATTCCCACAGTCTGGCCTTTTTTCTCTCCGGTGCGTCTCAGCAAGACGACGATCTCTATGTGATGATCAACGCCTATTGGGAGGATCTGTCTTTCACCATCCAGGAAGGTGCGGCACATGACTGGTGGCGGGTTATCGACACGAGCCTGCCGAGCCCGGATGACTTTCGGGAGCCGGGACAAGAACAAGTCCTTCAATCCCTTCGCTGCCAGGTGAAGGCTCGATCGATTGTGGTGCTGCTGCGAAAGGCGGAATAAGGAATGGAGATCAGATGCCTACTTCTCGAAATCCGCTCTGGCCTGTTCCCCTCAAAGTCGGGCTAAGTTCCGGCGTGCCGATCTATGTGGAGGCGGGGCATGTGGCGGTTTCGGAGGCAGTTCCGATAAGAACCGCATCAGAGAGACAGACTGGCATGTGAATTCTTGCTGCAAGGGGAACAGTGACTCCTCAAGGTACGCCTCACGATGATCATGACCCGATCGGAGTCGTCGCCGCCGTGCACGGACCGGTCGTCGACATCGCCTGCGACTACTTACCGCCGCTTCACCAAGCGCTCTCTTCCTCGCTCGACCGCGAACGTTGTATCTTTGAGGTCTACCAACACCTTGATGAACGTCACGTCCGGGCGATCACTCTTCACAGCACCGGCGGATTGCAGCGGGGGATGCGGGTATTTGATACAGGGGCCCCATTGCAGGTGCCTGTGTCACCGGACTGTCTCGGTCGCTTGTTGAATGTCTTCGGCGAACCACTGGACGGCGGACCGTCGCTCAGCACCGAACAGTTTCGCAATATTCTCGGCCGGCCTGTGCCGCTCCACCAGACGATCAGCGCGAGCGGAATCTTGGAGACGGGCATTAAGGTGATCGATTTGCTGTGCCCGTTTATCCGAGGAGGAAAGACCGGCCTGTTCGGAGGCGCCGGAATCGGCAAGACCGTCCTGATTACTGAATTTATGCACGCGATCGTGGCCCTCCATCAGGGCGTGTCCGTCTTCGCGGGCGTCGGAGAGCGCATTCGCGAGGGGCACGAACTCTGGCATGAGATGCAGCAGGCCGGCGTCATGTCCCACACGCTGATGGTATTCGGACAAATGGACGAATCGCCCGGCGTGCGGTTTCGCGTCAGCCTTGCGGCGTTGAGTTATGCTGAATACTTGAGAGATACGATGGGCACAGAGGTGCTGTTTCTCGTCGACAACGTGTTCCGTTTCGTCCAGGCCGGAAGCGAAATTTCCGGACTCCTCGGGCGGATGCCGGCCACCGTCGGATATCAGCCGACCTTAATGAGCGAAGTGGCGGAACTTCAGGACCGCATCATCTCCACGACGAAAGGAGCCATCACCTCCGTGCAAGCGATCTATGTGCCTGCGGACGACATGACCGATCCTGCCGTCACCGGCATCCTCACTCATTTGGATACGAGCGTGATTCTGACGCGCGCGCAGGCCAGTAAAGGGTTCTATCCTGCCGTGGATCCGCTCCAGTCCAGCAGCAAACTGATGGATCGACATTTTCTCGGCGATCGGCATTATGCAGTGGCCGAGGGTGTTCGTGAGCATCTGGCTCGGTACCGTGAATTGGAAGATGTCATCAGCATGCTGGGCTTGGAGGAACTGTCCGAACTGGACCGTCGTATCGTGATGCGCGCGCGCAAACTGCAACGCTATCTCACGCAGCCGTTTCACGTCACGGCTCCCTTCACCGGCATCAAAGGCGCCGCGGTCCCGTTGGAGATTATTCTTCGAGACTGCGAAGCCTTTCTCCACGGCAAACTCGACGACGTGTCGGAAGACCGCTGTTATATGCGCGGCTCGATGCAGGAGTCCCTGCAATGACGCCGTTCGTCATGTATCTGCAAAGCGCGACACAGTACGAGCGTATTGAGCGTGTGACCATGTTCGTGGGCGAGGATGCCTCGGGCAGCTTCGGAATCATGGCCGGGCATCACCGCATGATGACCCCGCTTCAGTTCGGCTTGGCGCGGTTTTGCACGGACGACAGCGAGTGGCAATTCCTCGCCCTGCCGGGAGGGGTGCTGTACTTCGTGAACAACGAGCTGTTTCTCAACACCAGACGGTACCTGCGCGACCGGGATTGCGCCCGGATCACCCAGGCGCTGGAGCAGCAGTTGCGCAGGGAAGAGGCCGCGTTGCGGGAGCTTAAGGAGAGCTTGCATCGTCTCGAAGAAGAAATGTTCAAGCGTCTGTGGAAATTGGGCCGTGGCCGAGAGGCGTCCACATGAATAACCACGACGAGTTGAAGCAACGCATATCGAGGCAGGTCGATCGCATGCAGAAGGCCGATAAGGACCGCCCGACACTGCTGGCGCAAACGGCCTACCTTGGGACGCTGGGGCTTCTCCTTGTGATACCGGTCATTATAGGGGCTTATCTCGGCCGTTGGCTGGACGGGTTTGTCGAAGGCTACTCGATGCGATGGACCCTCAGTCTGATTATCGTCGGTGTCGCAGTGGGAGCGATCAACGTCTATCTCTTTATCAAGGAATAGAACATGGCCGGAGGAGAAGCGGCCGGAACCGTCTTTCAGATAGGGTCGATCCACATCGCGCACTCGATCGTGGCCACATGGGGAATCATGCTGACACTGGCACTCTTCTCCTGGGCCGTCACTCGCCGCCTCGGTCGTGAACCCGGTCCTCTCCAAGCCGCGCTGGAAGGCGCTGTGGGAGCCATCGATGACACCATTCGTTCTGTGTTGCCCGGGCATGCAGAACGGGTCTTCCCCTTCATCGCCACGTTATGGATTTTTATCCTCCTCGCCAATCTCATCGGCCTCATCCCCGGCATCCATGCGCCGACCGGCGATCTGTCGGTGACGGCGGCGCTGGCCGTCCTTGTGTTCTTATCCGTCCACTGGTTCGGCATCGCCATCGAAGGGATCACACCCTACCTTCGCCACTATCTCGCGCCGTCGCCCCTGCTGTTGCCGTTTCACATCATCAGTGAGATTTCACGGACCTTGACCCTCGCCGTCCGTCTGTTCGGAAACATGATGAGCCTGGAGATGGCGGCATTGTTGGTGTTGCTGGTGGCGGGATTCCTGGTCCCCATTCCGCTCTTGATGCTCCATATCGTCGAGGCGCTGATCCAAGCGTATATTTTCGGCATGCTGGCATTGATCTATCTCGCCGGCGCGATTCAGACACGAGCGCTCCATTCACTATCAGACAAAGGATGACCTTATGCGAGACATGACTTGGTTTTCCACGTTGTCCACCGTATCCGCCGTGCTGGCGATCGCGATCGGCACCGTCGGGCCCGCCATTGCCATGGGACGGGCGATCACGCAAGCGTTGGAAGCCCTGGCGAGGCAGCCGGAGGCGGAAAAGTCGATCACGCGGACTCTCTTCATCGGTTTGGCCATGATCGAGTCGCTCGCCATCTACTGTCTGGTGATCGTGCTGATCGTGCTCTTTAGAAATCCGCTGCTGGAGTATCTGCTGAAATGACGTGCAGAGTCCGGCACGGCAAGGCGGCGCGCACGCGGGATAAACCGGAAGGGGCGACAGGTGGAATTGGATTGGACGACGTTTTCGCTGGAAATCCTCAACTTTCTGGTGCTGGTGTGGATTCTCAAGCGGCTCCTCTATAAACCTATCCTCAAGGTCATTGCCGAGCGCAAGGCCGAGATCCAAAAGACGCTCTCTAACGCGGAAACGCTGCGGAAGGAAGCGCAAGCCCTGCGGGAACAGTATGAGAATCGGCAGGTGGAATGGAACCGCGAAAAGGAAACGGTTCGAAACCGGATGGTGGAAGAGGTGAATGCCGAGAAAGCACGGTTGTTGGCTGCCCTTCAGAATTCGCTGGAACAGGAACGTGAAAAAGCGAGAGCATTGGAAGAACGGCGACGGACCGAATTGACACAACAAGCGGAAGATGCGGCCATCGCGCAAGGGGGGCGATTTGCCGCCCGGCTGCTGACCCGGCTCGCCGATGCCGAACTCGAAGCCAAACTGGTGGAAGTCGTGCTCGAAGATCTGCGCCGGATTCCCGATGAGAAACGACAGGCCATCCGAACGGCTTGTGCCAAGGCTGATGGGCCGGCCATCGTTACCAGCGCCTATCTTCTCAGCCGGTCGCAGCGGACGTCTCTGCAGGAAGCCATTCAGTCGTTCCTTGGTCGGTCCATCTCCTGCGAGTGGCGGGAAGACCGGGACTTGATGGCCGGCATCCGTCTCAGCCTTGGCCCTTGGGTGCTGGGGGCGAACCTGCAGGACGAATTGAAGGCCTTCTCCGAGGCGGCGCAACCAGTGAGTGCTCCCGATGCTTCGTAACCCGCTCCTCTCCGGCCGAGCGGCCTGGCTCGAACAATACCGGCTGGGCTTGCGCATCGTGGAGCAAGGCCGTGTCCGATCCGTCGGCGACGGGATCGTCTGGATCGAGGGGCTCCCTTCCGCCGCCATGGAAGAGGTCTTGTGGCTCGAGGACGGCAGCCGCGCTCTCGTGTTCCATCTGGCCAAGGAACGGCTCGGCGCCATTCTCCTGACGCAAACCACCCGGTTGACTGCGGGGACGATCGTGCATCTGTCAGGACGACGTCTGAGTCTGCCGGTCGGCGACCAATTGATGGGACGCGTGGTCGATCCACTGGGTGATCCGCTGGACGGGCGACCTCCATCGGATTCTCCGAGTCGACGCGAACTGTTCGCTTCTTCGCCTCCGATCGTGGCTCGGGATTTCGTCCATCGCCCCTTGTACACGGGAAGCAAGGTCGTCGACACCCTCATTCCCGTCGCGAAAGGGCAACGTCAATTGATCATCGGGGACAATGGAATCGGCAAGCGCGCCTTCGCCTTGGATACGATCATCAACCAGCGTGAGAAAAACGTGCGGTGCGTCTACGTCTCGATCGGTCAAAAACGGTCGAGCATCGTCAACACGATCGACACGTTGCAGACCTATGGCGCCATGGACTACACGGCCGTCGTCGCCGCAGAGGCGACGACGCTCCCTGGACTCAAGTACACGGCTCCCTTCGCGGGATGCGCACTGGCCGAAGCGTGGATGTGGAAAGGCCACGACACGCTCGTGGTCTACGACGATCTCACCACTCATGCGCAAACCTATCGGGAACTGTCGTTGTTGTTGCGGCGCCCGCCCGGTCGCGAAGCCTATCCGGGCGACATCTTCTTTCTTCATTCACGCTTGCTCGAACGGTCCACGTGCCTGGCTCCCTCATTGGGAGGCGGCAGCATGACGGCGCTGCCCGTCGTTGAAACCACGCAAGGAGAAATCGCCGCCTATATCCCGACCAACCTGATTTCCATCACCGACGGGCAAATCTACTTTGATACGCGACTCTTTGCAGGGGGCATGATCCCCGCCATCGACGTCACCAAGTCGGTCTCGCGGATCGGCGGCAAGGGACAACATCCGCGAATCAAGGAGCAGGCCGGACGCATGAAACTGGACTTTCTGCAGTTTCTCGAGCTGGAAGTCTTCACGCGGTTCGGAGCCAAGTTGGAAGCGACAATGGAGGCCAAGATTAGGCGGGGCCGCATCTTGCGCGAGATCTTGAAACAAGAGCGGCTTTCTCCGCTGCCCATCGAATTCCAACTGGCCTGGCTTACGGGATTCAATCGCGGCTTATTCGACGACGTTCCGCCGGAGAAGATCGGGCCGGTGCTGAGCCGCATCGCGTCGCGCCTTTCCACCAGTCGCCTGACCCTTGACCAGCGGGACGAGCAGTGGGCCGAGGCCGTGACAAGTTGGCTCAAGGAGGTCGCCACATGAGCCGGCGCCGGGAACTCGACGACCGCCTCCATGCATTGCGGGATATCAACGGCATTCTTCGCGCCATGAAAAACCTCGCGCTGATGGAGCAGCAGAAATTGACCCGATTTCTCACCACTCAACGTCGCGTGGTGGACAGCATCGAGGCTGCTGCGGAAGATTTCTTCACGTTTTATCCCGAGGTCGCTCTCCGACTGGGCAAGGGCACGCCGGTATGGCTGATCATCGGCTCAGAACGGGGCTTTTGCGGAGACTACAATGAACGGCTGCAGGAGGGTGTGGAGCAGCACCTCCGTGAGCGTACACCGCACCAGCCGCGTCTGCTTCTCATCGGGCGAAAACTTGCCGCCAAATTTGCACAGGACCGACGGGTCGTGGCATCGCTCGTCGGTCCGACCGTCGCCGAGGAAGTGCCCGCGGTCCTCGTCGGACTGATGGCCAAGCTCAGAGCCTTGCAAGCAAGCCAGAAGCCCGGAGTCCGTTTGGAGTTCACGATCATTCACCAAAGTCCCGCTTCGGAAGGAGGAGGTATACGACTTCATGAACCGATGAAGAAGGCATGTCGTCCGGTCCGCAGAGGCTATCCTCCCTTGCTGAACCTCGATCCATTCGCGTTTGCAACAGATCTGATCGACCACCACCTGTTCAGTCTCCTGCACGAAGTCTTTTATAGCTCATTAATGGCCGAGAATCTCCGTCGCTTCCAACATATGGATCAGTCCATCCAACGCTTGGAAAAGGACATGGCGGAGCTTGTCCTAAAACGGAACGGCTTGCGCCAAGAGGAGATCACTGAGGAAATCGAAGTCATCATGTTGAGCGCCGAGGCGGTCAAGCAGCAGTGACCGTTCACTCGCAAAGGACTCCACCCATAATAGAAAGAAGGAGGCACGCATGTCCGGATGAGGGCCGCGGGCAGCAAGAGGGCATTGTCACCACAAGGAGCCTCAGGCAGGAATTGGACCTCCATACTACACTACGGCGGAGTTGATACGCTACGCCATTACGCAGGGCCTCACCGGTGACGTAGAGTAGGAATCTATTTCCCCTGAAAGTGGCTTTTCCCCAATGTCTCCCAACAGATGAGTGGCCACCGATCAGCCGTCTCACCTTCCCAAACGTCAGCCAGAAAGAGAATTAGTCCAATGCGCCGGACAGCAGGCAACATTTGCCACGTGGCCAGGCAAATGCCTAGTTCCTACGTCTGTGTCGTTGCACTAGAGTGACGCAGGACCTCCGCAAAGGGTGAGGTTTGTCTTATAATCATGAGAATCGCTATTGATCAGACTGACATTGATTGAGTCTTGACCGCACTCCAACCAGGAATGCGGTATCCGCTAGAAGAGCTCTTGGGGCTTTGCCCGGACCTGTCATGTGATCAAGTGTTTCTGGCAATCGACTGCTTAACTCGAAACGGTCGGGTGTGCCTGATGTTGGATCCCAACAGGACGTACTGGGTACAGGGTTCTTACTCTGTAGTCGGCGACTGCTCGCGCGCCTTATCTGCTGATGAGCCGATCTGAAAACGAGAACCGAGAGCGTCTGAGCTCTGTCACAGCGAGAACGAGAGAGGGGACTCACAGCATACCTGGCCGGAGGACCTATGGACAAACAACATCGTGCTTCAGAAGCGGATGGGACGATCTCATGCCGGACAAGTCCGTGCACCCATAGTCGGGCGATTGACGATGTCTTCACGAGAGGCAAGAAGCGAACCGGCCAAGTCCGTTGCCTCGAATGCGGCACGATCTTTGATGACCCTACCAGGGCATTAAGTGATAAAGCAGGTGAAGGAGGATTCTGATTCATGAGCGCCGTACCCGACGTGGGCATCCATCTTGATGAAAAAGACTGTATGATAAGGAACCTCCCTCCGGTTCCCTCGATCACCCTCGCGATTATCAGCAGTCAGTATCTCGTGTGGTTCGGATTGCAGAAAGTGTTCGAGCACATCGAGACTCCTCGGATTGTCGTGCATCCGCACCGGCGGGTGACGCCGGACCTGCTCCTCGCCGAGAAACGACCCGACATGTTCTTGCTCGATCTGGAGACTCATCAAGACGCCGTCGGCACGATCAGACAGATTCGGGAATCGGCGCCGACAAGCAAGATCGTGGTGTTGAGCGGGGTCGAAGACAAGCCATGTCTGCACGAGGTATTTGCCTTCGGCATCGACGGCGTCATTCTCAAAATTCAACCGCCTGAAGTCGTGCTGGCCGTGATCCAGGCGTTGTCGGCTTCCACAACGAATTGCGACGGAGCCGACTCCGGAACACAGCGTGCTGTTTTGCCGGACGCCTTGACCGAGCGGGAGCGAGAAATTATCCGATTGATCCGTCAGGGTTTCTCCAACAAAGAAATCGCCTCTCAATTGTCCATCAGCGACAGTACGGTTCGGCATCATTTGACGAACATTTTCGGCAAGGTCGGCGTGCGCAATCGGCAGAAGCTCCTGATCCACGCGCATCGGTTCCCCTCCACACATGTGTAACCTCCCTTCCCCATTCCATGAATGGTCCGGTCTGAAGATAGCTACCGCCCGGTGAGGAGTGATAAGTTGTACGAACTCTTCACACTCGGGAAGAGCTTGCGGGAGTCAAGATCCGGCATGGAAATGCACGTACACCGGCATGTTGTGTTGCCGCAGCCGGCGCATGACAAACCGCGCCTCATCCAACATAGAGACAGATGACATGACGGACACGGCCGACAAGGCACTGATAGCCTATTTTTCCATGGAAATCGGCCTGCATCCCGCTATGCCGACCTATGCCGGCGGTCTGGGTGTATTGGCCGGCGATACGATCCGGTCGGCTGCCGATTTGGAAATCCCCATGGTGGCGGTGACCCTGTTGCACCGCCGCGGCTATTTCTATCAACGGTTGGACGAACGGGGTTGGCAACGTGAAGAGCCGGTGGCCTGGCCGATCAATGATTATTGTAAACCCGTGGACCAGCGTGTCACCGTCGAAATCGAGGATCGTCGCGTGCATGTCGGAGCCTGGCAGTTTCGAGTAAGGGGCGAGTCGAGCCACGAGGTGCCGGTCTACCTCCTCGACACGGATCTTCCTGAGAACCAGCCGTGGGACCGGACGCTGACGGATCTTCTCTATGGAGGGGATGATCACTATCGATTATGCCAGGAAGTGGTGTTGGGACTCGGGGGGTTCCGTTTGTTGCGGGCGCTCGGAGAGGGACAGATTCGGCGATTCCACATGAACGAAGGACACTCGGCGTTGCTTGTCCTCGCGCTGCTGGAGGAGAAACTGGCTTCTCGCGCCGACGAGGAGGCGATCCCTGCCGATCTCATCGAGGCCGTTCGGGAGCAATGTGTGTTTACAACCCATACACCGGTACCCGCCGGCCATGATCAATTTCCTCCCGACCTTGCGCACCGCGTGCTCGGTGATCGCCGATGCGCGCGGCTCAAGGCCTGCGGCCATGACCATAGCCTCAACATGACACAACTCGCGCTGCGCGGCTCGCGGTTCGTCAATGGAGTCGCCATGAAGCACGGCGAGGTTTCGCACAGTCTCTTCCCCGGCTATCCGATTCATTCGATCACCAACGGCGTCCATGCCGTCACGTGGGCTGCGCCTTCATTCCAAGCGCTCTATGATCAACACCTTCCGGACTGGCGGCATGATCAACTCTCGCTTCGGTACGCGATCAGCATTCCGGCGCGGAAGATCTGGGATGCGCACATGGAGGCCAAACAGACGCTCGTCGACTATGTGAATCGTGAAACGAACGCCGGGTTTGATCGGGACGTGTTAACTATCGGGTTCGCCAGACGGGCGGCGGCGTACAAACGGGTAACCTTGATTTTTCATGATGTCGAACGGCTGGCCGGGGTTGCGGAACGATTCGGCTCAATACAAATTGTCTTCGGCGGCAAAGCGCATCCACGCGACCAGGATGGGAAGAACGTCATTCACGAAATCCACGAGCTCCGTGATGTTCTCCGGGGCAAGGTTCCCGTCGCCTATCTCTCCAACTACGACATGACCCTCGCGAAGTTGGTCTGTGCCGGAGTGGATGTGTGGCTCAACACGCCGCTTCCTCCGATGGAGGCCTCGGGGACGAGCGGCATGAAGGCGGCGGTCAATGGGGTGCCGAGTTTGAGCGTGCTCGACGGTTGGTGGATCGAAGGACATGTGGAAGATGTGACCGGCTGGTCGATTGGCGATCGGATTGAAGATAACCTTGGGTCAAGGGAGGGAGTGGATATCCGCCATGCCTCCGCGCTGTACGACAAGCTGGAACAGAAAGTGGTGCCGTGTTTCTACAAGGATCGGGAGCGCTTTATCGAGATCATGCGGCATGCGATCGCCTTGAACGGAGGGTTCTTCAATACTCAGAGAATGATGGCGCAATATCTCCACGATGCATACCGGCTGGTCGGGCTGTATCTTCGCGAGGGATGATCACGCGATCTTATCATCGACGAAATTCGTGCAGGCCGTGCCGGGTTTACATAAACAGGAAGAGAGCCGCCACCACGCCAAAAAATTCGGACGCGTTCCTGCCTCGCAAGCTGAACCATGGACCGGCAATAATGCCGATGTGTTCATTGAAGTTGTATTCCACGGCCGGGGCAATCGTGAGCAAATTGCCGTACCCCCTTCCGACCATCGCCGGGTCGCCGTTCACACCGACCCCGGCCGTGCCGGAAAAACGCGTCGCATTGATGGTCTGAAACCCGATATCGAGCGCGAGGACGAGTTGTCGCGTGAGGCTATATTCTCCCGCGACCGTCAGGGTCGTCACCGATCCCGGATCAACGTGACCGTCCGTGCCGAATCCTCCGCCGTACGTATTGAACCCCCTCACAGTCACGGGCGAAAAGAAGCTGTACGTCGCATTCACACGGTACCTGAATACCTGATGGTATCCCAACCGTATGGCTTTCTGCACTCCGATGCCCAGCGTTGTCGCAAAAGAGCCGCCTCCGGTTCCCCCCAGACCTCTTATGGACGGACGAAGATCGTTGTACTGTCCGCTCGGAAATATTTCCTGGCCCCAGATCCGGACATCGGGAAGCCATGAATCGGCGCGGCTTCTCAGTACTTGAAAGCCGAGCTGAAGCGGAAAGTCACCGAACCCGGAGATGGACTCGCCTTCGGCGGAGTTCTGGAGCCACTGTGGCGCGATCTCGACATCAATCCGGTCTGTTACGCCGTAGATGAAGTAGGTTTGTTGGATGATCGTATGCGAGACAGTCGCTGATTGGAGACGCCAATTGTCGTTATACAATCCGCCATATTGCGTAAAGAAGAAGTATGGTTCGACAACGACGCACCCCTGAGCAAGCGTCAGGCCTCGTGTCGAGAGTAATGTCCCGGTGAACAAGGGACCGGCAGGTTGGGGCTGACGGTTCTCGGAATCTCCACCCCACACAGCTTCCGAAGAGCAGACACATGCGATGAGCAAGCTAAGGACGATCTTGAAGGTGCATTGAGGCATATCGCCCCACGGCAGAAACCTGTATGCTGCGAATGGCAACAATCGATGACTTATTTATTAGTCGCTCTGTCTGGCCGGGTCCGGTGAAGGTGTACGGGTGTACGCGATTGAGTTCAGGCAGGCGACTCATGTCCCGGCATTTATCTTGCTGTTCAGAAGATAGTGTATGTCCTTATAGACCATGTATGCTCGTGAAAAATATCGAATCAACTATGACACATTTTTTGCCACCACGGTGGAGAATGTTCTGCGGACTACCGGGTGCTCGGTACTGAATATTCCGCCGGTTCCCGGATGCCGAAGAACGGTGGATGGTCTGCACACAAAGGAGTCTGCATGAACGATCTATTGATTAATCGGATTCTCGTCGCCACGGACTTTTCCGCGTGCGCGAGGCGCGCCGTCGACTACGGCCTATGCGTGGCCCATGCTTGGTCCGCTCATGTGGATGTACTCTACGTGGTCGAGGTGTTGCGAGGGTTGGAGTTCGAGGCGCCGTTCGATGATCCGTTGCTGGGAAAGAGGCGGAAGGAGGCGGAGCAATTCTTGGGCGACCTGGCGACCCGCGTGAAACAGAAAGGCCTGGACGTGGAGTGGCATCTGCGCGAAGGCATTCCCAGCGAGCAGATCGGTCAGACAGCGCTCGAATTGCGGGCCGACCTGATCGTCGTCGGCACGCATGGGAGGACCGGGCTGGACCACATCGTGCTGGGTAGCACGTCGGAGCGCGTCATCAAGCAAGCGCCTTGTCCGGTGTTGACGGTCCGTGTCGCCCTCATCCATGGCGAAAAGGATGCGGACAGACCGCCATGCATCCGGCATGTGCTGGTGCCGGTTGATTTCTCGAGTCCGTCCCTGGATGCGCTGGAGTATGCCATCCAGTTGGTCGATCGCTTCGGAGCCAGACTCACGGTCCTCCATGTGTTGGAACCGATCTATTACGATCTCGAATTGGGATTGGGCCGGATCGAGCAGGAGGCCCAGAAGCGGACGCACTGGGAGGCGCAATTGGAGAGTCTTGCACAAGTGGTGAAGGAACGTGGTTTGGAGGCAGGGTCGGTCGTGCTCGGGGGAATTCCATCGGAGTCGATAGTGACCTATGCTCGCGCGCAAGGCTGCGACTTGATCGTCATGGGCACTCACGGACGGCATGGGCTGACGCGTCTGCGGTACGGCAGCGTGGCTGAATCCGTACTTCGGCAGGCTCCTTGTCCTGTGCTCACGGTCCGAAGCCCGAAGTTCAGCCCTCACCACAGCCGCATGATGCCGCTGTCGGTGGCAGAGCCATGACGATGGAATGCAGCAAAGAGGCTCGCCGATCGGAGCAGCTGGGCGATTGACGGCGGTCCATGATCGCGTCGATCTGTCGAGAGAACATCGAGGTTGCGCCGGCTCCGCCGTGTGGTCCCGGCGGGACCGGACTCATGAACAGAAGGAGCATAGACATGGAATCTCGGGACATTTACATCACCAAATTCGACCTCATTCGTCTCAAGGAACTGCTGGAGGTAGGGATTAGTTTCAAAGAGCGGGACCGTGAATATCTGGAGAGTTTACAGAATGAGTTGGACCGGGCCCATATCGTCGAGCCCACTGCAATTCCTGATAACGTGGTCACGATGAATTCTCACGTTCGCCTCAAGGATATGGAGACGGGCGAGGAGAAACGTTATACCCTTGTATTCCCGTCCGATGCCGATATTGAGAAAAATCAAATCTCGATTCTTGCTCCCATCGGCACCGCCATCCTCGGCTATCGGACGGGTGACACGGTGGACTGGCTCGTGCCGGCCGGGAAACGCAAGGTTCGGATCGAAGAAATTCTCTATCAGCCCGAAGCAGCCGGACGCTATGATTTGTGACGGCCGTGCCTGAGTCGTGGGATCGAACGGATTATTTCAGGTTCGCCAGGCCCGGAAGCAGATGGGCCAAGCCATCGGTGAGAAATTCTACTCCCACGGCCGCCAGTATCAACCCAAGCAAGCGGGTGACGATGTTGATGCCTGTCGTGCCCAACAGGGCTCTTATTCGACCCGAAAGGCGCAGGACGATCCATACTGAGCCGGCGACGCAAAGGACCGTGAGAAAAAGCATGGCCATATCAAACCAGGTGGCAGCCTGGTCGGCATATATAATCACGGTGCTGATCGCGCCGGGTCCTGCGACAAGCGGAATGCCCAGAGGAACGACGGCCACCTCGTCGCGCACTGCGGCCTCCTTCGACTCTTCCATCGTGTGATGGGTCGGACTCGGTCGAGCTTGCAGCATGGCGACGGCCATCAAGAGGATCAGGATTCCCCCGCCGGCGCGGAATGAGGCCATGCGAATTCCGAATAAATGGAGGATGGCCTCTCCCAAGAACATGGCTGATAGAAGGACGATCATCACCGTTGTTGCAGTGAGACGCGCCGTGTGTCGCCTCTGTTCCTCGGTTTGCCGGTTGGTCAGGCTTATAAAAAGCGGCGTGATCCCGATCGGATTGGCGATGACAAACAAGGCCGTGGCATTGTGCGCATAGGTGCCCCAGTCATGCATCGATACACTCCCTGGTCCGTGAGTGATGAATGGAGGCGGCGGGTGCATTTGAACTGTAGCCTTCTGTCGAGCCGGCTGACAACATGAATCGACAAGAATCGAGTCCGTTCATCCTCACGATCAACGGAGGATCGTCCAGCATCAAGTTCGCTCTGTTTCGAGCCGGGGATTCCTCCGTGCCCGTGACACGCGGCATGGTCGATCGGATCGGCCTGCCGAACAGCGAGATGCTCATCACAGATGCTGCCACGCAACAACTGAGCCGTAGGGCCGTTCTCGCACCGGACCATCGGACCTGCGTCGGGTTTATAACCGAATGGTTGGAGCGGCAGGTCGGGATGGGGCGTCTCTGTGCCGTCGGGCATCGTGTCGTCCATGGCGGGAAGACCTATAGCGGCCCAGAACGGGTGACGCCCGAGTTGTTGGCGGAGCTTCGTCGGCTATGCCCCTACAGCCCCGAGCATCTACCGGCGGAAATTACGTTGATCGAATCGTTTCGTCAGTATGATCCGACTCTTGCTCAAGTCGCCTGTTTCGATACGGCATTTCACCGGGACATGCCGCGGGTTGCGCGACTGCTGCCGATTCCGAGGAGGTATGAGAAGCTGGGTATTCAGCGCTATGGGTTTCACGGGTTGTCATACGCGTTTCTTATGCGAGAGTTGGCGAGACTGGGTGCGCCCGGTGAGGCGGAGGGGCGCGTCATTCTGGCCCACCTGGGAAACGGCGCGAGCATGGCGGCGGTCAAGAATGGACAGGCGTTGGATACAACAATGGGTTTCACCCCCGCTTCCGGCTTTCCCATGAGCCGCCGATCAGGTGACCTTGATCCGGGACTCGTTTCCTATTTGGCCCGCACGGAAGGAATGACCGTGGAGCAGTTCCACAGGATGGTCAATGCCGAATCAGGATTGCTCGGCGTGTCCGAGCTGAGTTCTGACATGCGGGACCTACTCACGCAAGAGCGGAGCGATCCACGAGCGGCCGAAGCCGTCGCGTTATTTTGTTATCAGGCCCGGAAAGTGATCGGTGCATTGGCTGCGGTATTGGGAGGAGTCGATTCATTGGTCTTCAGCGCCGGGATCGGGGAACATGCTCCCGCGATTCGAGCGCGTATCTGCGCGGGATTGGAATTTCTGGGCATCGACATCCATGAACCAGCCAATGAAACCAATCAACCGGTTATTTCATCCGAAGAAAGTCGAGTGAAGGTGCGCGTGATCCCCACCGATGAAGAACGCGAGATTGCGGAGTCTGTTGCCCGGTTACTCGGCAAGGAGAACATGAATCACTGAGGGGAGATGATGATGATGATGATGAAAGAAAATACACCGCCGTTGAATGCCGCCTTACTGAAACAGATGGATGCCTATTGGCGGGCCGCCAATTATCTTTCGGTGGGACAGATCTATCTGCTCGACAATCCGTTGCTGCGAAAACCCTTGACGCTCGAGCACATCAAACCTCGCCTATTGGGCCATTGGGGAACGACTCCGGGACTGAATTTCATCTATGTCCATCTGAATCGGATCATCAAGCGGGACGACTTGGATATGATCTTCATCTGCGGGCCGGGCCATGGCGGTCCCGCGGTCGTGGCGAACGTTTATCTCGAGGGCACCTACAGCGAGGTGTATCCGGACGTGAGTCAGGACGAAGAAGGCATGAAGCGCCTGTTTCGGCAGTTTTCCTTCCCCGGCGGAATCCCGAGTCATGTCGCGCCCGAGACGCCGGGATCGATCCATGAGGGCGGAGAATTGGGGTACGCGCTGTCCCATGCCTTTGGGGCCGCCTTCGACAATCCCGATTTGATCGTGGCCTGTGTCATCGGCGATGGGGAGGCGGAGACCGGCCCGTTGGCCGCCTCATGGCATTCGAACAAATTCCTCAATCCCGTCACCGATGGAGCCGTGCTGCCGATCCTGCACTTGAACGGCTACAAGATCGCGAATCCGACCATCCTGGCACGGATCAGTCATGACGAGCTGCACAGTCTGCTCATCGGATACGGCTACGAACCGTACTATGTCGAAGGCTCAGAGCCGGAGCCGATGCACCAAGCGATGGCGGGCACATTGGATGCGGTGTTGGCGCATATCAAGTCGATTCAACAGAAGGCCCGGCAACAAGCGGCTGAAGGCCAGGGACTTCCCGCTCGGCCACGGTGGCCCGTGATCGTCTTGCGCAGTCCAAAAGGATGGACAGGGCCCAAGGAGGTCGACGGTAAGAGAACCGAAGGCTATTGGAGATCGCACCAGGTGCCGATGGCGGAGATGGCGTCCAAACCGGCCCATATCGGGCTTTTGGAATCCTGGATGAAGAGCTATCGGCCGAACGAATTGTTCGACGAGAACGGTACCTTGATGCCGGAACTGGCGGCGCTCGCACCGTCGGGACAGCATCGGATGGGGGCCAACCCTCATGCCAACGGCGGATTGCTGCTGCGGGACCTTCGTCTTCCCGATTTCCGCGACTATGCCGTGGATGTGTCGATACCGGGAGCCGTCGTCGGCGAGGCGACCAAGGTACTGGGTTCGTTTTTACGCGATACGGTTACCAAGAACATGCGTAACCGGAATTTCCGTATCATGGCTCCGGACGAGCTTACCTCGAACCGGCTCGGCGCCGTGCTGGATGTGTCGGATCGGGTCTGGATGGCGGAACGAGAGCCGGACGACGATCACCTCGCCCCGGACGGTCGCTCGATGGAAATCTTGAGCGAGCATACGTGCCAGGGCTGGCTCGAAGGGTATCTGCTCACGGGCCGGCACGGATTGTTTACGACCTACGAAGCCTTCGTCCATATCGTCGATTCCATGTTCAACCAGCATGCCAAATGGCTCAAGACCTGCCATGAGATTCCGTGGCGGCGGCCCGTCGCGTCGCTGAATTATTTGCTGACGTCCCACGTCTGGCGACAGGACCACAACGGGTTCTCTCATCAAGATCCGGGTTTCATCGACCATGTCGTCAACAAGAAGGCCGACGTGATCCGGATCTATCTGCCGCCGGACGCCAATTGCCTGTTGTCGGTCATGGACCACTGCCTGCGCAGCCGGGACTACGTCAACCTTATCGTGGCCGGCAAGCAGCCGGCCCTGCAGTATATGGACATGGACGCAGCCGTGAAACATTGCACGGCGGGAATCGGGATTTGGGAATGGGCGAGCAACGACAAAGGCGGCGAGCCGGACGTCGTGATGGGCTGCGCCGGCGATATTCCGACGCTCGAGACCTTGGCCGCCGTCCAGCTGTTGCGCGAGTATGTGCCGTCGCTCAAGATCCGGGTCGTCAACGTGGTCGATCTGATGAAGTTGCAGGACAAGAATGAGCATCCGCACGGATTGCCGGACAAGCATTTCGACACATTTTTCACCGCCGACAAGCCGATCATCTTCGCCTATCACGGTTATCCCTGGCTGATCCACCGACTCACGTACCGGCGGACCAATCACAAGAATCTGCACGTGCGCGGCTACAAGGAAGAGGGCACGACCACCACGCCGTTCGACATGGTATTCCTGAACGACATGGACCGGTATCACCTGGCTTCCGACGTGATCGAACGCGTCGGTCTGGGATCGGCGGCGGCCTATGCCAAGCAGGCCATCCGCGATAAGCGGATCGAGCACAAAGAATACATCAGGAAGCACGGAGAAGACATGCCGGAGATCCGTGAATGGAAATGGGACGCGAGCAAAAGCTTCATGGGAAGGACACGGCCGTCGACGAATGCTACCGGCTGATCATTCGTCCTTCGCATATCGTCACGTCGTTCATTCTTCCAACATGAGTGAAGACGCCTCCACCGACCTGCTGCGATGCGCCAGAAAACCATGTGAATTTCCCACCGGAAATATGCTATTGGAAACGCGCTGGACTTGCATCACACAAGAACGTCGGCAAGAAGATCGGATTGGAGGAACGGCATGGGTCGGCGAGTTCCGTATGCGTATGATCGATGTGTCGTCGGGATAGTGGCCGGTATGTGTCTGCTGGGAGGGAACGTCTACGCAGGCGATGCGAATGAGAAGAAGACGGATGATGCGGCGATAAAAGCGGTGCTGGATTGCCGTTACCAACACGCTCCCGACTTTTCCGGGGAGAAGGTAACGAGCGAAGTCCTTCCATCGGACGATCTCTTTCGTCCCCTCTTGGCCGACCCGAAACAGCCGCAGTTCTTTGCTCTCTGGCAGTCCCAGCAATCGCTCATTGAACGGACTTCTGCGAACATTGGGTCGGTCGGCATTGGAGAAAATTTTGGATTCTATACCAGGCGCAACGGATGTAACGGGTGGCAAATCAGCCTGCTGACCGGCATTTTCGCGCAATTTGAATTAGATACGTCGAATGCCGCGCTCGTCAATGTCGACTTCAACGTGGGCATACCGCTGACCTGGCGTCATGGAAACTGGTCAGGACGCCTACGCTTTTATCATCAGAGCAGTCACATTGGGGATGAGTTCCTTGGAGCTCACCCTGGTTTTAAGTCCATTGGTCTTCAATTTGAAGAGGTCGACCTGATCGTGTCCTATGATCTGCGGGCATGGATGCGTCTGTATGGAGGAGGAGCGGTGAAGATCAACCGTCAACCGTCCACGATTGAGCGCGGTACAGCGCACTGGGGATTTGAAGCACGGACACCGACACCGGCTGCGGAATCATATCTGTTTGGTCTGCTCTCGAATCCGATTCTCTTCACGCCCGTCCTGACGGCGGACTTCAAATCCGTCGAAGCGCAGGACTGGTACATCAACACGAATCTGTTGATGGGTTTCGATATGTTTCGGGCCGGTTCCTTTAAGCGTATGAGGATTCTCTTCAATTACTATCATGGATATAATCCCTATGGGCAATTTTTCTATTCACAGAAGACCGAATCGTTCGGACTCGGGGCTTATTTCATGTTTTAACGTGCGGGACGCGGGAATCCGTCAATGTTCCATCTACAGGGGCCGGAGCAAGATCCGTTCAGCATCGGGGACAGGCGACGCCGATGAATAACAAGGTCTCATTTTCCATCTGGTACATCCTCCTCGCCGTCATGGCGGTGGTGTTCGTGCATGACTTCATTCTCGCTCTCAACAAAGTCGAAGAGCTTCCCTACAGTGAATTCAAGAAGCTGGTGGAGGACGGCAAGGTGGCGGAAGTCTCGGTGACCAGCCAAGTGCTGACCGGAAAGTTGAAGCCCGAGGGGGAATCCAAAGAACAAAAAGCCTTTGCGACCGTGCGGGTCGAAGACCCGGATCTCGTCCGTGAGCTCAACCGACATGGAGTGATTGTTACCGGTGTCATCGAGTCCACGTTTTGGCGTGATCTTTTGTCGTGGGTCATCCCGGCCGCCCTCTTTGTCGGCATTTGGTTCTTCATCTTTCGTCGACTGGGTCAGGCTCAGGGCGGTTTCATGCAGGTCGGTCAGTCCAAGGCCAAGATCTACGTGGAGACGGACGTCAAGGTGACGTTCGCGGATGTGGCGGGCGTGGATGAAGCCAAGGAAGAACTGCGCGAGGTGATCGAGTTCCTCAAGACGCCGGAGAAATTCACCAGGCTGGGCGGCAAGATTCCCAAGGGCATCCTGCTAGTCGGCCCGCCGGGCACCGGGAAAACGTTGCTGGCCCGCGCCGTGGCCGGTGAAGCCGGCGTGACATTCTTCAGCATCAGCGGCTCGGAGTTCGTCGAGATGTTCGTCGGCGTCGGCGCGGCGCGGGTTCGTGACTTGTTCGAACAAGCCAAGGGCAAAGCTCCTTGCATTATTTTCATCGACGAATTGGATGCGCTGGGAAAGGCGCGCGGCGTGGGCCCCATGGCGCATGAGGAACGCGAACAAACTCTCAACCAGTTGTTGGTGGAGATGGACGGATTCGATCCTCGGGTCGGCGTCATTCTCATGGCCGCGACCAACCGCCCGGAAATTCTCGATCCTGCGCTGCTCCGCGCGGGACGATTCGATCGCCATGTGACCGTGGATCGCCCCGATAAAAAGGGCCGTTTGGATATTCTTCGCGTTCATGCCAAAAAGGTCGCGTTGAGCCGGGAGGCCGATCTCGAGCAGATTGCCGCAATGACCCCGGGATTTTCCGGTGCGGATTTGGCGAATGTCGTCAATGAGGCGGCGCTGTTGGCGGTACGACGCGGCAAGGACCAGGTGGGCATTTCGGAATTGCACGAAGCCGTGGAGCGAACCATCGCCGGTCTAGAGAAAAAGAATCGCGTCCTGAATAAGATGGAGAAAGAACGGGTCGCGTTCCATGAAACCGGCCATGCACTCGTCGCTCTTTCCATACCGGGCTCCGATCAGGTGCAGAAGATCTCCATCATTCCTCGCGGCGTGGCGGCGCTGGGCTACACCTTGCAGCTTCCGACGGAGGACCGATTTCTGATGACGAAATCGGAATTGGAGAATAAAGTCGCCGTGCTGCTCGGTGGAAGGATTGCCGAAGAAACGATTTTCGGGGAAGCCTCCACGGGAGCGCAGAACGATCTCGTCAAGGCCACGGACATCGCCAAGAGCATGGTGAAGGCCTACGGAATGAGCGAGAAACTCGGCACCATCACGTTGGAACGGGAGCGACAGCCTCAGTTCCTCCAGCTTCCTGTCGCTTCCGAAAAAGGCGATTATTCCGAAGAGACCGCCCGTGAAATAGACTGCGAGGTACGGCGGATCGTGGATGAGCAGTACGAACGGGTGAGGCGATTGCTGGAAGATCGAAAGGCCGTACTGCAACAAGGAGCCCGGCTCTTGTTGGAACGGGAAGTGATTACCGGAGCGGAGCTGAAAGCGATCATGGAAAGCCATTGAGTCGCTCGTTGAGCGTGAAGCGTGAAACGTATCTCGCAAGGCCGAGGAGTGGTCACTGGTCATTCGTCATCAGTCATTCTTCATTGACCAATGACTATTGACGAATGACTGAGTTTTACGCTTCACCAGATGCGCTGCACAGAGTGTGAGCCCGATGGAACCGGCAACCATCTCCGTCAAAGATAATGTGATTCACTGCCGAGGGTCTTGGACCCTTCCGCACTTGTCTCAACTGGAGCGGGGAGGCCGAGCGCTCCGATGGCCTGATGGCCCCACCGTCCTTTACGATGCCGGCGAAGTGACCGCTATGGATACGGGTGGCGCGCTCATACTGCAGCGCTGCATCGAGGGCGTGCGGCACAAGGGACAGCAGACCGCCCTCCAAGGGTTGAAGCCTGAATTCGCCGAATTGCTCCGAAAAGTCGACGCTCAATGGTCTCCGCCCGAGCGAGAGGCCTCGGTCGGTCCAAAATGGATGGAAAGTTTCGCGCATGCCGTGCAATCTCGACAAGCGTCCGCGATTCGCGCGCTCGCATTCGTCGGAGAAAGCACCATCGCATTCAGCCGGGCGCTGATACGGCCGACTTCCATTCGATGGCGGGCGCTCCTGCGGATCGTGGAACTGGACGGGGTGCGGGCCTTGCCGATCACCGGCCTGCTGACGTTTCTGGTCGGGGTCGTCATCGCCTATCAAGGCGCGGAACAGCTCCGTAAGTTCGGCACGAACATTTTTATCGTGGATCTGGTCGGCATCTCGCTGTTGCGTGAAATCGCCCCGTTGATCGTGGCGATCCTCATCGCCGGTCGTTCGGGATCCGCCTATGCGGCTGAGATCGGCACCATGAAGGTCACGGAAGAATTGGACGCAGTGCGGACATTGGGCATCTCGCCCATGAATCTGCTCGTGTTGCCTCGGGCGTTGGCCCTGGTCATCGCCCTGCCTCTGTTGACCGTGTATGCCGACGTGGTGGGCGTGTTCGGCGGCATGCTGATTGCGTTGGGAGAGCTGAACGTGAGTTTTGTAGAGTTTATCGCTCGATTCGAAGAAGCCGTTCCCGTGCGGCATTTTCTCATCGGCTTGGGAAAGGCACCGTTCTTCGCGGCGATCATCGCGTTGGTGGGCTGCTACCAGGGATTTCAGATCAGAGGCGGTGTAGACGATGTCGGCCGACATACCACCATCAGCGTCGTGCAGGGGATCTTTGGAGTGATCGTGTTCGACGCCATCTGCAGCATCCTCCTGAATTGGTGGGATCTGTAGCGATGAGGAATAGGAAGGCTGAGGCTCAGGTTGAGGTTGAGGCCGAGACAGTCTCCGGAGATTCCTTGACCTTAACCTCAGCCTCAGCCTGCGCGAGAGCGTACCTATGATATCGGCGACAGAAACCACGACGCCGATCATCGAAGTGAGCCATGTGACGACACGGTTCGGATCGGCGGTCGTGCATGAAGACGTCAGTCTGTCTATTCGGAGGGGTGAAATTTTCGCGATCGCGGGCGGGAACGGGTCCGGCAAGACTACGTTGTTGCGGGAGATCATCGGCCTCATCACGCCCTCGGCGGGA
The DNA here is from genome assembly GCA_030123625.1 of Nitrospira sp. Taxonomy (NCBI): domain Bacteria; kingdom Pseudomonadati; phylum Nitrospirota; class Nitrospiria; order Nitrospirales; family Nitrospiraceae; genus Nitrospira; species Nitrospira sp. Next base: position 2,274,847 of record CP126121.1, read on the forward strand.
ACGATACGGCTGTTCGGAATAGACAGCCGGCGATTGGAGACGGGCGACGGCCATCCCATCCACCGCCGGTTCGGCGTCATGTTCCAGCATGGCGCCCTGTTTAGTTCGTTCACGCTGGCTGAAAATGTCGCCGTGCCGCTGCGCGAGCATACGGCGCTGAGTGCGGAGTTGATCCGAGACATCGTCGCGGCCAAAATTGCGATGGTGGGACTCCCGCCGGACAGTGCCGACAAATATCCCAACGAACTCAGCGGGGGGATGCAGAGACGGGCTGCGCTCGCCCGAGCGATCGTCATGGACCCGGAGTTGTTGTTTCTCGACGAACCGACGGCCGGGCTCGATCCGATCATCGCCGCAGCGTTTGATGATCTCGTCCTCTCGTTGAAAAGTCTCCATGGACTGACGGTAGTGATGGTGACACACGACCTGGATTCACTGTGGCGGATCGCCGATCGTGTGGCGGTGCTCGGCGGTGGAAAGGTGTTGGGAGTCGGCACGATGCAGGAGTTGTCTCGATCGGACGACCCTGTCATCCGGGAATACTTCCAAGGTCCACGGGGGAGGGCGGCACGCGAACAGGCGGTCTGGAACCGGGGAGGCGTGAGGCGTGAGGCGTGAGGCGTGAAAAAGGTCATTGGTCAACGGTCACTGGTCAAATGGACGTAGAAATTCCAATGACTACTGACTGGTGACCAATGACTCAGAGTTCTGACTCGCGAGATGTGAGCGTCTGAAGGCACAAAGATGGAACCCAAAGTCAACTATATTCTGGTCGGCTCGTTCGTGGTGTTTCTTGGAGCGGCTGTCCTGGTTGGAATTCTATGGTTAGGGAAGACCGATTACCGCGGCTCTTACGACCGGTACGAGGCCTACATGCGGGAGTCGGTTGCGGGATTGAGCGTCAATTCCACGGTCAAATATCGTGGCGTCGACGTGGGTCGGATCAAGACCATTGCCTTGCATCCCACCAATCCGGAGGAAGTCCTGCTGACGATGGACATCATGCATGGGACGCCGATCAAGACCGACACGATCGCCGTACTCGAGACGCAGGGGCTCACCGGTCTCGCCACGATCAATTTGACGGGAGGAAGCCGAGAGGCTCCTCCGTTGCAGGCCCTGGAGGGACAAACATATCCGGTTATCAAGACCGGCCCCTCTCTCTTCTTCCGTTTGGATGAAGCCGTCTCCCGTTTACTTTCAGAAGAAGGCCTGGCTCGATTGTTGGTCGATCTTAATACGGCGGCAAAAGGGGCGGCAATGGTCTTGGATGAAGACAATCGCACCATGCTGAAGCGAACGATCAAGGATCTCTCGGATGTGGCCCAGACCATTGCCGCCCACAAGACTCAGATCGAGCAAAGCGTGAACGGTGCAGCCAGGAGCGCCGACAATCTCGCTAAACTGACGGCGTCGTTGAATGCGGAGGTTCCGGCCTTACTCGCCGGCATCAACAAGAACGTTGCGGCGCTGGGAACGGCGACGGACGAACTGGCTCGCACGAGCAAGACCGTCGGCGCGATCATCAATGACGCCAGACCGGAATTGCAACAGTTCACCCGGCGGACTCTTCCCGAGGCCGGCTTGTTGGTGACGGAGCTTCGGCAGCTCACGGGTACCTTGACTCGTGTGGCGCGCGAATTGGAGCGAGAGCCGAGCGCGCTCGTGTTTGGACGAAAGTCCCCGTCACGCGGGCCGGGGGAATAGGCCGGTCAAGGTTGAGGTTCAGGATGAGCGGTTGCAGGCTCTTGTCGCAGTCTTAGCCTCAACCTTAGCCCGCCGTTCCGGAGCTGAATGATGATGTATCGGACACTACAGACGGCACTCATGGTGTTGGTGGCGACGGCGGCCGGTTGCTTGTCGCCCCGTACGGATTCTTCGGAGATCCATACCTATCAATTGAGCCTTGATGGATGGCCCAGCGAAGCGCGTCCCGGCAAGCCTGATGGTCCGGTATTGCTCGTGAGTCCGCCTCAAGCCGAGCCCGGGTTTGAGACGCAGCGCATGGTGTACGTCAAGCGGCCTTACGAGTTGGAATACTATGCGGTGAATCAATGGGCCGATACGCCGGTGCGCATGTTCGCCCCGTTGATGGTTCAGGCGCTCAATCAGCAGAATGATGCGTGGCGTGCCGTGATTCCGTTGCCGAGCTCGGTCCGTGGAGACTATCGTCTCGATACGCACGGATTTCTGTTACAGCATGAATTTCTCCAACAGCCCAGTCGCGTGAGGGTGATGGTCCGGGCGCAGTTGGTGGATCTGAAAGGATCCACGATCCTCAGCACGCGGGCTTTCGAGGTCGTGGAGAACGCCGCGAGCGAGAATCCCTATGGGGGTGTCCAGGCCGCCAACCGAGCGATTGCCGGCTTGCTCGATCAAATCGGCTCTTGGCTTCGGCAATGCGTGCAGCACTCGCCGGAGTGTGGTCGTTGAATAGGGTGATTGCAAAATGTTGGGGAAGAAACCTGGAAATCAACATTGTCAGACGAGGCCATCCGCGATGTACCGACCTATGCTCTGACTTTCCCGCGCTGATTGAGCCGATGATCCAGCATGAAAACCTCGTGGAAAACCGGGATCAGTTTCGGATTGACGTCCGGAGTCATTACCACGCTCGGTCTGATGGTAGGGCTGCATTCCGGAAGCCACTCGCGCGCCATCGTAATCGGCGGCATTCTGACGATCGCCATCGCCGACGCGATGTCCGATGCCCTGGGCATCCATGTGTCTGAAGAGTCGAAGAACAGCATCCCTATGAGCCAGATCTGGGAAGCCACGCTTGCCACATTCGCTGCAAAATTTGTGGTCTCGGCTACCTTCTTGGTTCCAGTGATATATGCTCCGCTCGATCTGGCGATCGTGATCAGTGTGGCGTGGGGACTGCTCCTGCTCACCGCCCTGAGTTTCTTCATTGCACGAGCACAGGCGATTGCTCCTTGGAAGGTCATTGGAGAGCATCTCTTCATCGCCCTCTCTGTGGTCATCATCACACACGCGGTCGGTGATTGGGTGAAGGGCTTGGTGAAAGCGGAATGATCGGCAAAGCAGAGGAGTGACGAAGCAAGGTCATACAACGCTCGGCAAAAATATTGGGGTAGAGATCCTCATTTCGGCTCGCCGTTGTCCCCTAGGTTATCCCCTAGGGCCATCATCAATATATTCATGCTCCACTTCGGGTCTTGTTCGTAGGTCCATTCAGGCCTAGAATGGGCCCATAGCATATGCTGCAGAAAGCGCCACGAAGGAAAAGCCGGCGAAGAAAGGGGGCCTATTCATCGGGCGACGCGTTGTCGCTTATGCACGCAAGCCGGCGGCTCTCTCGATGGTAAACAGAGCGGACGTACTCTGGAATATTCGCGGGACCTTGCGCCCATACAGTGCTTTCGATTGCCGTTCGGCTATTGACCGTTGACCAGACCGATGGCGAGCCACGGTTCCATGCGCATCCTGCTCATCGAAGATAACCACGACGATGTCCGAGCGCTCAAGGAATACCTGGCGGAAGTGAGGACCTGCCGGTTCGAGGTGACGCAGGAGACACGGCTGTCTGCCGGAGTGAACCGCCTTGCCGAACAGAACTTTGACGCCGTGTTGTTGGATCTCGCGTTGTCCGGGAGTCAGGGGCTGGACACCGTCATCCAGGTGCGCGCCGCCGCGAAGAAGATGCCGCTCGTCGTCTTGACGGAGGTCGAAGATGAAGCGCTGGCAGTGCGGCTTACTCAGGCAGGAGTGCAGGACTATCTCGTAAAAGGGCAGGTGAGCGGCCCTCTTCTGACCAAGTCGTTGCGCTACGCCGCCGAACTCGCGCGGATGGAAAAGACGGTCAGCGAAGTCGAGCATCGGTTTCAACAACTGGCGGACAATGCGCCGGTCATGGCGTGGATGACTGAGCCTGATGCTACTTGTAGCTTCTTGAGCAAGTCCTGGTACGAGTTCACCGGACAAACACCGGAAACCAGCTTTGGCTTCGGCTGGCTGGATGCCGTGCACCCGGATGACCGAGCGGCGGCGCGCGACATCTTCGTCGCAGCCAATGCCGAACGTAAACCATTTCGACTCGACTACCGGCTACGGCGCAAAGACGGAGAATATCGCTGGGCCGTTGATGCCGCCGCGCCTCGTGTGGACGGCGAGGGCCGGTTCCTCGGCTACATCGGCTCCGTCATGGATATCACCGACCGCAAGAAATCCGATCAGCTGGAAGCCGACCAGAAGCGCGTGCTCGAACTCATCGCCAAGGATGCTCCTCTCTCGACGGTTTTTGAGACGCTCATTCGGATGATTGAGAAGCAATCGGCCGCTCATATGGTGGCATCCATCCTCCTCATGGATGCAGACGGAATTCATCTTCGATCTTGTGCAGCCCCGAGTCTGCCGGAGACGTACAACAGTTCCATTGACGGCATGGCCATCGGCCCGCATGCCGGCTCGTGCGGCACGGCCGCCTACCGGCGCCGGCCGGTCTATGTATCGGACATTGCAAACGATCCCCTGTGGGCGAAGTTCGCCCCATTGGCATTGCCGCACAACCTTCGGGCGTGCTGGTCCACGCCGATCCTCTCCAGCACCGGCCAACTGTTCGGTACGCTTGCCATGTATTATCCCGACGTGCGCGAGCCGAACAAAGAAGACTTGCGGCTCGTCGACGTGGCGACGCGCCTCGCCGCCATCGCGATTGAACGCAAGCGGGCGGAGGAGGCCCTGCGGCTGGCCAAATTCTCGGTCGAGCGGGCCGCTGACGCTGTGTACTGGATTGATTCGCAGGCCAAGATCCTGGATGTGAACGAAGCGGCGAGCCGCATGCTGAGCTATTCGAAAGACGAGTTGTGCGCCATGACCATCCACGATCTGAATCCCGACTTTCAAGCGGACATGTGGCCGGGGTTTTGGGCAGAAACCCAGCGGCGCGGGACGATGATGGTTGAAACGGTCCATCGGGCTAAGAATGGCCGGCTGATTCCCATCGAGGTGAGCGTCAATTTTTTGGTCCACGAAGGCAAGGAATACCACTGTGCATTCGTGCGTGACATCACTGAACGCAAGCGGGCGGAGGAGGAACGAAACAAGCAAGAATCACTCATCTCGCTCATGCTCAATACCGGACCGGGATGCATCAAACGGGTGGCGGCAGACGGCACGCTGTTGCAGATGAACCCGGCGGGGCTGAGACTGATCGAGGCAGCCTCCGAGGATGAGGTGGTCGGCCGGTGCGTGTTCGACCTCGTCGTTGCCGAACATCGAGCCGCCTTCATCGACATGCATCGCGACGTGCTCGCCGGCCGGTCGCATACGATCCAGTACGAAATCCAGGGACTCAAAGGGACGCGCCGCTGGATGGAAACCCATGCGGCTCCGTTCCGCAACCCCGTCTCCGGCGAAACAGAACACCTGGCGGTCACGCATGACATCACCGAGCGCAAACAGGCGGAGAGGCAGTTGCGGGACACGCTGGACCGAGTTCGGAAGCTCTCCCAGCGCCTGGAATCGGTACGTGAAGAGGAACGGACCCGGATTGCACGCGAACTGCACGATGAGCTGGGTGTCCGCTTAACCTGCTTCAGACTCGATCTGGCGCGGCTGAGGTCGTTCATGAGTTGGTCGCCGGTCCCCCGTGAAGAAATAGAGAACAAGATTCATTCGATGACCGCCGAAGTGGATGCCACGATCGCCTCGGTGCAGCGACTGGTGACGGAATTGCGGCCGGGAATCCTGGACGACCTCGGCTTGGCCGCGGCGGTGGAATGGCAGTGCCAAGACCTGGAACGACGCAGCGGGATCCGCTGTTCCTGTGAAGGCACGGAGGAGCACATTCCGCTCGCCAAGCCGCTGGCCACGGCTGCCTTCCGTATTTGCCAGGAAGCGCTCACGAACGTCGTACGTCACGCCGAAGCGACCGCCGTCAGAGTGCGCATTGAACAGGTGGATGGCTATCTTCAGCTTGAAGTGAACGACGACGGCATCGGCATCTCACCGGACAAGTTATCCGATTCCCGCTCCTTCGGCTTGCTCGGAATGCGTGAACGCGCGGCGAGTCTCGGCGGGCAGATCGAGATTGCGGGGCGGCCCGAGAAGGGCACGACAGTGACGTTGCAATTGCCGTTGAACATGGAGGACAAGCGATAGCAAAGAGAGACCGGCGAGAAGCTCGAAGGCTGTTCAGCGAAGGAATTGCTTGTTGTCAGCGGTGAGGCTTCTCTTATGCTGAAAGTGTTGATTGCGGACGACCATTCGCTCTTCCGGCGCGGAGTCAAGGATTTGCTCTCCCATGAGCTGGGGCCCGTCACGATCGGGGAATGCGGCGACGCCCACGAACTGCTGGAGCTGGTCCGGCGCCATATGTGGGATCTTCTCATCTTGGATATCGGAATGCCGGGTACGACCGGAGGCGAAGCTCTCAAGAAAGTAAAGTCGGAACGTCCGGGATTGCCCGTCATCATCCTGAGTATGCATGCCGAGGATCAGTACGCCGTTCGCATGTTCAAGGCCGGCGCCAATGCCTATCTCATGAAAGCCAGCACCTCTCAAGAACTGGTGAAGGCCGTTCAGAAAGTGCTTGCGGGCGGAAAATATGTGAGCGCCACGCTCGGAGAGAAACTGGTGCTGCTGCTGCATCAGGGCGACCAGGCCCCGCACGCACGGTTGTCGGATCGCGAGTACGAAGTGATGCGGCTGCTTGCCTCAGGCAAGACCGTCTCGGAAATCGCTGAATGCCTGTGCCTCGGGACGACCACGGTCAGTACCTATCGCACGAGAATTCTGGATAAGCTTCATCTGAGGAACAATGCCGAGCTCATGCGCTACGCCGTCCAACACGAACTCGTGTAGTCGCTCGTCCCCCTTCTCACATTCCATTCCATTCGCACTTCTCTCCGGATCCTTGTCGTTGGGACGAGGACAACGCGGGACAGGAGGCGACGACAACGCAATCATGCTCTGCGTGATAGCGTACTGCGCGTCTCCACGCTAAACCTCTCAGCCACAGAGGAAATTGCCATGCACGTTCTCGTTCCCAATTGTTGTTTCTGTGGGAAAGTCCGCGACGATGAAGGAAGGGAAGTTGGACAAGGCATTTGGATCGATGTCGAAACGTATCGCGCCAGACATCATGTGATCCCCGATTATTTGTGGTTTTCGCCTACCTGTTGCGATGATTGCAAGACCAAGAGATCGGTCAATCACGCTCGGAATGTTCCGTGAAAGCCGTCGTTGGAATCTTTAGCGGCGAAGCCGGAGCGAGCGATCATGGGGAAGGAAAGAAAAGGAAGGGAACTGGAGATGGGCAATCACGCAAAGAACAATGATGGCGTCTGGTCGATTGTCCTGGCCGGGAGCGAAGGTGAGCGGCTTGGGCCGTTTGTCCAACGGTGGTTGGGCCGACCGAGACCGAAGCAATACTGTACCTTTGTCGGGACCAGGTCATTGTTCCAACACACGCTGGGCCGGGCCGACCGGCTTACCGATGCGGAACGGAAGATGATCGTGATCGCACGTCCGCACGCAGAGGAAGCCTGGCCGCAACTGGGGCAGCGACCTTCCGGCATGGTGCTCCTTCAGCCGGTTGACCGCGGCGCAGCAGCGGCGGTCTTTCTCGCTCTGACATATGTGAAGGCGCGTGACGCCAAGGGTACTGTTGTTATTTATCCCTCGGACCATTTTGTCTATCCGGAACATCGGTTTCTCGGCTCAATCCGGCATGCCGTCCGCACGACCGACTGGTTTCCGGATCGACTCGTGCTGCTCGGTGTATCTCCGGACCGTCTCGAACTGGACTATGGCTGGTTGGAGCCCGGCGAACAGGTCTATCATGCATCCGATTATCGGATTCAGACGGTCCAGGCATTCTTGGAGAAGCCGACGGCGGCCCAGGCAGATGCGGCACTCGCGGCCGGGGCGTTGTGGAATTCGTCGGTGGTGGCGGTCAAGGTGGAGACGCTGTGGAAATCGGGGTGGCACTGTTTTCCCGACCTCATGCCGCGCTTCGAATGTCTTCTTGGTGCGATCGGGACCTCCAGTGAAGCAAAAACCATCGAGACGATCTATGAGCACATGCCGACCCATGACTTTTCATCCGAGTTGCTGCAGCGAGTCCCCGCGCAATTCGCGGTGATTGAGATGGCCGGGGTGCTCTGGAGCGACTGGAATACGCCGGAACGGATCACTCACACGCTCCGTTTAATCGGCCGGCAACCGATGTTTCAATTGAACTGCCTGGACCCGCCTTTCGTGCCGTTCGCGCAAGTTCAGTCGCAAAGCAAGGTTTCGGTCGGCTTCTAACGCAACGAGAAGGAGAACAAGGATGAAGCTATTTGGTAAATCAGAGCCGCGACGCAAATCTCGAGTCGCCTCAGCGAAACACGAATCGACGATCGCCGAGACTGCAGTGACGGGATCGTCGAATGGAGACACGGCAGAGGACGTCCGTGGACGCATTGCCGTCTTGGCCTTTCAACTCTACGAGCAACGAGGCCGCCGGGACGGCCATGATGTGGAGGATTGGCTCCAAGCCGAGCAGCGTATCCTTGCCGGCTCATCATGATGTCGGTCAATGTTTGTCGGAAACTTGCCGGCGTATGAACCCCTCATAAAGGAACATGATGGTCAAGGGGGCCATTCCAGCCTGGCCATCACGATTATCAGCAGGCAGGCGAAGCGTTTGCCTGCTGCGGCCGGCGGATAACGACAAGGACTTTCGGGACGCAATACTAGAACTCGCAGACGCCCTCTGGGCTGCATTGCTTCACCCGGTTTAAATGTGGAGCGGCCAGCGCCGCCTCCCATCCCTTTTCACAAGAAAGAAGACGAATCTGCAAAGTGGTCGGGAACTGAGCACCCAATCGAGTCCGCACGTCTGTGTCGGCTTCGTCCGCCTCAAAGAAGATCTCGCAGTCCGGCAGTCCGCCCAGGCCGATACCTTGTGCCTTGAGCAGCGCCTCTTTGGCAACCCAGTAGCGGAAGAATTTCGTCGCCCGCCGCTCCTCAGCCTCCTGCATGATCGCCGTGTGTTCCGAGTGAGTGAAAAAACGCCTGGATAGATCCGCAACTTCGACATCCGAACGAACCAATTCAAGATCAACTCCGATTTCTTGCACCTTTGAGACGGCAATGAGCGCACGGTCATGGGCATGGGACAGATTGAACGTGATCGCCGACCGACCTCGCAATTCTCTCGAGAGGAAGGGCTTGCCTGTTGCACCGCGATCCAACGCGACCACATCGGGATTGACTCCAAGATACCTGCTCAGCACGGCTCTAAGTCCTCCGTGGGCCAGTATGTAGCGCTGCCGAATGCCTTCCCGGACAAGACGAGCCGCTCGAAGCCGCTCGACGTCATCCAGCCAGCCCATGCACCGCTCCAGACAGCGTCGCGACCCGTCGAGCGCGATTCCCCAGAGGTGAACGGCATTTTCATCAAGACGGATATGATCCTGCCGGCTTGTATCGGCGAGACGCTCAATTGATGTGAACGAAATCAGCACATTGTTACCGTGAATGCCGACATCGCCTTCGATGTTCGGCAAAGGAAGTGATGAAAATCACGCAGCCCTATTGTTCGGCCGGAGGGGTGTCTCTTGACAATGTTCGGCGATATAGTGCCGGATGTGGGAGGATACTTCTTCGACATGCGGTGACACAACAAGGTCTGCCGTTCGGAGGGCCGCCATCTCGATGGTCCGGCATCCTCCCCGTGCCAGCTCTCTCCAAACATATCTGGTATCGTCGGTATCAATTCGTTGTGATGCCACGATGTTGAGTATATGTCCCGGATAGGGACCCATCGTATAACGGGCGGCCGCATGGAACATCGCCTGGCGGACGCGTTTGATGTGATGTTGTCTCAGCTCGTTTCCGGTAGGACCCCGGAGAATGGACAAGAATGATTTGCATTTGCGCCGTATGATCGACAATCGCTCGCTCATCGTCATGTGCGGGAGTTCCCCGACGCTGCGCAAGATCTTCAACAGAATTCCCACCGATAATGCGAAGAATGCAAACCGGTTTGGGCGGGGAATATCATAGTGGCGGTGATACGAGCTCGGATGCCAACTATTGATGATCGTTAAAACGACCCTTGTGTCCTGCTTAACCAGTTGTTGCGCCATCTCATAGGCAACCAGCCCACCGGTACAAGCGCCGACGATGATGTATGGCCCTTGCGGGGCGCATGTGCGGATCTCGTGAATGTACTGTTGTGCCATCTCCGGCACGGAGCCGAACGGTGCCGCATTCCCATCCAATCCTCGCGCTTGTAAGCCGTATACCGGATGAGCTTTGCCTAACAGTCTTCCCAGCTGAGCGAGCCACAGCACATTGCCCATGACTCCCGGAACCAAAAAAACGGGAATGGCCGACCCGCTCGGCTGCATGGCTACCAGTGATTGCCATGGAGGCGTCCAGTGCTCCTGCGCAAGCACGGACGTGAGGCCGGCGATCGTCGGCGCATGAAACAGCGTGGCAAGCGGAAGATGGCGGCCGTAGACCTGCTCAATGAGATAGAACAACTGAGCCGCTTTGAGCGAATGCCCGCCGAGATCGAAAAAGTTGTCATGGATTCCGACTTTGTCGATCTCGAATACCTGTTGCCACAAGGCCGCCATTTGTATGTCCATCCGGTCGCGCGGCGCAACATGGACGGCGCCGCTCGCGAGAGTGGAGTCCGGAGCCGGTAAGGCCTTCCTGTCGACCTTGTTATTCGCCGTCAACGGCATGGCCTTCAGAAAGACGAAGAGTGAGGGAACCATGTACTCGGGGATCTCGGACCGCAGAAACGCGCGAAGTTCCGGCTGACTTGGAGCAGGACCATCCTGGCAAACCACATACGCCACTAACTGCTTCACACCTTGCTGATCGTCCCTTGCAATGATGACGGCCTGACGGACGGCTTGATGACGGCTCAGCGCCGCCTCGATTTCACCCAGTTCGATTCGAAATCCTCGGATTTTGACCTGATGATCCAATCGACCGAGGTGCACGATGCGGCCATCCGGGCGATATCGTGCCAAGTCTCCCGTTCGATACAGTCTCGCGAGGGGCTCTTGAGAAAATGGATGAGGAATAAACCGTTCCCTTGTCAAATCAGGCCGCCCGCGATAGCCTCGGGCTAACCCATGGCCTCCGATATAGAGCTCGCCGGAAACTCCGATGGGAACCGGTTGGAGGAATTGATCCAGGATGTACACTTCCGTATTAGCAATCGGTTTCCCGATCGTGATCTCCCGATCAGTCCGTTCGATCTTTTCGATCGTGGACCAAATCGTGGTTTCGGTCGGGCCATACATATTCCACAGGGCAAGGCTCCGATCCAACAACGACGTCGCAAGATCCGGCGGAAGAGGCTCCCCGCCGCAGAGTATCGTCAGTTTGGTACTGCCCAGCCACCCCGCCTCAATCAGCATTCGCCATGTGGCAGGAGTCGCTTGCATGATCGTCGGCTGAACGGCTTCGCAGAGCGACCGCAATCGTCGTCCGTCCATTGCAACGGCACGATCGGCGATTTCGACGCGGGCCCCTGCCAGTAGCGGCACATACAGCTCCAACCCGGCGATGTCGAACGAGAGCGTCGTGACGGACAGCATGACGTCCTCAGCTGAACAAGCGGGCTCCTGTCGTATCGACCACAAGAAGTTCACCAACGCCCGGTGTGGAATTTCCACCCCCTTGGGCTGTCCCGTCGATCCCGAGGTGTACAGAATGTACGCCAAATCTTGAGCTGTGGCGGTAAGCGGAAGATTATGGTCTGGCTTCTGTGCGATCTTTCCCCACTGTTGATCGAGGCACAGTGTGCGGCAGACTTGATCATCAAACCGATCGGCCAGCGATTCGGATGTGAGCACGATGATGAGCGAGGCGTTCTCCGACATATACCGAAGCCGATCCCGTGGATAGTCGGGATCAAGAGGCACGTAGGCGGCACCGGTTTTAAGCACGGCCATCAACGCGATGACCATCTCCAAGGATCGTTCAAGCCCAATACCCACTGTCACACCAGGTTTAACACCCAGTGTTTGGAGATAGTGTGCCAGCTGATTAGCTCGGGCATTGAGCTCGCCATACCGCAGTGTTTCTTGTCCCATCGACAGCGCCACCGCCTCAGGAGTTCTCTCGACTTGCGCTTCAAACAGCCGGGGAAAACATTCAGACTGTGGATACTCTCTTTGCGTGCGGTTCCAATCCTGCAGCATCTGTCGGCGTTCGGGCGTCGTCAATGTCGGAAGCTCGGAAAGCTTGCTCTGCGGATTCGCCAATGCGCTCCGGAGCAGGGTCTTATACTGTCCCAACATCCGTTCAGCGGTCTGAGGTTCGAAAAGATCGGTATTGAACGTCAAGTACGCTCTTCGGGAGAACTCCGTCTCGATCGTCAAGCTCAAGTCGAATTGTGCAGCTTGCGTCTCTACCTCGAACGGCACCCAACTCAACCCTTGGACGTTGATTTCCCCGATGGGAGCATTGGGTACATTGAAGAGAACTTGCACGAGCGGGGCGGAGCTATGGTCGCGAGCGGAGTGCATCGTCTCGACCAACTTATCGAACGGAAAGTCCTGATTGGCATAGGCCTCTAATGCCGTTATACGCACCCGTGCCATCAACTCCACGAATGTCGGATCGGCGGAGAGATCGGTACGCAAGACGAGTGTATTGACGAACGAACCGATGATCGATTCGACCGCGGATTGAGTCCGGTTGGCGATTGGGGAGCCTACGGCCACATCGGTTTGCCCGGAATAGCGACTCAAGAGAATTTGGAAACACGCCAACAAGGTCATGAACACCGTCGCATTGTGTTCGGCGCTGAATTGCTTCAGTCGCTCGATCAACGACGTGGGTAACTCCAGCATGCAATGCGAACCGTTAAATGTTTGCACCACGGGCCGTGGGTAATCGGTCGGCAACGAGAGCTTCGAAAGCCCGGCCAATTTCGTCTGCCAATAATCCGATTGTGCGCTGAGCCGGTCATCGGTCAGGCAACGCCGCTGCCACACCGCGTAGTCGGCATACTGAAGTGGGATCGGCTTTGTCGAAGGAACCTCTCCTCGGCAAAACGCATTGTAGAAGATGGCAAACTCATGCCCGATGATCCCGAACGACCACTGGTCTCCGATGATATGATGCATCGTGAGCACCAACACATGGTCCTCGGGCTCGACCTCAATCAACAGGAATCGGGCCAGAGGACCTTTCTCAAGATCGAACGGCTGATTCGCTTCCTGCTCCACAAGCCGAGCCGCCTGCTGCCGTCGCTGCTCTGAAGGCAGGTGCCTGAGATCAACTTCGACCCAATGAGGAGAGCGAAAGGGGTGAATCATTTGGACCGGTCCCTCATCCCTCATCATGAACGTCGTTCGAAAGGCTTCATGGCGGCTACAAATAGAATCGATCGTACTCCGGAGGGCTGCTTTGTCGAGTCGCCCCATCTGGCGCGAGGCGAACGGCATGTTATACGCCGTGCTTTCAGGAGCCAGCCGATACAGGAGCCACATGCGTTGCTGAGAATAAGAAAGAGGAAGCGGCAGATCTCTGGGCACTGGAATGATCGGCGGCATCACGGAAGTCTTTTCCCTCTGGCGTAACCGCGTCACTTCCTCAGCCAGCGCCGCGATCGTCGGTCGCTCAAAAAGTGCCTGTAGCGAGACATCGACTTCAAACAGCTCGCGTATCCGGGAGATGAGCTGAGTCGCGACCAGGGAGTGACCGCCTTGCTCAAAGAAGTGGTCGTGGATGCCTGCCTCGGGGAGTTGAAGCACGGATTTCCATAGCTCGGCCAAGGATGCTTCGACTTGATTTCTTGGAGCAATCCTAGTTGCCGCCAAACCGGCTGCTTGGTCTGGAGCGGGAAGAGCGTGTCGATTCACTTTTCCAGTGGCACTGAGCGGCATCGTTTCCAGCCACAGGATGACGGAGGGCACCATGTAGTGCGGTAATTGAGCGGCAAGATGGCTGCGGACCTGTTCAAGTTTGCTTTTGAGCGACGACTCGCCGGCGACATAACCCACCAATCGATGCTGGTCCGGTTTATCCTGCCGAAGCAGCACCGCCGCTTGATGCACGCCGGGGAAGTCACTCAACACACACTCGATTTCTCCCAGTTCGATCCGATAGCCGCGCAGCTTAACTTGTTGATCCACCCTTCCAAGAAACTCGACATTGCCGTCGGCGCGATGCCGAGCCAGATCACCGGTTCGATAGAGCCTGGTTCCGGGCACGTAGGGATTCGCAAGAAACCGTTCTTGGGTCAGCTGCGGCTGGTTGACGTAGCCGCGTGCCAGACATTCTCCCCCGATATACAGTTCCCCCGGTACGCCGATAGGCATGGGTTGTAGATTCGCATCCAGCACATAAAGCTGCATATGATCGATAGGTTTGCCGATCGGCACTCGGGCTCCTGATTCCTCACGAGTCGTTTGATACACGCTGCACCAGACCGTGGCTTCCGTCGGTCCATATTCGTTGTACAGCACGGCATGAGGCAGGAGCTGATAATGTCGTCGCACGAGTTCAAGGGGCAGGCTTTCTCCGGCAGTGATGATGACACGGAGCGATTCCAGCTGAGCACTCACCGCCTCGCCGAGCACGGCATGGTACAAAGAGGGGACCCACACGACATGCGAGATATGGTGATGCTCAATGAGCGCAGCCAGCTCCGAGGGGTCGCGATGGGCAATCTCTGATGGAATGATCAGTTCCCCACCTTGCAGCAATGCCCAAAATATGCCCGTCACAGACCCATCAAAGGCCAGTGAGAAAGTCAGCAACAATCGGGAAACCGGTTCCGGGTAGTACTGAAGTCTGGCATGCAAGGAGATCACCAGACTGCGATGTGTCACGGCCACACCCTTTGGCCGTCCCGTCGAGCCTGAAGTGTAGATGATATAGGCGAGCTGATCCGGGGAAACAGGAAGTGCTAGGTTCTCCTCCTCGCCCACGGCGGATGTAGATAAGGCTTCGATATCGTAGATTTGCCCGCCGTAATTCTGTAAATGCTCACGGAGATGCGCCTGTGTGATCACGATGGAAACGTGGGCGTCCTCCAGCATGAGTTGAAGACGGTAATCGGGGAAAGACGGATCCAGAGGGACATAACCACCACCGGCTTTCAGAATGCCCAAGAGGCCCACCAGCGCATCCATTGAACGCTCGACACAGAGACCCACCGGCATATCTGCGCCGACCCCTAATTTCCGGAGTGCGCGGGCGACTCGATTCGCTCGTCGGTTCAGCTCTCGGTAGCTAATGGATTGCTCTCCATATGTCACAGCGGGCGCCTGGGGAGTCCGCTCGACCTGCGCCTCGATGACCGCATGAATTCCGGAGGCCGAATGAGGCGGCTCGGTCCACGTCAATTGAATGTGTCGTCTCTCTTCGGAAGTCAGCAATGAAAGCTGATCAAGACGCGCCTCAGGTTCCTTGAGAAATTCCTCAAGAAGGATCTCAAGCTGTCCCAACATGCGGTCGATCGTCGAGTCGTCGAAGAGGGTAGAATCATGGAGAAACGCCAAGTCCAAGCCGGCCGCCTTGTTGACCACCATCAAGACGAGGTCGAACTCCGATGCCGTCGGCTCCCAGGTGAGATGAGCGACTTCAAGACCCTTGACGATGAACGCGGACAAGGGGTCGTCTTCACACACCATCATCACGTTAAACAGCGGGGACAGCTGACGTGCTCGCTGTAACGACAGCGCCTCGATGACCTCTTCAAACGGCAGTTCCTGATGGTCATAGGCGTCTACCACCACCCGGCGTACCTGCTTCAACAATTCTTGTCCTGTCATCCCCTCCGACAGCTCGGACCGCAACGCGACCGTATTGACGCAATATCCCATCATGTCTTCGAGTTCTCTCCGGCGTCTGCCGGCCACGATCGATCCAATGACGACATCCGACTCTTGTGTGTAGCGATGCAGCCACGTCGCAAAGACGGCGTACAGCACCATGAATGTCGTGACGTTACGGCGCTGACAGAAAAGATCGAGGCGGGCAGAAAGTTCCGGTGAAATCGATCGTGACCGCACACCTCCCTCGAACGTGCGTACCCGTGGCCGTTGACGATCGACCGGTAGCTCAGCGGGAGAATGGATGCCGCTCAACTGCCGGATCCAGTAGGTTCGCTGCACCTCGCGAAGACCGTGATCCAGCCTGGTTCTCTGCCAATCGGCATAGTCTGCATATTGAACAGTCAACGAAGGGAGTCCAGCCCCTTGAACATCACCACCAGCCTCCCAAAGAAGCGCCAGTTCCTTCCAGAAAATACGGAGCGACCACCCGTCGGCGACGAGGCGGTGGAACGTGAGCGACAGAACATGCACGTCCTGTTCAAGCGCCAGGAGAGTCACTCTAAACAGCGGTCCCTCTCGCAAGTCGAATGGCCGGCTCCTTTCCGATCGTAGGAATTGCGGCACCTGAATGTCTCGCTCCGCCGGGTCCAGTGCTTGGAAATCTTCACATTTGATTGCGAGGATCGCCTCAGAGGACACTTCCGCGAATCCGTCGCCTCGCTCCGATCCGAAACGAGTTCGGAGAATCTCGTGACGACGAGCAATTTCCCGCACCGACCGCTCCAACACCTCATGGTTGACAGGTCCCCGTAGATGCACATCCATGGAAATATGGTTGATCGCGCTCCCGGGATGGACTTGCTCCAAGAACCACAGCCGCTGCTGCGAGGCGCTGAGAGGCATTCTGCCTCCCTTTGAGGATGCCGAAGGAAGCGGAACAAGTTGACTCCGTGTCTCGCCGGAGCGAGGTGCGTACTGGTGCTGGTCTTCCGGACTCATACTCGGTTCACCGATTCGAGCGGCCAATGCGGACAATGTCGGACATTCGAACAGCACGCTGAGCGGGAGCTCGACGTGGAAGACATCGAGGACGCGCGCAACCACCTGTGCCGCGAGGAGCGAATTGCCTCCGAGTGCAAAAAAATTCGCATGACGATGCGGAGGATGTCCCCCAAGCACCTCTTGCCAGATATCCGCGAGTCGTTTTTCGATGGGGTGAGGGATCTCGTTCGGCCCCCCATTGGTTTCAGCCTCCTGAGCCTGGTCCAGTGTGCTCGCTACGACTACGGTGAGTCGTCCGGACTCAAAGTCGGCTTTGCAGGCGCCCCGCTGAATTTTTCCGCTGGAAGTTCTGGGGATCGTGCCGGACTTGATCAGCACCACCGTATGGATTTCGAGCTCATATTCGTCAGCCACCGCGCGACGGATACAGCTGACTATTTCCGGCAGATCGGATTCAGGCACCTGCTTTTCGATCTCATGGACCAGTACCACCAACTCTCCGGTCTTGCTCCCAACGGAGAAGGCCGCGCCGTACCCTCGTCGCAAGCCGGGGTGCGCTTGTTGGGCAGACCACTCCAAATCATGGGGATAATAGTTCCGCCCACGCACGATGATCAGATCTTTGAGGCGTCCGGTCAGGAACAGTTCTCCGCGGCGGAGGAATCCCAGGTCGCCGGTCCGCAAATAAGGACCTTCTCCCGATCCGGCGAGAGCGGCTTTGAATGTGGCGTCGGTTTCTTCCGGTTTGCCCCAGTATCCAGAGCCGACTCCGGGTCCGGCCAGCCACACTTCTCCCACAACACTCGGCGGACACTCGCCATGAGTCGTAGGATTCACGATCCGTACACGAGTCTCTTCGAGAGGTTCTCCGCATCCGACCAATGTCCGCGTTCCCGTTTTCGATGCCGGAGATTCTTTGACGATCGAGTCAGCCAACGCGTCAGACTCTACTTGCAAGAAGCTCGGTTCCGTTCCGACTCGCTTCATCGTCGCCAATAGCGTGGCTTCCGCAAGTCCATATCCCGGGGCAAACGCCGCTCGCCGAAAGCCGTGTGGACCAAAGGTATCGATAAACTGCTCGACGGTGTCTGGATGGATTGGTTCGGCGCCGCAACTGGCGACCATCCAGGTGCTCAAGTCAGCTTGCCACTCTTTCTGTTGCCGCACAGCCCTGAGACAAGCCTCATAGGAAAAATTCGGTCCTCCGCTGTGGGTAATTGCGAATCGAGACACCGCTTCGAGCCATCGTAATGGCCGTCGGAGAAATGTAATGGGCGACATCAAATAAGCGGGAATACCGGAATAGAATGGGGCGATGATTCCGTGCAGTAACCCATAGTCATGGAAATACGGCAACCAGCAGAGCGATCGGCTGCGGCTCGACACTTCTCCCGCCAGACTCAAGGCCCGGCAGTGAGAGAGGACGTTCCCATGGCTGATCATGACGCCTCGAGGAACGGCCGTCGATCCTGAGGTATATTGCAAGTAGGCAAGGGCGGTGGGGTGAGGCCGTGAGAACTCAACTGAATCGACTGAATTGTAGGGTTGATCTGTCGCCAACCACTTGATCGGACCCGCTTCAGTGGTGACCGAAAGCTCCAAAGACTGTGCCTCGATACCTGAGGTGGTAAGGATCAGCGAAACTTGGGCGTCTTCAATAATGGCGCGAAGTCTCGGCAGACTATGCTTTCCCCTGATTGGATCGGGAGCTGGAGCGGGAACGGGCACGAGGCCAGCACAGACACATGCCCAAAAGGCGCATGCGACATCGAGTCCCTGCGGATAGAGCAAAAGGGCCTTAGTTCCTGGTGGGACTTCGCGTGCGAGATGGCCGGCAAGCGAACGCACCCTCTGTTCAAGTTGGCGATAGGTCAGCTGAATCTCAAGCTCGAGGTTGTCACGAATAAAGGCGTAGGCAAGCTCGTTCGGCTGTTGGCGACATCGACGTTCGAAGAGATCGGCGAGGTTATGGACAGCCAGAGGAGGGAGTTTAGACATGGAGGGGAGATACGTGGACTTCTATCCTGATAAAAATAATTAATTACTGTCGGCTATCAGATCATCGATGACCAGAGTAATGTGGCTGACAACAAATTCAAAGAATTTCTCGATTTCCTGCCGCAAATGCATTTCTCCCCGAACGCTTTATGCATCATAGAGAAACGGCATCTTCCCTTATGTATGTAGGGTCCGTCACCGTTTTTGCGGTCGGTGTAGCCGAGAGAATGTACTAACCGCTTATCACTAATTCAAGTGGACCAAGTATAAGGCCTGTAGCATTCCGCACCATCGGGAGAAACGAACTCTGATGGTTTTTTCGCCAATCCACTTGTTTGCTACACGTGCGCAATTCCAATAGGCTACGTAAACCATTGATTCACAATGACTAGCATCCTCTTCCATACTGGATGGTCGTGGCACACTGATCGCAAGGTTTTTCAATGAAGAAAGGGTGAAACAATGCGTATCACAGGACGAAGGGTTTGGGTTTTCGTAGTGTTGGCTAGTGTCTCAGGTCTGGGTTTTGGCAATCCGGGGGTGAAAGAGATGGCTGCTTCTGAAAAAGGCGGCGATCCAGTCAGTGGACGGGAAATCTATGTGAACACGTGTATCCGCTGTCACGGCATTGATGGGAAAGGTGCGCTTGGAATCAAACTTGTTCCGCCTCCGGCTGACCTCACCTCGCTCACGGTTCAGAGTCGGCTTGACGGGACCTTGTTTCGACGAATTCACGAAGGCAAACCGAATACCGCCATGGGCGCGTGGAAATATTCTCTCTCCGATGAAGAAATCTGGGATGTCTTGGCCTATGTGCGCACACTTGGGGTGGAGTCCCATGGACTACCGTAAAGATGAATCCAATGGGCGCGCGTTGTCTCCTATCACCGTGACAGGCACATCACCAGCGCTTAGATATGCAGAAGAGGAGGTCTTGCCATGAAGTGCAATGTGGGAGGGACCGAGAGGTCTATACGAATTGGAGCAGGGCTGCTGGCACTAGGCATAGGACTCTTTGCAGGGCTTTCGTCTACCATTGCAGGGGCGGCACTCGCGGTGGGTGCCATACTGCTGCTCACCGGAATGACGGGGTATTGCCCGCTGTTCACGTTGTTGGGAATCAATACCTGCTCTCCGCCGTCCGGTGTCAAGAAATGAGGTCCAATCTATGAGTCGACCGGTCATTGCAGGCGTCGTGCTAGTGAGCGCCCTTTTGGTGACGATCAGTTGTGTGCCGCCTCCACGGGTGAAGGGAAGCGACGAGGCGGTTGCTCGTGCGACTGCGGAGTCGACGGTCGACGCCTTGTTTGCCCCGCCATCGCCTGAAACGATCCCTGGTGATCTAAGAGGCGAGCAGGTCCGACTGGGCTACAAGATGATTGTAAACACACAGGAATATGGAAAACGGTATGTCGGGAATGCGCTCAACTGCACCAATTGTCATTTGGATGGAGGACTCAATCCGAATGCCGCATCATTTGTCGGCATCAGCACACTCTATCCACAATATCGCGAACGAGCCGGCCGACAGATGACTCTGGCCGATCGGATCAACGAGTGTTTTGAGCGCAGTATGAACGGGAAACCTCTGCCGTCCGACAGTGTCAAGCTCACGGCCATTGTCGCGTACATCGAGTGGTTGTCGGAAAATATGCCGCCCGGCAGTGCGGTTCCGTGGCGAGGAATCCCGCGCCTGACCTCGACCCATCAGCCTGATCCTCTCAACGGTAAAACGGTTTTTGAGAAGAAGTGTGTCTTCTGCCACGGCTCCGACGGGCAAGGGACGATGGCGGGACCGCCGGTGTGGGGACCGCGTTCCTACAATATCGGCGCAGAAATGGCGCAAGCCGGCGTGGCCGCCGCATTTATCAAGGCCAACATGCCGCGAGGCTGGGGGTGGACAGTGACGGACGATGAAGCCATCGATGTCGCAGCCTATATCAATGCGCAGCCTCGACCGGACTTTCCCGACAAGATTCATGATTGGCCGAAGGGAAACAAGCCGGCCGATACACCCTATTGAGTAGGACGCTGACCATTTGTAACCGTAATGAGCGAGGTCAGGTGCGGTATGAAATTGACGGCGGTCTATCATGGCGGAACGCGTTACGATATTGTGAGCGGCCGGCATCGAATCATCACCGACCAAGCGGTGGAGGACGGGGGACAGGATGCCGGAATGGGTCCGGTTGAACTCTTTGTCGGCTCCGTCGCCGGTTGTGTCGCGTACTTTGTCGGGCAGTTCTGCGGGCGGCACGGCATCTCCCGAGACGGCCTGCGCGTCGATGCGGAATGGAGCATGGCCGAAAGTCCTCACCGCGTCGGTCGCATCGACATTGGAATCCACCTTCCTCACCGAATCACCGCAGAACAGAAAGAGCGGCTGTTGAAGGTGGCGCATGGCTGCACGGTGCATCAATCCATCGCCGTGACGCCGAACATCGGGATCACGCTGAATCCATCCGCACATCAGAAAGACAATGGGGCGTGAGAGCACATAAGAGACATCACGCGAATTTCTGGCCAAGACTTCATCAACAGAAGGAGGAGGAGGGCAAAGATGGGTCGGGAAGGAGTCAGGACAGTGATGGCAGCCACCATGACGTTGACAGCAGGACTGCTGGTCCTATTTCAGGCCCCATCTTTCGGGAGTGATCACTCTCGCGCAAAGGATCTTATTCAACGAACCTGTGTTCAATGTCACCGGTTGGAAGGTGCAGCCGATTCCCGGTTCAATCTCCGGGCTCCCGACTTGATTTGGGCCGGCAGTAAGTATCAACGGCCTTGGCTCATTCGCTGGCTCACCGGAAAGGAAGCCCCGCTCTATGCCAAAGGCTATCGATGGGACCTGACGGACGTACCGGCGAAACATCCGATGGTGACAGAGTCTGAGGCCAACGAAATCGCCGATTACTTCGCCGAATACAACAAAGATCCACGCGTCACGGTCGGCGCCTTTGATTTATCGAAGGTCACGAAGTTCGACGTCCAATTTGGTGCGGCGGCGTATAAAGCGCACGCCTGTCTCGGCTCTGGAACCGGCATGATGTCGTTTGCTTCGCTGTCGGATGAACACGTATGGCAGCTTGTTCATTACATACGAAGTCTGGTGAAATAGTCCCAACGTGAAGCGCGTGAAAGCCTGCGAGATACGAAAATACGAACGACGAGCGAGGGAGGTTTGAGGCATGGCGACATTCATTATTTCAGGCAGTCGAGGAACCGATGACCCCACAATGGCAACGTTGCCCTTCATGGCCGCCAAGACGGCCAAAGAGCAGGGGCATGATGTCGTGCTGTGGTTGTGGAACGAAGCGGTCATGCTGGGAAGAAAAGGCGTGGCGGATCATGTGACGGGTGTGAATTTGACCCCGCTGAAAGAACTGCTCGCCGCCGTGCAAGCGGCTGGTGTGCCGATTTGGGTGTGCGGCGCCTGTGCCGTGGCGCGACAAATCGGCGGAGGAGATCTCGTGGCCGGCTCGTCCATCAAAGGCATGCCGGATTACATCAAAGCCGTCGCCGAACGTGATCGGAACGTGATGTTCTGATTTCTGGAAGGATGAGGTACAGGATGATGAGGAAGTATTTGCTCCCATTGCTCGCCATGGGTATGGTCGCCTCCAATCCTGCCGGAGCAGCCGAACGACATATGATGCAGCCACGAGTGCCGGCCGATAAGCTGGCTGAAGCTCGCGCACTCACCAGCCCCCTGTCGAATTCTCCTCAGATCATTGAGCAGGGCAAAGCGATTTACCACGGCAAGGGCACCTGCTTCTCCTGTCATGGAGCGGAGGGAGACGGCAAGGGGACGGCGGCGGCCAAGCTGAATCCTTCACCGAGGAACTTCCAACATCACGGCTTTTGGCGACATCGCACGGAAGGCGAGCTCTTCTGGGTCATCAAATACGGTTCACCCGGCACCGGGATGGTCGGGTTCGGTCAGGTCCTCTCCGATGAAGAGATTTGGTCTCTCATTCAGTATGAGCGAACTTTTGCAAGAAGGCATGGACCAGGCATGAGGGGCCATAGAGAAGGCATG
The DNA here is from genome assembly GCA_030123625.1 of Nitrospira sp. NCBI lineage: Bacteria > Pseudomonadati > Nitrospirota > Nitrospiria > Nitrospirales > Nitrospiraceae > Nitrospira > Nitrospira sp. The sequence continues at coordinate 2,297,653 of CP126121.1, forward strand.
GGACCGGGAAACGGTATGGATGGGATGCAAGGTATGGGACATCGAGGCCGAAGAGGTGGAGTGGAGGAGTAAAGAATGTCTACGTGTCATCCTGACACAGGTATCGACGTTCAGCATACGATCGCATCACTTCCGTCGATTGTCGCGTTTTTCCCCACTCAATCATAGTGTTCTGGGTATTCCTGCATCACATCGATCGACATGGCTTACAAGTGCCGAACCGTCCGAAGCGCTTCATTTGCTATCCGTCCATCGTTCTCGTTAAAAGAGAATAACGGCATTAAAATCGCACCTACCGTTTCTAGATCCAATTTTGAGAAGAATGGCTCCGAGTTACTACATTAATAAGAGCATACAGAGCGAGGGTTTTGGAGAGAAGCGAATTAAGTTCTATCACCCATCAACCAGGAGGAATTTTGATGACTACGTTAGCTGAGCCAGGGGTTCCTGCGGGAGGGTTCAAGACGGTGGGGCAGATACGCGCAACGAACGCGGTTGTTTTTCGTCGTGATCAGAATGCAATGGGAATTGCCGTTGAACTCCTGGCCACTCATACCCCCGGCGCACCGGTCGTCGACGAACGAGGTACCTTCATCGGCTTCATCAGCGAGTTCGACATTCTTCGGGCACTGGAAGCCAAAAAGGATCTCAACCGTTTAACAGCCGAAGATGTGATGGTGAAGGACCACATCGCCGTGACTGAGGAGACCAGTTTCGATGAAGCTGTAAGGATCATGGAGGACAAACGACTCTTAAACTTGCCGGTGAAGAAGAACGGAAAGGTGGCATACTCAGTCACTCGCCATGATCTTTTGAGAGCCTGGATCGGGCTTGGCGTGTCCATCGAAGATGCGGCCGGCTGAGGACGTAAGCTACTTCCACCATCTCGTGAGTGGGATCGGCGTTCTTCGCCATCTTGCAGCGGCGTCCACGCTGCATAAGCTCGGTCGAAGGAGGGGGCATGTCAATAAGCATGTCAATAAGAAGGATATGGTGTGCCGGAGGATTGAGCGTCGTGCTGTGCGTGCTTGGAAGTTGGGGAACGGGTCACGCCGGAAATGAATCAGCCGGCAGTGTCGCGTTGGAAACGGTCGTCGACTATATCCATTCGGTGCTTGAGGCAGACAGGACGTTTTATACGGTCCATGTCGTGGAGCGGATACAGAGGAAAGGCTTGATCAAATCGTCGGAGAAGTGGCGTTCAGAAAGTGCGCTCCCTCTCCCGGCGCAATTTTTTCAGGAGTCGTCGAGCTTAGCCGAGCTGACGGGAAGCAAAGTGCGCTATCGGTTGATCAGCCTCAACCCGATCAACAAGCAGAACGGCCCGCGAACCGAGTTTGAACAGAAGGCACTCGAAGCGGTCATGGCGCGACCCGAACAGCCATACAAGGGCCTCGTCAAGGAAGAGGGCGGGAGATATTTTCAAGCCGTCTATGCAGACTATGCCGTTTCGCCCGGTTGCGTGACCTGTCATAACGCCGATCCCCGTAGCGCGAAGCGTGACTATAAGCTCAAGGATGTGCTGGGCGGAGTCCTGATTTCAATTCCGGCACCCGAATGATGGGAGCTTGTCCTCGCAGCAACAGGTCCAAAGCACCGGGATACACGATCTCTGATTATCGAATGCGGGAGGGAGTGGTCATGAGGAAGCTGAGCCAGTGGATTGTCGGATTAGGGGCGGCCGCATGGATCCTCACGATAACCGTGTTCCCAAGCTATGCCGACGAAGGCCATGGGAAGATGGGACATGGTAGACACGATGAGGAGAAACAGGACGACCATAGTGGGCACTACCTGAAACATCTGTTGAAACATGCCAAAGAAATCGGACTGACTCAGGAGCAAGTCGGCAAGATCAAAACTCTGCAGCTTGACTTCAAGCGGACCGAGGCTCGATTGGAGGCCGATGCCAAAATCGCCAAACTCGAACTGCACGCGCTGTTGGATGATGAGCAGGCCGACCTCAATGCCATTCAGGCCAAAGTCGATCAGTTGAAAAAAGCGGAAGCGGCCTGCCTGTTTGCGGCAATCAAAAGTAAGCGCACCGCCATGGCGATGTTGACTCCCGACCAGCGGGAAAAGGAACATGCCCAACATGAGCGAATGAGGGCCGGAGGGCAGCATGGAAGTGGAATGGGAGGGATGGGTCATGGTGGGATGATGGGCGGCATGGGAGGCGGCGGTGGACACCAATCCGGGATGGGCGGAATGAGCGGCATGATGGGCGGTATGGGAGGCGGTGGACAGGCAGAGCATGACGGCGGTGACCATGGGAGTGGAGAATCAGATGGAGGGCAGCAACACCGGCATTAGCCATCGATCTCGACGTCCGTTCTCGACGCGCATTCATCACCGTAGGGGAAAGTGTAATCGGAGGTGGTATGTACTTACGTATCGGGTTGAGCTGTGTCGCGATTGTGTTGGCCGGATCCTTGGCTTTGGCCCAACATTCCGGGAATCCGAAGAACGGAGAGAAGATCTACAGACAACACTGTGTCGGCTGTCATGGAATCTCCGGTGATGGGCTGGGACCTGATATTAAAGAATTGATCGTTCCTCCCGCGAACTTCCACGCGGCAAAGTCTCGCACAAAGACGGACATGGAACTGTATCTTGCGGTCAAACAGGGAGTCCTCTTCAGTCCGATGCACGGATGGGCGGATCGGCTGTCGAGTCAGGAAATGTGGGATGTTTTAAGCTATATCCGTACGTTGGCTCCGTTCAATCCTCTCGGCTAGCTCCACTGCACACTGTCTATGCTATTCTGTCGTTTTGTGCGTCAGGGATATTGCTCAGTGAGATCGTGGTGCCGGAGGGGGATAGCGTTCATATGAATCGTTTTAGTAAGCTGTCGTCATCTCGTGGTCATGAGACCGGCATGAACCAGTTTTGACAAAGGATTTGATGCTTGTATCGAAATATTTTTCTCCCATGGAGGATCCATTATGACGACTCATAACGATGACGATTCGGGGTTGGCGCTTGCGCTTGCTTTTCTCGGTGGGGCAATGATGGGCATTATGACGGGCTTTCTTCTCGCTCCGAGGTCGGGCGAGGAAACGCGTCGTGAGATCAAAGGCTACGCAAGAAAGACGGAAGAAGAGGTGCTGGAGAGAGCCAAGGAGGCGCGAGCCGCGCTTGATGAGCTGATCGAGCGTGGGAAACAGTTCGTCGAGGATCGTCGGGCCGATGTTGAAGCCGCTCTGCAAGCAGGCAAAGAAGCGATGAGAGAGAAAAGAGACCGATAACAGTGTCCAAGGCGATGAGTGTGCGATAAGAGGTCCGATGGAGATGCTTGTGTGTAGGCACGACGGAGGAACGCGATGAGTGAGCAGCAGACCGTTACGGCATTCTATGAAAAGGATCACGACCGGCTGGATGAGTTGCTCAAGACGTTTCACACGTCGAAACGCTCGGACTTTGCCAAAGCCAAGGAAGCCTTCAAGGAATTCAAAGTCGGCCTCCAGCGGCATATCGTGTGGGAAGAGGAGTTGCTTTTTCCGATGTGGGAAGAGAAAACCGGGATGATTGAGGACGGGCCGACGCCTGTGATGCGATTTGAGCACGAGCAGATCAAGCAGCTGCTTGAAGCCATTCACCGGAAGGTGGAGGAGCAGAATCTCGATACCGATCAGAACGAGCAGGCGCTGCTCAATCTATTGAGCGCTCATAATCGGAAAGAAGAGCGGGCCCTCTATCCCGCAATCGATAACGTAATCAGTGCGGAGGAGCGCGAGAAAATCTTCAGCAACATGAACAGTATTCCCGCAGACCGGTACAATAGCTGTTGCACTCAGCACTGACGGAGAGCGAATGGAGAATGGGAGCGAGAGACAGGGTGAGGTTAAGGCTCGGGTTGAGCGAAAACCAAGCTTCTTTTTGCTGAGCCGCAACCTTCACCTTTCGTTAACGCTGTTTGCACTGTTCGGCATCCTCCCGATGAGCTGGCTCGGAATACAGCTCATATCCCCCTCGGATTCCGCCTGCGCTGCGTCCCCGACATTACAACCGAGCGGTCAATTAAAAGGCAATGTGATGCGGGGACGAGAGATATTTAACGGGAAAGGTATCTGCTACTACTGTCACGGCATCGATGGGTATATCGGGAGAAGGCCTCGGTTGGAAGCCGACACTGCCGCGCTTATCGACAGGCTGAATCCTCCGCCTTCCGATCTACGGAATCCAGAGGTTCTGCACCTCAAAACCAATAGGGAACGCGCCCGCGCCATCAGGGAAGGCCATCCCGGGACCGGCATGTTCCCGGACACCACCATGACCGATCAAGACCTCGCCGACACGCTGCTCTACCTCGCGCTGATCAGAAAAGATCCCCACCCGGAGCAGTAACTCAGGGTAAGGTTTGGCGCCAGATTATCCACTGCAGTGTCGTCAATGAGCAGATAGATGCTTGCCTGTATATCGAGTATCGATATACAATGTGAGGCGATGATCAAAAGCTTCCGCTGCATCGATACCGAAAAGCTATTTCGCGGTGAACGTGTGAGGCGGTTTCAGGGTATCGAATCTGTAGCGCGTCGGAAGCTGGAAATGATTGCAGCTGCCAAGCGGATGGATGATTTGCGGAGTCCACCTGCTAACCGACTGGAAGCTCTCAAGAGTGACCGTATTGGACAACACAGCATTCGAGTGAACGATCAGTTTCGCGTCTGTTTTCATTGGAACGACGGTGCGGAGAATGTGGAAATCGTAGACTATCATTAAGAGGAACGGCCATGCGCAAGAAACTATTGCCGCCTATTCATCCGGGGGAGATCTTGAGGGAAGAGTTCATGAAACCGCTGGATCTATCCGCCAACGCTTTAGCACAACGGCTTGGTGTGACGACTGCGCGTGTTAACGAGATTGCGAACGAACGGCGTGGCATCACTGCCGATACCGCCCTTCGATTGGCCCGCTGCTTTTCCACAACGCCGGAATTCTGGATGAATCTCCAGCAACGATATGAGCTGGAAGCGGCACGCCGATCAGTCGGCACGGTAGTGGAACGCAAGGTGGTGGCACTCGACTTGGCAGGATAGTTTAGACAAGTGGGAAGGTTTTTCATTGTTTATGGCGACGCCGGCCGTATTGCGACCTTGCACCCCATGAAACGGGCGTGACCTCACAGAATGACCGATGGTTGAACTCCGCTTTTCTAATCCATAGATCAAAGGGTTTGTGCGGCAAGGCCTATCCTTGCATTCACGATCCGGCAGCCCTGGCCGGGCGGCAATGCGAAGATCGAATCAGATCGAGTTCGCGAATCTCCGGAACTTCTTCAAATATGACATAGACGAGGGAGATATCGCGGGAGGATCTTGAACGAGGATGTATGCGAGGCTGAGGCACCTGGCGAGATTGCGCCAAGTGCCTCAGCTCGTCGCGTCGTGGCCTACAGCGTACTCAAGAATGCGGCAAGGTCCGTTATTTGATGATGAGTCAAGCCCATGCTGAAACGAATATTATAAAACTCCACGGTTTCCTTCAGGGTTGCGGCCGAGCCATTGTGAAAATACGGGGCTCGTGCGGCCAGACCGCGGAGAATCGGGCCTTTGAACTTCCCGATATCAGCCCACTTTCCTGTAATCAATGCTCGGCCCGGATCGGTGGTCGACACTTCCGTTCCATCGGCCTTGTTGCGCAGGGTAATGACCGGGAGATAATGGACTCCCAAGGGATTTGTCACATCAGCGATACCGATGTTCAGCGGAACTGACATGGAGTGATTTCCCACGTTGAAGGAATCGTGACAGGTGCCGCAGGTGCCTTTAATGAGTGGAAGGCCCGTGGCATCGTTGAGCCCTCCCACTCCCGTAATGTTGATGTGGTAAGAGTTGAAGAGCTCTTGTCCTCGGAGAATACTTGCACGGCGGTTTCCCTGATGGCCGTGATGGTCATGCGCAGCCGCATGAGCCCAGTGGTTGGTGAAGAGAGAGAAGACTACCGGTGTAAAGGGCGTCTTAAAAGGGTTGAGCCCCAGCGGGTCGTTGATCCCGATGTAAAACGGTTGTGTTGCGAGGATGACCGGGCCGCCGCTTGCGCCATGAACATCGAGGGCTCCCACGCCGAAATCTATGGCCTGCGCCGTCGTGAGGGCCATTTCAAAGTCCACGATCTTCTTTTGCTGTTCTGCAGTGGGTGGCGTTGAAGCTTGGGCGTGCCCCAGCGTGGCATCCAGCGCCTGATGGGCCAGATCGGCGAGGAGATCGGAGGGATTCGTGGCGAAAGTGATCGGCTTCGTGTCGGTTTGGGTCGACGACTCGCGCCCATCCCACATCACGGTGCTGAGAAACCGCAGGTTGGTGGACGGCAGCGGGCGGCGATACGTGGAGAGCGTGCTCATCTCGCTGCACCCGTAGGGATTCTTGACGCTCACGACATCAAACTCAGCTCCAGCCGGCACGGCGAGTGCTATACGGAACAATCCACGAGTGCGGAGAAGGCTATAGGCCGCACGTCGGCCTTCCACCGTCGAGGTCTCGATGTCGTGATCGCAATTCGACCCATCGTTGGGACGAAAGATCGGATCTTGGCCGTGCGAACGTTCAAACCGGTCGCCAACGTGTTCCGCCGACACGGACCAGGCATCGCCGGGCTGATGGCAACTGGCGCAGGAGCGACCGTTGGTTCCGAGGCTTTGAAAGAAGGGACCGGTCAAATCAAGCTTCCCCGTAGCGTTGAAGGTCTTCAGCACGCCGGTGGAATTAGGGAAAGGAAAGAGATTCGGAAGAATAGTTTCGGATTCCGCAGATACAACCGTGGTAAGACCAAGCAGCAGCACGCCTGAGAGCCAGAGGCGGAATTTCACGATAGGTCCTCCTTGTATTGGACATTGGAAACGGCAGCAATCTAGCAGCCCCCTGTTAAGGCGGGCTAGTGTGGGATTTACATACCAAAGAAGGGTGGTAAGGCGAAGAAAAAACTTCATTTTTTAGCATGGAGTGGACCAGCGTGAAATCACCGAGTTGACGGACTCTTCGCCACAAATGGTATTCACAACAGTGAAGATCCAAGCGTTGGTCCCGCCGGGCGGTTAGCACGCTGCTTTCCCACAACGCCGGAAGTTTCGCTGAATCTTTCAGCAGCGATACGAGTTAGAAGCTGCACGTCGAGCAATTGACACGGCGGCGGCACTCGACTTGACCGGATAATTGAAGCAAGCCTGGACAAGTTCAGCCTGAAATGCTCAGCCTATCGTCCTCAACGCCTATGCGCTGTACTCAGTCCGCAGTAGGTGTCCTATGCCCAAACCTATCCTTTCTCCACCTCCGCGTTCGACGGCCTTACAGTCGATGAACGAATCGACGTTGTGCAGTCTCTGTGGGATCGTATCGGGGTCACCCCGGAGCAGGTTCCTGTCCCTGAATGGCATCGAAGAATCATTCGGGAACGACTAGAGTCGTATCGAGCAGATCCCACCGCTGGTCGCCCATGGGTGGATGTTCGTACAGAAATCGAAGCCAGGCTTCGGGATCGCTGACCTGCTGCTGACAGCCTCCGTTCTCCGTTGCACCCACGCGAACTTGTGTCTGGCACTGACCGCTATTGAGGCCTATTACACATGCCGTTATAATGGATCCCGTGATACGTTCTTTCGCGGATCGAGGCACCGAGGCAATATTTGACGGCGTCGATTCCGGGATGGCCAGAAAAACCTGTCCCCGAAATCTGTGGAAAGTGGCCAGAAGGAAACTCGACCAGATGAATCGCGTGAAAGATCTCGCTGAGCTGGCCGTACCACCAGGAAATCGCCTCGAACGGTTGCGCGCGGACCGGAGCGCACAGCACAGTATCAGAATCAACGATCAATATCGGGTCTGTTTCCGATGGGAGGCTGGAGATGTCTACGAGGTTGAAATCGCGGATTATCACTAAGAAACTGGTAAACGCCGACTCGCCGGGCCACTCGCGAGCCCTCGTCGCGCGCCGGCTGCCTCGTCGTCGGCCACCCACACGTCCGGGTGAAATGTTGCTGGAGGAGTTCGTCAAGCCGATCGGCATCACTCAATCGGAATTGGCGATACGCCTGGGCATCTCATTTCCCCGGCTCAATGAAATCATCCGAGGCAAGCGGTCGATTACCTCCGATACCGCGCTTCGTCTGGCGAGGGTCCTTGGGATGTCTGCTGATTTCTGGTTGGGGTTACAGATGGACTGGGATCTCTGGCATGCTATACACGGCTCGAAGGCAGGCGAAATCCACCGCCTTGAGCCCCTCCGCCCGTCAGCCTGAGGAGTTCCGTCTATCCAACCCGTATCCTTGCATCCACGATTCGGCAGCCCTGGCCGGGCGGCAATGCGAAGATCGGATTTAAGTCGAGTTCACTGATTTCGGAGATCTCTTCGACGAGGCGAGACACCCGCAGCAACGTTTCTTCAAGGGCTTCCAGATCGGCCGGTGGGTGCCCGCGATAGCCGGTGAGGAGGCGATAGCCCTTGATTCCCCGGATCATCTCTGCTGCGTCAAGGTCGGTGAGCGGGGTGATGCGGAACTGCACATCGCCGAGAATCTCGACATGAATCCCACCGAGGCCAAACGCGATTAAGGGTCCGAATAAGGGGTCCTCAGTGACTCCGATCATGACTTCCACACCACCGGTCACCATCGGTTGCACGAGCACACCTTCCATGGCATCGAGCTGATTGGTTTCTGCGAGCCGAGTTCTGATCGAGTCGAAGGCCTTGCGCACCGCTTGTTCATCTTTGAGATTCAGCTGCACGCCGCCGATCTCGGTCTTGTGCACGATCTGATACGAGGCCAGTTTGACGGCAACCGGATAGCCGGCTTGCCTTGCCTGGGCCGCTGCTTCATCCGCTGTTCTGGCCACTCCGCCTGGCTGAATAGGCAGCTTGATCGCACTCAGGACATTTCGTGCTTCTTCCACCGACAACCAGCCGGCGCCACGCTGGGATAAGGCGGCGGCACAAATCGTTCGTGCGGCGGCAAGATTGAGATCGTCAAAGTCGGGCACCATGCCGGGCCGTTGTTTTCGCCACTCCCCATAAGACACCGCTTTGCTGAGCACGAGGGCGGGGGTCTCCGGCAAGTGGTAGACAGGGATGATTTCCGTTTGGGAACGAAACGTCCGGTCGTTATCACCTTCTGCCATCCACCCGATGAGTACCGGCTTGGTCTTGGCGCCCGCGTTCCGACCATTCTCGATACCTGTCAGGATGCCGCGTGCGATATCGGCGGTATCCGTCACAGTCACCGCCATATAGAGAATGATCAACGCATCGATCTCATCAGCCGACAAAAGAGTTTCAATCGCTTTGGCGTACTGATCCGCTGTCGCAGAAGCAATCAAGTCGACGGGATTGCCCAGCGCGGCGGCCAACGGGAGAAAGGAGGCAAGTGTGGCCTTGGTTTGAGCGGACAATTCCGGCACCACCAACTCGTATTGCTCGCACGCGTCGGTACAGAGCACGGCAGGCCCTCCGGCGTTCGTGAGAATTCCGACCCGCCGTCCAAATGGAAGGGGTTGATTCGAGAGACCGGCGGCCAGGTTCAATAGTTCGTCGAGCGATTCAGCGCGAATGACGCCGGCTTGATGAAACAATGCGTCGACGGCCACATCGCTGGCTGCGAGGGCCGCAGTGTGAGAACTTGCCGCACGCCGCCCCGATTGGGATCGCCCGGCTTTGACTGCGACGATCGGTTTGCGACGGCTGACGCGCCGCGCGAGGCGGGCGAATTTGCGAGGATTGCCCATGGACTCCATATAGAGGAGAATGACATTGGTAGATGGGTCTTCTTCCCAATATTGCAACAAATCGTTCGTGGACACATCGGCCTTGTTTCCGACACTCACAAAGGAAGAAATGCCCACGTGGAACCGGCGAGCGCCGGAAAGGGTCGCAATGCCGATGGCTCCGCTTTGCGACGACATGGCGGCACGGCCGCGAGGCGGAAACATCGTGGTGAAGGTCGCATTCAGTTGTACTTTGGGGTCCGTGTTCAAGAGCCCGAAACAATTGGGCCCGATCATGCGCATTCCGTATTGCCGGATCTTTTCGACTAGCTGTTTCTGGAGCTCCGCTCCTTCAGCTCCAACTTCGGCAAAGCCTGCCGTAATAGTCACCACCGCTCGGACACCTCTGTCCGCACACTCATCGATGACGGATGAGACGTATTGCCGAGGCACAGCGATGACGGCCAGATCGACTGATTCGGGGATCGCCTGTACCGAAGGATAGACAGGGACACCGGCGATCTCTGAGGCATGTGGGTTGACCGGATAGATGTTACCCTGAAATTGATTTGTCCGGAGTGCCTCAAGGAGCCGATGCCCGATACTCTTAGGGTCGCGTGATGCCCCTACGACTGCGACCGACCGGGGATGAAAAAACGTTTGGAGTGAAGCGGTTGTGGCGAGCCGTTCCCGAAGCTCGGCGCGGGCGACGGTTTTCTCCGTGGGAATCAATGACAACTCCACTTCCATGTCGTCACCCTCGTAGGCTTCATGCGAAGTGAACCCCGATTCTCGGAAGACCTCGCGCATGGCCAGATTGTCGGTGTGGGTGACAGCCCACAGGTGAGTAAAGCTGTGTCGGATGGCGGCTAAGGCCAGTCGTTCCAGTAACAATGTCCCCAGACCTTTTCCGTGGAATCCGTCATCGACGGCCATCGCCACCTCCGCTGTGTGCACATCCTTCGCCCAGTAGGAGCCGGCAGCAATAATGTGCTGCTGCCCCTCCCATGTTCGTGTCACGATCAACGTGAGCTGGGAACGTGGATTGGAAGAATCACACAAGTTGGCAATGGCATCGGCCGCCGGGGTGCTTTCCGAAAAGAACCGGTGACGCCTGGATTCGGGTGATAAGCGGCTGACGAATTGTTGCAACAGTGCCGCATCAGCCGGTTCGGCCATTCGGATGCCGGCGGTCGATCCATCACGCATGATGAGCGAGCCGGACTCGGTGTGGTCGGTCTCCAGAGGGGGAATGTAGAAGGGACGAACTGGTCTCATCGTATGTGTATCTAAAGGGCCAGCCATTCAGGTTTCAATATCAACACGAGGCCCAGGCTCAGCATCACGGCTCCGCTCAGCAACTTCAGCCAGCGACCTTCTCGTTCTTGTAGCCTGTAGTGGCTCAGCGTGATGACTCCTATAGTGAGAACAATGACATCGTCCAACATGTAGGCAACATTGTAAAGCATCAGATGTCCGTAATAGGCCCATCGGTCAAGGTGGTGCAATGTCAGTATTCTTGTGTACAGAGCGGGTAGGCCTGCGGTGCACAATAACTCGACTGCTTGCACCAACACCGCAAATACAACGGTGCCCATGAGTGCAGCGGCCATGTTCTCGGCCGTCAGGATTCGCCTAATCCGATCATACAGCCTAGGCCTAGCCGAGTCGGGGATGCCCAATGAAATTCCGCGCCTGAATGCCCAGAAATCTTTGATATTGACCGCTCCGGCCAACATGCCGATGCCGCCCAAGATCAGTTCGGTTATGCGAGAGAGACCGATCAACAAGAACAGATTGAGCCATGCCGCCATGAATCCAAAATACGCAACGCCCTCAACGGCGACGAATGTTCCAGCAATCAGCAGCATCTTCCTTCGATCGGCGAGGTTGGCCAACAAGGAGAGCATGAACAAGAGCACCCACATCGAACAAGGGTTGAACCCGTCCAGCAGGCCGATGACGATTGTGAACAGCGGAAGGCCCAGATCCCCGACGTGCAGCTCACCGAGCCATATCGTCTTGATACGTTCCGGCACCGGAGGCACTGCATCGATTTGCCTGTGCTGGTCGACCTTAGTGCGAATCTCAGTCCCGGTTGTGTCGGAAGAGTGGAATCCGACGAGCAGTTCTGTGCCGATGAGGAAGGTGGGAACGCCGACGCCGGCCATGCCTCGGTCGGCAACGAGTGTTGCGAGTCGCTGCCGCGCGGCTGGATTCTCTGCAATGTCGTAGACGGCGATCCGCAGCTCCGGCCGCTCACGCCGAAGCTCGTTAAGAAACACCTTGGCGGCTTCACAATGGGGACAGCCGGCCCGAACAAAGACTTCCAGATCCGGGGTTAGTTCGTCGGCATGAATCTCTATGGCACTTCCTAGTGCGAACAGGGCGAGGAAGATGCCGAGTGTGGCGAGGAACTCCCATGCGGCCTGATAGGGACTGAACACGACGTCTCACTCGCTGACCATCACAATCGTTCCCAACTCGAACTCTGAATATTGGGTGATTGGCGGGTATGAGATGAAGCAGTTTTCACACTCGCTTCTCTGACAACTGCTCCACGCAGCCATTGAGCGTGTTGTACTTCGGATAGTCCGCTTCCGGGATCTCCACCCCGAAGGTCTTGTGGATCGAGACCACAAAATTCAAGAAGTCCATCGAGTCGATGTCCAACTGATCACGAAAACCGACATCCGGCTTCACGAGGGACAGATCCACCTCCGGCGCGATCTCGCCAAGGAGGCGAAGGACCGTCTGCCTGATTTCATCCGGCGCGAGCGGCTTGTTCATAGTGCCCCGGGCTCCTGCAAGAGTCGATCGACGACTGACAGAAAGATCCCACCGCGGTGACCGTCGGTCACGCGATGATCTGCGGAGAGGCTTGCCGTCACGACCGGCCTTGAGACCACTTGCCCCTCGATGACCCACGGACGTTCCACAACTTTTCCGAAACCGACGAGGGCGACCTGCGGAGGATAAATGACCCCGAAGACCGTCTCGACTCCCTGCTCGCCGAGGCTCGTGACGGTGATCGTCGGATCGGAGAATTCCGAACTGCGTAACGTCCCGGTGCGGGCCCGCTTCACCAGGTCTTGAAAGCGCGTCATCAACTCGCCAAGACTCTGCTTGTCGGTATGGTGAATGGCCGGCGCCACGAGGCCGCCTTGCCGCAGCGACACGGCTATGCCGATGTGGATATCAGGGATTTGAACAACGGCGCCTTCTTTCCGGACCGCGTTCAACTCCGGAACCTGCCGAAGGGCCAAGGCCACGGCCTTAATTAATAAGACACCATAAAGCAGCCGATCCGTGACGGGGCGCTTCAGGTTTTCCGCCTTGAGCCAAGCCATGGCCCGGCCCAAGTCGATCGTGGTGCTCAAGTAATAGTGGGGAATCTCCCGCTTTGATCGCGCCATGGCGGCGGCGATGGTCTCCCGCATCCGTGTCTGGCGGTCGATGGCTACGAGTGATGGTTCGTTTGTCGGCATGGCTGCGGCAGCGTGGACATCGTCAAGGGTGATGGCGCCACCCGGGCCGGTGCCTTTCAGCATGGAAGGATCGACGTGAAGTTCCGCGACGAGCTGTTTGGCGGCCGGTGAAATGCGGAGTCGGCCTGGTTCAGATGGTGGCGATACGATCGGTTCAGTCACCCGGGAAGGCGGCGGCTGCTTCACAGGTTCGGCCTCGGGCTTCGTCTCAACCTGTTCGATCGGTTTCCCTTCTTCGCGAATGACAGCCATGACCGTGCCGACCGGAACCGTATCGCCGGGCTGTGTAATGAGCTGCTGAATGACGCCGGTATGGAACGATTCGACTTCGATCGCGGACTTTTCGGTATCCACTTCCGCGATGATCTCGCCTTTGATCACCCGATCGCCGACCTTCTTCTTCCATTCGACCAACGTGCCCTCGGTCATGTCTGAGCCGAGCGTCGGCATGACGAATTCAGCCATGACAAAAACCTCGTGAAACGTGAAGCGTGAAGCGCGAGCAGCTCGAAAACAGACCAACGGCGCCCATGTATTATCCCTTGAGATTGCGGACAGCGGCCACGATCGTTTCAGGCTGCGGCAGGGCCGCGTCTTCCAAGTGTTTCGGATAAGGGATCGGGACTTCCGCGCTACACACGCGAGCCACCGGGCCATCGAGATCATAGAAGCCGCCTTCCATGATCTGCGCGCTGATTTCTGCGGCGAAACTTCCCGTGCGCCACCCTTCGTCGATGACGACCGCTCGGTGGGTCTTCTTGACGGAAGCCAGCATCGTCGCCTGGTCGAGGGGGCGCAGCACGCGGAGGTCGACGACCTCTGCCTCGATGCCTTCTCCGGCAAGCGTATCGGCGGCCTGCAGCGCCTTCCACAGCGAGCCGCCGAACGTGATCAGGCTCACGTCCTTTCCCTGACGGCGCACGGCCGCTTTTGCGATGTCGACAGGCGGTATGCTTTCGTCGAGCTCCCCTTCCATGGGGTACAGATAGGCATGTTCAAAAATGAAGACAGGGTCCGGTTCCCTCAAGGCCGCCGGCAACATACCCTTCGCATCGGCCACGGTCGCGGGCGTGAGGACCTTGATGCCGGGGATGTGGGCATACCATCCTTCCAGGCTATGGGAGTGTTGAGCGGCGACTTGCCGGCCGGCCCCAGTGGCCATGCGCACGACGAGCGGAATGCTGAACTGTCCGCCGGACATATGGCGAATCGTGGCGGCGTTATTGACGATCTGATCAAGAGCGAGGAGGCTGAAGTTCACCGTCATCACTTCTACAATCGGTCTCATGCCGCCAAGAGCGGCTCCGATGCCGGCGCCGACGAAGGTGCTTTCGGACAGAGGTGTGTCTCGGATACGCTCAGCCCCGAACTCCTCCAACAACCCTTTGCTACAGGCATACGTGCCGCCATACTTGCCGACGTCTTCGCCCATGAGAAACACGCGCGGGTCACTGTGCAGCGCCTCACGGAGTCCGGCTCGAACGGCTTCTCTGTATGTCATCTTGGTCAGGACCGACGAATCTTCCTTCACTCGACCTTCACCTGAGCCTCGGCCTGGCGAGGCGTGTACACATCTTTCCTGAGATCCTCGATCGGTTCCCACGGTCCCGTCTCCGCAAATGCCACCGCTTCGGCAATTTCAGCGGCGATGGCGGCCTCCGTCTTCTCGACATCGGCATCGTGCAGCAACCCATTCCCCCGAAGATATTGCTCAAAGGACGCAATCGGGTCGCGCTGTTTCCATTGAGCGACTTCGTCTTTGGTGCGATACAGTTCGGCGTCATACATGGAGTGGGCGCGGAATCGATAGGTCCGATATTCGAGCAGGTAAGAGCCGTTGCCTTGGCGTACGAAATCTGCGGCTCGTTTGGTGGCCGCTTCCACCGCGAGCACGTCCATGCCGTCCACCGCCTGAGCCGTCATCCCATAGGCATCGGCCTTTTTGGCGATGTCGGTTTGAGCTTGATGCCGATCCAATGCGGTGCCCATCGCGTACAGATTATTTTCGCAAAGGAAGAGGACCGGGAGCTTCCAGAGGGCCGCAAGGTTGACGGACTCATGGAACTCCCCTTCCGCCACAGCGCCGTCGCCAAAGAAGCAGGCCGTTACCCGTGAGCGCTTCTGCATCTTATCGGCCAGCGCCAGCCCGACGGCGATTGGCAACCCGCCTCCTACGATCGCGAGGCCCCCATAAAAGCGTCGCGCGGCGTCGAAGAAATGCATCGATCCGCCTCGTCCCCTCGCGCAGCCGTTCGCTTTCCCGTAGAGTTCCGCCATCAGCGGTCCCATCGGGGTACCGCGTATCAGGGCGTGGCCGTGCTCGCGATAGGTGCCGACGATCGCATCATCCGGCGTGAAACATGGCATGGCGCCAGCCGCAACCGCCTCCTCACCGATATAGAGATGGAGGAAGCCTCGGATCTTACCCAGGCTATAGAGTTCCGCACACTTTTCCTCAAACCGCCGGATGCGGAGCATGTGCCGAAGCAATTTCAGGCCGTGGTCTCGATGTATCGGCGGTGTCATGAGCCGGCCTCCAACGTCGACGTATCGCCCTCGGGTAAACCCAGCTCTCTGGCTTTCAATAGCCTTCGCATGATCTTCCCGCTTCTGGTCTTGGGCAATGTCGGCAGGAATGTAATTTCTTTTGGAGCCACGACGGCGCCGAGGCGTGTGCGTGCGAAGCCCAACAGCTCGCGGCGTAGGTCGTCGCTCGGCTCGTAGCCATCCTTGAGCGATACGAAAGCTTTGACGACTTCCATTGCGACCGGGTCCGGTTTGCCGATTACGCCGGCCTCCGCCACGGCCTTGTGCTCGATCAGGACGCTTTCCACTTCGAAAGGTCCGATGAGGTGACCGGAGGTCTTGATCACGTCGTCAGCCCTACCGACGAACCAGAAGTAACCATCTTCATCTTTCTTGACCAGGTCGCCGGTCAGGTACCAGCCGTCGGCAAAACATTTCTTATACCGTTCCGGTTCGTTCCAGTACCCGCGGAACATGGACGGCCAGCCTGGTTTTAACGCCAGTTCCCCCTGGACATTTGGTTCCTCGACGACCTCGGCGCCCCTGTCGGTCCGTCGGACGACTGCTGCTTCAATGCCGGGAAGGGGGCGGCCCATTGAACCGGGGTGGATGTCCATGGCGGCATAATTGGCGATCATGATGCCGCCGGTCTCGGTCTGCCACCAATTGTCGTGGAACGGTAAGCCGAACGCGTCTCGTCCCCACACAACCGCTTCGGGGTTGAGAGGTTCACCAACACTCGCCAGGAAACGAAGTCGACGAAGATCATATTTTTTAATGGGATCCACGCCGCCTTTCATCATCATGCGAATGGCAGTTGGAGCTGTGTACCACACGCTCACCCCTTCATCTTGCAGGATGCGGTACCAGCGTTCGGCATCGAAGTCCGCCTCATCCACGATACTGGTAATGCCGTTGGTCAGGGGCGAGATGATCCCATACGACGTTCCAGTGACCCACCCGGGATCCGCCGTGCACCAGAATACATCATCCTGATGAAAATCTAAGGCGTATTTGCCGGTCATGTGGTGAGCGACGACGGCCTGATGCACATGAATTGCGCCCTTCGGCGTCCCGGTCGTTCCGCTTGTAAAGTGGAGCAGCGCCATATCTTCCGGATCGGTGGGTCCGATCGTGAATTCAGGACTTGCCTGCTGCATGAGGAGGCTCAGGTCTTGCGTGCCGCCAAGGACGGCAGCTTGATGACCTTCCCCGATGAGCAACACATGTTCGAGGCTGGGCACCGCCGAGCGGATCGCAGCAACCTTTCGTTGATAAAGTGTGTTGGTGGTCACCAGCACCTTCGACTGGCCGATGGTGAGCCGTGCCTGGATCGGTTGGGGACCGAATGCAGAAAACAGAGGGCAGAATACACTACGGTTCTTCAAGGTCCCGAGCGCGGCGATGTAGAGCTCGGGAATGCGTCCAGCCAGCACGAAGACACGATCGCCTTTGCCGACGCCCAGCTGTTTCAGCACGTTGGCAAAGCGATTCGTCAGCTCGTTCAGCCGGCTATAGGAATAATCATCGACCTTTCCGTTCTTGCCCAGCCATCGGATCGCCAGATGAGCGGCGCGAGCTCCGTTCGCGTGGCGAACGACTGCCTCGTGAGCAATGTTGAGACCCTGACTATGGGGAAGCCCCTCCAAATCCTGCCTGGCCGTTTCCCAGGAAAAATGCGAACGGACGGCTCCATAGTCGTAGAGATGCGGAACCATCTCCCACTCTCGGCGGGATTTGATGATCGGTGTCCACGCCACAACAGTTCCTCCAAGCCCAGGATCTGCAAAGTAGAGACCATCGTATCTAAGCTGAAGACGGGAATCTGTTTGCAAATCTATGAAGTACGGGTCAAGAAACAGTGTACGAATGACGACCTGTCTGAGGCAGAAGTCATCAGGCATGCGCGATGGTAGTGGAAAATTGCGCCAATAAGACAAGAGGGCAATGTCCCATCGGGAGAGGGTAAGGGAGGATACGAATCAGCTGCTGATGTCGGCCGGTGACACGGATCTGATATACGACAATACATCGAGCAGTTGCTGATCCGTCAGCTTGCCGCGAAAGCTGTGCATCGGGCTGAATAAGACGCCGTTCGAGATCGCGACGAGCAGCTCCCAATCGGTCTTGGACCGAGTGGTTTGAGACCGAAGATTAGCCGGTCGAACGATCAAATCTTGGCTGTCCGGTCCGTTTCCATCCAATTTGGCCCCATGGCAGCGGAGACACTGTTGCTCATACACACCTTGTCCGGCCTTCGCATCACCCCGGATCACTTGAGCCAAGGCCACCGAGGTCAACGCGGATATGAGCATGAGCACAGCGACCGACATCTTTTTCATGTTCATCCTTTCATCTCAAGACCAGGACTGGACAGGTCACGTGATGCACGACGGCATGGGACACGCTCCCCAAGAGAAAACGAGAAAGGCCCTTGCGTCCATGGGATGCCACGACCACCAAATCCCTACTCTTGGCCTCCTGTTCAATCACCGTTGCGGGATTGCCCGTCGCGATGTTCGTGCTCACCGTAGAGCGAGGGTTCAAGAGTTTGCCGGCGGTCGACTTGACGAGTTCATTCGCATAGCGCTCTGCGCCCTCCCACCATGTTTCGGTTCCCATAGCGTCATAGGGGTCGCTTATTCCGATCGGAACGAGGACATGAAGCACGCAAACCTCGGTGGGATCGGCAAAGGGATGATGCGCCACCCACTTCGCGATTCGGTCGGCGTCGTCTCGATCCTCGATGGCGACGAGCACCCGCCGAATTTTGCGGGCGGCTCCTCTGACGAGCAGGACCGGCCGGGAGCCGTGCATGAGCACTCGATGGGACACACTCCCGAGGACAACCTCGGACAGACGGCTTCGTCCGCGCACACCGACGACGACCAAGTCGGCTGAGAGATTTTCGGCGCTGTCGAGGATGAGCTGGGCGGGACTGTCGATTTCGTTCACCTTCCTGATCGAGGCAATCTCCGCCGGTACCAGGGCGGCGGCGCGCTCCAGCAATTGATTTCCCGAATCGACCATCGCCTTTCGGAAATCATCGTACCCTTGCACGTTGCCTGCTTGGGCCACGAACGGATGTTTCAAAATCCCTAAATCGACGCCGTGGACCAGCGTGACGTCCGTCGGATGATAGAGCAGAAACGTTTGGCTGAGGGCAGCAAACGCCTGATCCGACCAATCGATGCCGATGATGACTCTCATGCCATAGCCTCTGCCGTCCGCCGGTCAAAACAGCGGATGTGGCGCGGTCCCGAACGGAAGCACGCGCGGCGATTCTCCCACATTGCCGCGGATACGCCAAGCCCTCTCCCCAAAGACAAGAAGGTCATGGGCTTTGATCGCGTCGTCGGCATCTTCAAAGATGCGAGAACGGCTTCGACCGTGGCCTTGTCTACTTCGATTATGGAACCGGACGGAAGGACGATTTTTGCCTCTCCTGTTCCGATGCCGGCAAAAAACGCGATGATGATGGTGAAATGGACGGTAATCGACCGTACTCTTCCCCGTGAGTTCAAATACCCTCTCCTTCTGTCGACAAACCGGCTAAAATCGCGAGGCAGTTTCGAATCATCTCGTCCACGTGACACGCACGAAATCTTCGTCCTGGTCGTAATGCAGCTCCAACTCGCCGTGATAGGCATGCTTCAATGCCTCGCCGATGCGCCTGGGCAAATGGGTGTCGGTCGTGGAAATGACAAGACCCTCGGGCTTGGTTTCAATCGACATGATCCGAGAGAGGGGGTGTTCCTGTTTTTCTACTGCTTCTGCATTCTTCACCAAGCCGGTCACCTGCTCATATTGCTCGTCTTTGAAGCCGCCTTTAAGTGTGACGAACCCTTTAGGATACTTGTCGCGGATCCGCATGCAGGCGGGGCAGATGATCTCATCCGCCTCCGCCGGCTTCGTGCCCCAAGTCCAACGTCCTTTGTGAAACAAGGCCCCGCATTCACTACAGACGGTCGGTTCTTTGAGTTTCCCGCGCAGCTTGTAGGTGTCATGCTGATACTCTTGGACGGTCCGGTCATGTCGAGCCCCCAAGCCTGCCGATGTCTTCCCTTTTGCTGTCATGCATGCTCCCTTATCGTGACGGTGAGCCCGTTGAAGGGTGTGCGCGCTCCTTCCATCCCAACAGCGACTCTTCCGCTAGGTTTAAATACTCCACCACATCGTGATCGCTGACCTGTGCAAAATCGAGATAGTGGTTCCCCACGGCCCAGAACGGATCCGGTGTGGCAAGGACGACTAATTCATCCACCTGTCGGCGAGCCTCTCGAATAGTCTCCACTGGGCCGACCGGAATAGCGCCAATCAGGCGGCGTGGTTTGAGGTGTTTGATGGATTCGACGGATGCGAAGAACGTGGACCCGGTAGCTATTCCATCATCCACGAGGATGACGATGCGGTCGGTCAGCAAGGGCAACCGGCGATCCTGGCGGTAGAGGTCCTGCCGCCGAGCAATCTCTCGTTGCTGCTCTTGCACCACCTCCTCGAGGTCTGAACGAGAAAGGCCGTATGCGGCCATTGCGTCAGGGTTCAGGTAGATCGTCCCTGTTTCACCCACCGCGCCTAGCGCATATTCGGGATTATCCGGCGCTCCCAGCTTGCGGGTGATGAAGACATCCAGCGGAAGATGCAGTCCCACGCTCAGCTGATAGCCAACGGCTGCCCCCCCACGTGGAAGCGCCAGAATGATGGCTGTGGGGTCGCCACGATATTGGATCAAACGTTCGACGAGCCGTCGACCTGCCTCTTCTCGATTCCTGAACGTCACGCTTCTCCCTTCCGCTCACTCAACTTTCTGGTCTACATGAGCCCGCTTGTCACGCCGATTCCAATCAAGAACAGCGCTATGAAGATTAGGATAAGCATGAGAAGCACATGGTGATGTGGCCCAGTCTCTTTCTGGTCCCAATGAACCTCCCACGGAATTTCAAGATAGCGAGGATGACGAAACATGATATCCCCTTTCCTCGAAGAAGGCTGAGGATTTAAGGTAGAGCTAGGGACAGCCGGTCGATGTTTCCCTTCGCCTTAACCTGAACCTTCCTCCCTCACGTTACTTTCACTTCAATCGCTTTGGGCTTGGCCTTCTCCGACTTTGGAAGATGCACCTTCAGCACCCCGTCCTTGTACTCGGCATTGACCTTGGATCCATCGGCATCTTCGGGAAGGGTAAAGCTTCGCATAAAGCTGCCGTACGCTCGTTCGACGCGGTGATACTTCTTGCCTTTTTCTTCCTTCTCGTATTTCCGTTCACCACTGATCGCAAGGACATCGTCATGGACGTTGATCTTGATTTCCTCTTTCTTCATTTCGGGAATCTCAGCTTTGATCACGTACTCCTTCTCGTCTTCCGAGATGTCCACGAGCGGCGACCACTCCGCGACGGTGATGGCCTCCTTCTTGTCGCCACCGGTAGGAACCGGTGTGCGGCCGAAGAGGCTCGAAAGTCGTTTCTCCATCTCCTCGATTTCCTTGAAGGGATTCCATCGTGTCGTCGGTTCCCATCTTGTCAGTCCGCTCATAATCTTTGCCTCCTTATATGAATTGATTGAGAGTCGAAGTCTCATTTCGATATTTGTGCATCGATAGTGCCAATGGCCCTATCCACGAGAAAATGCAGCGTTCTAGATTCAATTGGGACTGAAGAAAGAGAACTTTTGTGGCATTACGGGACAGTGACATCCATAAGGCTGTTGCCTCTTTCGACATCCCAACGAGTGAATCCTTAGTTCCGTTATGCCGCGTCTGCAGGACGGTGGCGCATCTTGCTTCCGTTGATTCTTCACAGACCGTGATTATCTGAGAGTCGAAGGAGGTGTGGTGAGCCGAGAGATGTCGGCAGTTTAGGTTGGTGACCCGCTCTTGTGCAGCCAGCGTGCAAAGGACGCGGGCGTTGTCTCGGTAGCGGGGTCAAGGTTCAAGGGACGCGCTTTCGATCGTCGGTGCCACTAGGCACGGCCGTAGATGGAAGGCCAAGTGAGATTGAGGCGCGGGGCAATCAGCCTTAAGCGACTGAAGGGTTGCCGAACATGACCTCGATCAGAAGGCAGCCCCCGTGGACCACACAAGAGCGGGCTTTTTTTATGCTGTGCGACCCCATCATCAAAAATCAATTAACCCCTCGTCGCAATGTCTTATCAACATAGATCTCAAAAACATCACATCAACTCGTAGGTAACAAGTGAAATGTCGTGATGGAAGAAAAGCGAGAGCGGAGGCGGGTCTAGAGAGCTGTTTGTGAAAGCTGGAGGTCTTGGAAGGGTTTAGGCTTCCCGCTCGGTACCGGCGGGCCTGCTCACCGCCCCAGCGCTCGACCTCGATTCCTTGAGTGTTCCTCTCACCGAGGCCTCCGCTCACCATTTAGATAACCGTCTTTCGCGGGAAATCAATGGATGCAGTTGACCGTCTTGACCAGCCTGCTGACGAATCACTGTGGCGGAATAGGGCAATAGAAGCCAGGCGAATGGCTTCGATGCCGCTGTTTCCCCTCTCAGAAGCGAGATCCAGAATCGTGTGAAGTCATCACCTTAGTCTCAGGCGCCGTTCGTACGTTTGCATAAAGAATTTCGCCGCACCACATGCGCGGCATATGAGATGCAAAGATCAAGAAAGCAGGTCACGAAAGTTATTCTTCGTTCACCGGACTGTCCAGAGCTGACGTGGGGTATTTGCGAGATCAAGCTGAGACGAAAGGGGCAACCGACTGACCACAAGAGGTCCCCGGCTGTTCTGTGTCGAACGCCGCTGTTTGGACCACTAAACTAAAAATAGAGAAGGAGGTACTCATGAGACAGCGATCATTCACCCTGTTCGCCTTGGCCTTGTTATTGGCAGCCGGGACACTTGCCGTCGCCGGAGCAGCCTACGCTGACGAAAAAGAAAAGAAGGGAAAGGCAGGGATGGCCGCAGCAGCCAAGGTGACGATCGATCAAGCGATCAACACGGCATCGGAGAAGGTGGCAGGGAAGGTCATCGAAGCCGAGTTGGAACACAAACATAACAAGCTCGTCTGGGAAGTCGAGGTTGTCACGGCAGAGAACAAGGTGATGGAGGTCCACATCGACGCCGACACAGGCGCCGTGATCGATGTGGAGGAGGAAAAGGCGAAGCCGACAAAATCTCCTAAGATGAGATGAAAAATATCGTCAATGGCTGCGAGCGCGCGACCGGCGAAGCGCTGCATCCCGCTTCAAGAGAGGAAGGAGCGAGTCGTCTTTGATCTCGCCCGACCATTTTCACTTCATAACGAGTTGGCCGTCGCGATCGGATTCCGTCTTAGGCGTCGCCGTCAGGTCCTCGCCGAAGTCAAACGCCAAGACTCGGCGATACATACACGTTTCCGCAAGATCTGAATTGAGAGGTCTGAAAGCTCCGTCCATCCTCAAATTCCCCGATGACCTTTCGGGGGTTCCGCCGGTTTCATGGCTTCTGAGTCCCTGTCGAGGCTATGTGGAGCCGCAAGGAATCACCTCGCCGGTTCCGGCGCATCCTACGAGAGTGACCAGCCCAATTCCACCGATGAATCGCATCAGTACATTTCACAAGAATCTCCTCGAATAGATTAGGTTCAAGCAAGTAGCTTCTCTTCATCGACCACGGGAGACGCTGTTCCGCATTGCCTGCTACGGCCGCTTGAAATGCACTCGTCGGTTCGATTGCCAGCAGGCCTCACTGTGCTCGGTGCAGAAGGGCCGTTCTTTTCCGTAACTGAGGATGCGGAGTTGCGACGCGGCCACCCCGAGGTCTTGCAGATAGCGCTTGGCGGCCTGAGCGCGCCGTTCCCCCAGGACGAGGTTGTACGCACTGGTGCCCCGCTCATCACAGTGGCCTTCGATCACGATCGTTTGGTCCGGCTGCGCCTGGAGAATCGTGGCCGCGGCTTTGAGACCCGTTCGCGCCTCACGGCGGAGCGCATATTGATCAAAATCGAAATACACGTCGGCGAGCTCGGCCACCGGTTCGCTCGGCGGAGGGATCGGGTTGGATGGAGACTCCACGGCAGCCGGCTGTTCCGGCAGACGCATCTCCGGGGCTTCCACGCGAGCCGGGGGCGCGACTTTCGCCGCCTCGTCCTCAGGAAAGGGACGGGATACGGAAGCTTGATCCTCCATCCCGCTCATGACTCTCCGGCCGCTACAGCCCGCTACAATCGTGAGCACCATCACCCACAGCACGAGCCTGTCCCGCCCGCGTCGTCTCTGAAGCGACATCCGTCCTCCTCGTCATCGCACATGAACGGATCGAGCAATCAAACCATCTGGGGTCTTCAGGTACGTGATATCCGCCTTCTCACCGACTTGGACGTCCGCTAACTGAGCGTCCTGCTTCCCCCTCGTAATCTTCGTATCCGTCGGCACACGAGCTCCGACCACGAGCGCTTCCTGATGCGGGAGCGGGACTTCCACCACGATGGTCTGAGGATCGACGGTGATGTCCGTCGCGACCACGGTCCCCTGACCGTTCGCTGGAGGGTCTCTGCAGAGTCAGTGGTCACAGCGAATGCCAGGCTTGTCCCTCCACAGGCGAGAAGAACGACAGGGATGTAGGCTTTCATCCTCATAGAACCGACCGTCATTCCACTGCCGATGATTCGGCGCGGGATCTCGCCAACTCTAATCTGGATTTCGGCAAGAAGAATGCCACCCAATGTGGTCAAGGGAGGCGGTATAACTAATTGGAAACTGCCACGTTGAATCAAACATCCAGTGTGAGAAACAGAACCTCTGTGAGGAAATCTGCTACAACCATTCGCATCTTGATGTTGCCAAAGGGCACAGGAATTCCTGACAAGGCGGAGCGAGAATGGATCTAAGCGCGGTGGAACGATAACGCTACCACTCATGGAAAATCGGCAATTGGAGCGACCAGTGGTCTGGGAGGCCTTCCCCTCCTGGGCACAGTTCAGTTGGCTCTACTTCTTGAGCGCCATATCCGTCTTACGTGCGGCATTGTTCCATAGATTTGGCGTGGGTGGCTGGGAAATGTGGGTGATAGGGGCAGGGATCCTGCTGGCTTGCGCCGCGCTACTGCGGCACTGGGCGCACTACGAGCTCACAAGGGATCAGATCATGGTGCGCAACGGCTATACAGGACACGAGATTCAATCCATTCTTTTGAGTGATATTCGCGAGGTGACGGTTCGGCAAGGTTTCGCCGCACGGTTTTTCGGAATCGGTACGTTGGTCATTCATTCACGGACCATCGATCGAATGCTTTCCTTACGAGGAGTGTGCGATCCTGAAGGAGTGAAGATTCATATCGAAGCCCTGGCCTGGAAGGAACATTGAGCGGCGATGAATTCACAGCCGGTGGGTGCATGAAAAGGGTGGTTGCTGCCTTGCATATGACCTGTCGAGTCTGTCTGGAGACACGTCCGGTGCTGCAATGATGAGAATCGCGCTGACCGGCGATGTGATGCTCGGACGTTTGGTGGATCAATATGTCATCCAAAACCGATCTGTGCGTCCCGATGCGCTGTGGAGCGATGTGTTACCGGTTATGCTGGGTGCCGATTGCCGATTGGTCAACTTGGAGTGCGTGATCAGCAGTCACGGAGAAGAATGGCATCCGGCCACGAAGGCGTTTCACTTTCGTGCCGGACCTCGCGCCATTGAGTTTCTCTCAGCCGCCCGGATCAACGGCGTGACCTTGGCGAATAATCATGTGCTGGATTACGGCCCTGAAGCCTTGCTGGATTGCTTCAATCTGCTCGACCAAGCCGGTATCAAACGAACCGGCGCTGGAGCGGCGATCGAAGAAGCACTTGCTCCTTTTGTGCTCGACTTGCCCGGAGGCCGCGTGGCCGTCGTGGCTCTGACGGATAATGAGCCGGAATGGGAAGCGACAAACACGAAGCCAGGCGTGAATTACATCGCGTACAGCGACCGCGGGCTGAAAGAGCCGTACCGATCGCGAATCATTCAAGCTCTGCTGTCGGCGCGACGGCAAGCAGACTCCGTGATCATCAGCGCCCACGTCGGTCCGAACTGGGGCGCGCCGTCGAAGGCAATCCAGTCGCTCGCGCACGAGCTTCTCAACATGGGTGCCGACCTCTACTGGGGCCACTCCAACCATACGCCTCAAGGCATCGAAGTCTACAAGGGGAAAGCCATTCTCTATTCGACCGGGGATTTTGTTGATGACTATATGGTCGACCGGAATGAGCGCAATGACCTTTCGTTCCTGTTTATGCTCGAAGTGGAGCAAGGGAGTCTGGTGCGTATCAGGCTTTATCCGACCTGTATCGAGAACCTTGGCGTCAGACGGGCCAATGAGAAGGAATGGGGATTCCTTGCTCGAACGATGCAGACGAAGTGCAAGCCGTTTGGAACCGTCATGAGTGTACAGGGACAGGTAGGAACGATCACCGTGAAGTGACCGGCATTGTGCCTGAAAGATCTATGATCATGCAGACCCCTTCTTCTGAGACCGCACAGGGAAGCTGGGAACATTTCCCGCACGAAGCCGATATCGGTGTGCGAGGAATGGGCATGACGAAGGAAACGGCGTTTGAACAGGCAGGGCTTGCCTTAACCGCCGTGATCACTGAGCCAACGTCGGTTGCTCCGGCGCAAGCTGTGTCCATTACGTGTGAAGCGCCTGACGATGAATTGCTGTTGGTCGATTGGCTGAATGCCCTTATTTATGAAATGGCCACGCGGAGGATGCTGTTCAGCCGGTTCTCCGTGCGACTCAACGACCATTCGCTCCACGCGACGGCGTGGGGAGAGAGAATCGAGATAATTCGGCATCAACCGGCCGTCGAAGCGAAAGGTGCAACGTACACCGAACTGTCGGTGAAGCAGGATGAGCAGGGTCGCTGGATAGCGCAATGCGTGGTGGATGTGTGACAGGCTGTTGAAAAAGCCTGCGTATGGAAGCATGAGGTGTTTATGGATCTCAACCTGTTGAAACGACGCGGACGAGACGAATGGCATATTTCTCCTCGAGGTAAGATGCGGGTGCCTGGTGTGATCTATGCCACTGAAGATTTAATTCACGGCATGGACGAGAAAGTCTACGAGCAAGTAACCAATGTTGCGACGTTGCCGGGCATTGTGAAGGCTTCCTACGCGATGCCTGATGCCCATTGGGGTTATGGGTTTCCCATCGGCGGGGTCGCCGCGTTCGACCCCGATCTGGGGGGTGTCGTGTCCGCGGGCGGCGTGGGGTTCGACATTTCTTGTGGAGTCCGTCTGCTCCGTACCGGGCTTGTGGTCGAGGACATTCAACCGGTGAAAGAACCGCTGGCTGAAGCCTTGTTTCACCGCATTCCTGCCGGTGTCGGAAGCAGGGGGAAGGTGCACTTGGATCGGTACGAGATGCATGCCATGCTCGCCGGGGGGGCGAAATGGGCTGTGGGAAAAGGTTATGGGATGCATGAGGATTTGGAATTCATCGAAGAGCGCGGCTGTATGGCCGATGCCAAGCCTGAGAATGTCTCGGATTATGCCAAGAAGCGCCAGCAGGATGAGATGGGGACGCTGGGCTCCGGGAACCACTATCTCGAAGTGCAACGGGTCGCGCAGGTATTCGATGCGGAGGTCGGCGCTGTTTTCGGAGTGCGCGAAGGCGACGTCGTCGTGAGCATTCATTGCGGTTCACGAGGGCTCGGTCATCAGATCGGGACTGAGTTTTTGAAGAGCATGGTCACGACCGCAGCGCGGCACCACATCGATTTGCCGGACCGTGAACTGGCCTGCGCCCCTATCAATTCCGAGGTCGGACAGGAGTATCTCGGCGCGATGCGGGCGGCGATCAACTGCGCGCTGGCCAACCGACAGATCATCACGCATCTCGTCAGAGAGGTTTTCGCCGACATCTTGCCAGAGGCTACCCTCTCGCTGCTGTACGACGTTTCCCATAACACCTGCAGGGTCGAGGAGCATGTGATCGATGGAGTACTGACCCGCCTCTTCGTCCATCGCAAGGGAGCCACGAGGGCGTTCGGCCCCCGCCATCCCGATCTTCCTCCGTCACTCCGAACGGTAGGGCAACCGGTCCTGATCGGTGGAACGATGGGAACAGCTTCATATGTGCTGGTAGGAACAGAGGAGAGTATGGCACTGGCCTATGGGTCCGCCTGTCATGGAGCCGGGCGAAGTATGAGCCGGCACCAAGCATTACGGCAGTGGCATGGCCGCGATGTGGTGAAGGAGTTGGCGACGCGCGGGATTCTGATTCGCAGTCCATCCATGAGAGGAATCGCTGAGGAAGCGCCGGGCGCCTACAAGGATGTCAGCGAGGTGGTCGACGCGGCGGGTGATGCGAACCTGGCGCGAAAGGTAGCAAGACTTGAACCGCTCGTGTGCGTCAAGGGATAAGAGCAAAGGGACGGTGTAAGGCGGTATGAGTCAAGAATCCTTCCCTAACAACCGGGACCTTGCAGGAATTGAGCAACCAACGGTTTCGTCAGTGTCCTTGTTGACCATGAGCTTCGTTGGGATGGCGGCAAGTACTTCGCAAGGTGCATGGCTGTATTCGTGGTCAGGTTGAGACGGCTCCGATTTGTTCTCACATAAAGGGAGGACTCCATGAACGTGATTCTTTCGAGCATCCTCGGTGCGGTGTTGTTCGGGGCTGCTTCGCTCAGTACGGCGGGCGAGCCCGATATCATGACACGGAACCAGCATCGCGGCGCGGTGGGTGAGATCGATGTCATGACGCAGAACCAGTATCTCGGCGCGGATCTGGCGCCGCTGCTTGAAGCGGCGACGTCCGGGGGACCGTTTGACCCCATGGCGTTCAACAATGCTCTCGTGGAGTCGCTCACAAAGATCGCGGCGTCGCGCCCAGCCGAGCGAGCGCGCGCGCTCGCCGAGGAGATTGCGCGGCGCAAGCCGGATGTGGTCGGGCTGCAGGAGGCCTATACGTTTGAATGCGCGTCAATTCCGGGCGTCCAGTTGCCGCCGGACACGGGCTGCCACGACCCGCTGATCAAGGACGCCTTCACCGATCACTTGCAGGACACCGAAGCGGCGTTGCGGGAGAAGTACGTGGTCGCGGGACGTGTGACCAACCTCAAAGTCGGCCCTATCCAGTTCCTGGTCAACGGCTTCCCTGCCTTGCTTTCGGTCGCGGACCGCGATGCAATTCTGGTTCGCACGGGCTTGCCCGTTCAGCGTGTGAACTTCGCCTGCTCGGCGCCTTCTGATGACGGCTGCCATTACCTGACGAGACCGTCCGACCTGGTGCTGGGGGACATCAAAATCGCACTCGTGCGCGGCTTTCTTGCGGTGGATGTCACGGTCAAGGACCGACAGTACCGCCTGTTTAATACGCATCTGGAGCAGCGGCTGCTGGCGCCGAACCTGCCCGAGACGCGCCTCCTCCAAGTCGGACAGGCCAAAGAGCTCCTCAGTACTGCCTTGGCAACGTGGAGTCGGTGGGACGGATTATCGAAAACAGTGATCATCGTCGGCGATATAAACTCCGATCCGAGAGATCCGAAGATCACGCTTCCCAATGGGCAGCAGGTCATGACGCCCTATCAGATCTTCACGTCCAACGGTTTTACGGATGTCTGGACGCTGCGACCACATCCCAAACCGGGCTTGACGTGCTGCCAGGAGGAGGACCTCACCAACGGGCGGAGCGAGTTGTATGAACGTATCGACATGATCTTCTCGCTGACCCCGCCGTCACACGTGATGGACGTGAAACTCCTCGGTAACAGGAAGCGCGATAAGACGGATCCACCGCCTCACGGTGGGCTGTGGCCGTCAGACCATGCGGCGTTGGCCGCCACACTGAAGTTCAAGGACTGGGGGGCACACACGTCTTGATCTTCAGGGACCGGCGAGAAGCGGCAGCGAGACCGTCCATACAGGCAATGGTCTACGGATGGCGCTTGTGGATCGTGAGGTGATTTCCGTCCGGGTCCTCGATCACTGCCATCCGGCAGACCGGTGTATCGAACACCTCTGTGGAGAACGTCACGGCGCGCTCCTTCATCTTGAGGATAAATGCATCCAGGTCAGATACCTCAAACGCCGCCACCGCTCCCTTCGCTCCCGGCGTATGCCCCATGTCCGTCGTCGTAATCGCAAAGGTCGATCCTGCAACATCATATTCGACCCAGACATCTCGATTGTTGTAGCTTACGTGCAAGCCAAGCACGTGCTCATAAAATGCCCGCGCTCGTTCCATACTCGAGACGGGGTAGACGGTGAAGGCGATCGAGGTAATCATTGGAACGTTCTATCTCCAAGACTCGGCTGTCAGGCCTTGGGAAAAATCATCTGCTCAGGCCGGCGGCAGCCGGCTCAGAATCTCTCGCTCCGCGTCCAGCCAATCATCGAGCGCGTATCCATGTCGATAGCCCCGCTCGTTGTAGAGCTCATAGGCCCGCTTCGCGATCAAGACGTGCAGATCATCGTAGGACGACACCGGTTCACGTGCACGTGGAGTGGTGGGAGTCGCTGCCTCGGCCGGTGTGCCCGTCGACGCTCGGGCCTTTGTCTTTTTCGTCCGGCGTGAAGGTTCGTTCTTCATGGTCCTGTAATCCTCCTTCTTAAGAGCATTGTCGATACGGATGGAAGTTCATTTGAGTGGGTTGGGAAATCTACGTCGCCTTGAAACGGCATCAGAACATGCATATGCCTTTGTGCATTGCCGAGGTGGCGTGCGGGTCTTTCCGCGGAAGAAAGATTGCACCCGCTCCTCCGACGGTCTGGTCATGGATCTTACCTCTTTTGGGTTCATCAATGAAGCAGGAGAGTGTTCTCGCCGGGACAACCTATGGCTTCCCTTGTTTCCTCAGCATGCGCGCGACACGCCACGTCACCCATCCCATATACAGGAACAACATGAGGCCAAGCAGCTCGACGAGATGAATGAGGTGCCACCCCTCGACTACTTCTACCTGCACGATGATCAACAAGACGGTTGCAACTAGAAAGACGAGTACGTGTTTGCGGGGCATTGCAAGGACCTCGTGCAGTAATGCCATGAACCACCCGCGCCTGTCCTCCATGGTCAATGCCCTCCTCTCGACATAGTGATCTGTAGCAGAGTCTGTTATGGGTCTGATCTGATTGGTGCAGATTGGGTGCCACGGAAGTTCCTGTTCTTCTGTCGTCTTCGCACGGGCAAGAGGGGTGATACCGGAGTTAATGGCCCGGCTGGCAAATTCTGAGAACGTCTCAGACAGTGGCATGGCGTTTGTGGCGATTCGGGGCAACTCGGTTCAGCCTGCTGCTGCCTTCTGCTACGGCCTTCTGCGAGTCGAGGTCATGGCTTGTGATCTTGACCGACAACGCAAGCGGAATTGGAGAAATTTTCGCACAGCAATCGAACCGGCCGATGGCATTGGCCTTGCTCGTTTCCATCAACAATAGAATAGATAGTGGAGCGGGAGGAGTCGCTATGAGGGGAATTGTCTCTCGCCAGGGTGCTGTGTTCGGCTCTATGAAGGCAATGGTCAAGTATTGGAAGGGGCGGCGGGTGAGCCAGGATGTGACGTCATGACGAAGCCGACCACCTTGCACGAATTTTCACCGGGGCTCGCCGGGGTTCCCGCAGCCAAATCCTCGATCAGTTATGTGGACGGCCAAGCCGGCTTGTTGGAGTACCGCGGTATTCGCATCGCAGATATGGCTGCTCACAGTACATTCATGGAAACTTCGTTTCTCCTTGTGTTCGGTCATTTGCCCATTCCGGACGAACTCCACCGTTTTTCACAAGATATCAGTCATCATCGGCGTATCAAGTACAGGATTACGGATCTCATCAAGTGTCTTCCAGAACAAGGGCATCCGATGGATGCGCTGCAGGCGGCTGTGGCGGCACTGGGCATGTATTACCCCGCCCGACAAGTCTTGGACCCAGAGGTCCAATATTGGTCGGTCGTGCGCTTGATCGCTAAGGTCCCGACCATCATTGCAGCCTATCATCGGCTCAGACGTGGGGATCACGAGGTTCATCCTCGGGATGATCTCTACCATGCGAGCAACTTTCTCTACATGCTGACGGAAAAGGTTCCGCACCCTTCCTTGGCGAAAGCGCTGGACACTTGTCTCATTCTCCACGCAGAACATACCATGAACGCCTCCACCTTCAGCGGCATGGTGACGGCCTCGACATTGGCTGACCCGTATACCGTCGTCTCTTCCGCCATCGGGACTCTAAAAGGTCCCCTGCATGGAGGCGCCACGGAAGAGGTCGTGCACATGCTGGAGGAAATCGGCTCGCGCGAGCGGGTCCGGGCCTATCTTGAGAAAAAGCTGGCCGCCAAGCAGAAGCTGATGGGGTTCGGCCATCGTATCTACAAGGTCAAGGACCCCAGGGCTACTATCCTTCAGAAGGTAGCCAGAGGTCTCGCCGAAGAGTGTGGACCATCTCCACTGTTCGACCTCGCCGAAGAGGTTGAACGAGTGGGAGAGGAACTGCTCCACGCAAAGGGCATCCACCCCAATGTCGATTTCTACTCAGGAGTGCTGTACAAGGCCATGGGCATTGATCCTGACTTCTTCACCACCATATTTGCGATGGCCCGAGTTTCAGGGTGGTTGGCTCACTGGTTGGAACAGATCAAGGACAACAAGCTCTTTCGCCCGGACCAGATTTATGAGGGATCGCATGGCCGAGTCTATGTCCCCATTGATCGCCGGTGAGGGGAGTAGAGCGAGGGTGCTCTCGATAACGACCGTGTCGAAAATGGCCATGTCGACCGGAGTGTTCGACGGGTTCTCGGGCGATGAGGCTAGGGATAGAAAATGAACGATGAGGCGGACATCCGCGATCGGTGAGGTGCATCATGAGAGTTCATATTCCCTTCTTTTGTGCATTGGTCGGCATGATGGCGTTGTCCAGTACGGCCCTGACGCCAATCTCGACAGAGGCCCAATCCAAGATCCAAGGAGGTCGCGAGCAACGGATTGAGATCGCCATTGAGGATCGTACCTTCTTTCTAGCCAAAGGTGGCCCCATCCAGATAGGGACGCCGCTCGAGATCCTCGTGGAGAATCGTGACAATGTACGCCATGGCTTTGCGTCATCGGTGCTGACCGGGCTCCTCGTCTCCGGGGAAGACGATCAGATCGTGACGTATGGGAAAGGCGTGGAAGGATTTTACGTGAATCCCGGGAAAACTCTGGTAATCCGGTTCACCACTGAAAGGCCGGGGAGCTTTGCTTTCCACTGTGATATCCATGAGCACATGAAAGGGGAATTATATGTGCTGGAGGTTCCCACGGCATAGAACGGCATAGATAGGAGGTACCGCGATATGCGCCCCGCAGCTTTTTGAGCAACTCCTCATACGAGCTCTCGTTCACGCCAAGTATGCCGCAACAATTCCGGAGAGCACGATCCCATCAAAAGTGCCGGCGCCACCGATGCTGGCGATGCCGGTGGCGATCTTTTCGATATCGCGAAGATGGAGCAGATCGGCCCCAAGAAGCGGGCCCAGCACGCCGGCGACAAAGGCGACCGGAGGGGCTTGGTCCGGAACGAAGGACAGAGCGCATACAGTTGCAAGCAAGGGAGGAAAGAGACCGGGCATCGCAATGCCGATCCCCTCGATCGGTTTCGCCGACCAATAGCACGCTACCGTATTGATGAAGATCGCCAGGAGCAGTCCCGAGAGCGGTTGCCGGCCTGCCAGGATGACATGAGCCGTTTCATAGATCGCCAGCGCCACCGGAATGAGGCAGCCGCCGACATTGACGGCAATGACGGTTTCTCGACGCACCTGCTGGAACGCCGGCCACCACCTCGATAGTCCGAACACTGCCAACGGATCTGCCGGCACCGATTCCGTTCGAGAGATTCGTTTGACAGGAATGTTAATCGGACTTCCCGGAAAAATCCCGATCACCACGAGCAGAGCCGTTGTGGGATCCAATTTCAGTTTCACCAGGGCCGAAGCGAACACTTGGCCGAAGACAAACGGAAGCATCACCAACAGCACAAAAAACAGGAGCAGCGGCAGAAGGCTCAGAGATCTCATCGCTCGAAATGCCCGTCCTGAAGACAGTCTTACTTGATCGCTGGTCCGCACGACTGAAGGTGCGTCCACTGTTGCATCTTGCCTCAGCGAGCTCCATTTCTCTGTGGACGCCTACCCCAACCGGTTGCATGATCCAAGAGGTTCGTGCTTCGTATCTCTATAAACCACACATGGGAATCCGTGAAAGATTTGTCTTTACGCGTTGTGGCATTGAGATTGCTGAATAATTAATTGAGATTACTGAATGTAGACGAAGGCAGGGACTGCGTTCCATTGTCGGAGAGAAGGAGTATCGCCCATGAAAGTCACCCTCAGCGTCATCAAAGCCGATATCGGTTCTATCGGCGGCCATATCTGTCCCTCGCGGCACGTGCTGGAAAGCGTGCGGAATCATATTGTCCAGCATGGCGCCTCATTGTTGATCGATCACTATGTCAGCAGTACCGGTGACGATATTGCCATCTTGATGACCCACCGGCATGGCACCGGACACGAGGCCGTCCATAAACTGGCGTGGGATGCCTTTCTCGCCGGGACAGAGGTGGCCAAACAGCAGGGGCTGTACGGTGCCGGTCAAGATTTGTTGAAAGACGCCTTTTCAGGCAATGTGCGCGGGATGGGACCGGCCGTGGCGGAGATGGAATTCAACGAGCGGCCGAATGAGCCCTTTCTCTTCTTTGCGGCCGATAAGACCGATCCCGGCGCCTTTAATCTCCCGCTGTATCTGGCCTTCGCCGACCCCATGAACACACCGGGTTTGATCCTGGCGCCCAACATGGCCCAAGGCTTTCGCTTCATCATCATGGATGTGAACCATACTGAAGGTGACCGGATTATCGAGCTCAATACCCGGAAAGAATTGTACGAAATCGCCGCGCTGCTGCGAGACACCGAACGCTACGTGGTGGAATCGGTCTGGTCACTCGCCAGCGGCGAACAAGCAGTAGTGGCGTCCACTTCACGGCTGCATAACATTGCCGGGAAGTACACCGGCAAGGACGACCCGGTGATGCTGGTGCGGGTCCAGAAGGATTTTCCGGCGACGGGCGAGATCTTAGCGCCCTATGCCATCGGTCCGTATGTGGCCGGTGGGATGCGCGGCTCTCATCAGATGCCTTTGATGCCGGTCCCGCTTCAGTCGGGTATCAGCTACTTCGATGGCCCTCCGGTGATCACCTGTGCCGCCTTTGCCATGCACGAAGGGCGGTTTACCGAACCGGCGGACGCATTCGCCCATCCGTTCTGGAACCGCGTGCGCGACACCGTATCCGACAAAGCCATCGGCATGCGACGTCAAGGGTTCTTTGGTGCCGCCATGCTGCCCATGGCGGAACTGGAGTATACCGGCATCATGGAAAACCTGAAGGCGCTGGAACCACGATTCCACGTGCGCACCGATTCGTGATCGCGGCGACGACCGAGTGTTCTACATCGCTCGTGGGATTATGGCGTTGAGCGAGACGACCAGTCACTGCAGAATCCCGCTCACAATCATTTCCACCGCTTGCTCCGGCGTGAGTCCCCGTGCCATCAACGTTTCCAATTCTTTCTTGTTCACGCTGCCGATGGCCGCTTCGTGGGTGACCTTGGCTTCAGGATGGAACACCCTGACGATGGGGCCACTGCCGGAATAGCAAGAACCGTCCATGGTCGGCATGAGAGGGACCATTTTGAAACCGGTTTGCCGGCGGCTCAGCAGATCGGCATTTTAGCCGACTCCACGACCCATTAGGGCAATTATATAGCTTAACGTGCTGGGCATCCCGCGCGGCCGCTGAACCAACAGGTAAACCCTGGCCGCTAGATCACTCCTTTTCGGCGGTGCGCAAATGAATGCGGATGCGGCCGGGCTCCACGATCCGCAACCGGCCGGAAGGCGATTCCTTCACGACGGTGAGAACGATTTGCTCGATCAGCGCCTGCATCCCTGCGAGGGTGGGGTGCGGATGACGCAGCACGATGAAACCTGATGAATTCTCCGGAGGAAAATCCAAGAGCTGGGCGAAGTCGAGATCCGCCGTGATCAAGCACCGCTGCTCCCTCCGGCAAACAAGGCGATCGCTTCGTCATCTGCCCCCTGCAGCCTTCATCGAAGACCGTGCTCACAGCGTGGCCTGCTCTGATGAGCGGCGCCTGCCAGCGGGGATCGCAGTTCTCGTCGAACTTAAATTGCACGGTCAGGTTGTGATTTCGACCGGAAGCACCCGTTCACGCGCCATCTCGGCGGCATACGCCAGACAAGCTTGGACATCTTCTCGGGTGAGACTCGGATAAGCAGCTAGCATCTCTTCTACACTGTCCCCGTTGGCCAGATACTGGACAATCAGCCAGACCATGACGCGAGTCCCCTTCACGCAGGGCTGACCATGGCAGATGCGAGGATTGATGCTGATTCGGTCAAGGAGGCTCTTCATTGTTTGGTTGAATGATAGGCCATGTGCGGGGTTCGGTTCAATGGGCTGCGGTGACCTGACCTTTGCCGTAGTTGTAAACAAAGCGGTTTCGATGAAAATGTTTTGCCTTTGACTGAATGCTGATTCGATTGGCTTGCTATACGTTAGGACATGACAGACATTCTCAGTGATCTGAGAATTGGTCATGGACCGACGCTCTGTCACCGCAGAATCCCACTGACGATCATCTCCACCGCTCGCTCCGGCGTGAGTCCCCGTGCCATCAACGTTTCCAATTCTTTCTTGTTCACGCTGCCGATGGCCGCTTCGTGGGTGACTTTTGCTTCCGGGTGAAACACCCTCACGATTGGGATCGCGCTGGCATGGGCTCTCCCTTGCACGATCTCCATGCAATCCACGTGACCACGGGCTCCACGTGCATGGGCTTCGGTGATCCCGGTGATTTCCGCACGGGCCTCGTCTTCCAGCACGACACGTGTCTTGATCAGACCTCGCGACCGCGCACCTCGAAGCACGACGGTTTCCTTGAGGGCGATCCGATCGGTCTTGTGGGCGAAGATCTTCGCGGTGAGTTCGGCGATGCCGTCTTCCTCCACCTCGACGAGATAATCGATGCCGAGGTCGCCCACGGAACCGGACAACAGTGAAAAGTCGGAAAAGTACCGCGCGCCTTTTTCGATTCTGATCGACGCATGGGGAAGTACCTGCATCCCACCGTGTGGGCCGTGGTAATGGCCTTCGGTGTAGGTCAGCGACGCGCCGGATCCGATCGTGATCGTGGCCTGCATGCGATGTTGTGCCGCGGTGGCGATGGGAAAGAGACAGTGGGAAAGCACGCGTGCAGCTGCCCCCTCTTCCATGACAACGTCGATGCGGATATTCTGAATGCCGGTCGGATGGGCCAGGCCGAAGCACATGTGGATCGGTTGCTCAATGGTCACGCCCGCGCGAATGGTCATCTTTCCGACGATGGCTTCTGAGGTTTCTTCCAGATCCAGTTGGAGACCGGGTACAGACCGGCGGCTTAGGATGTGATGGCCTTGTCCGACGACATGAGCGATCTTCTTATCATCGAGGATCGTCGGCTCCCTCCGACCATCGGCAACACACGGATGAGTTCTTCAAGCTCGGACATACCCACAGACCTCTCCATCGCACCGGACGCACGTGCGGCCGCGAAAGTGTTCGATGACATGGGCTGGATTGCCGGAAAAGATGATCCGACCGTTACACAGTTGGGATGCCGAATCAGCGATCGCCGCGACCTCTTCCTGATGGGTGATGAGCAAGATCGCTCCGCCGTTTTCCTTGAGCGCGCGGATGACGTTGTTGATGATGTGAGTAATCGACAACATGTCGATCCCGGCTGCCAGCTCATCGAGAATCGCCAGCGTCGGTTTCATCGACAGCACGGACGCCAACTCGATGCGATGACGTTCACCCCCGCTCAGAGCTTTATCGACTCGCCGATTCAGGTAACGGTCAGGGTCCAGGCCGACTTGCATCAGCACCGGTTCGGGATTGAACTCGGACCGGCCTAACGTCAGGTATTCGAGAACCGTGACACCTTCGAAACGAGCCGGTTCTTGCCAGGCTAGGGTCACGCCCAACTTCGCCCGTTCGTGCATTTTGAGCGGGAGCAGGTCGACACCCCGCGAACCGGATGGTTCCCTGAGTCGGGAGATACCGGTCACAACCCATAAGGAGGTAGGCCAGCGTGGTCTTGCCGGAGCCATTCGCCCCCAGGAGAGCATGGATTTCTCTCGGATGGATCGTCAGATTGAGTTGATCGAGGATCTTCTGATCGCCCACCGCGAAGGTAAGATTGCGAATGTCTAAGAGGGGAAGGGGCACAGTGCGTAACGCGCCTCTTGAGGACTGAGTCAGGCGGCATCGTGCGTGCCATGAGGCGGCGCATTCAGCGGGTCGCTTCTTCTAGGGAGGCAGACAATCGCACCGTAGCGTTCTGCGGCAAAAGCGCAAACCCGTGTGGGGAATTAGTCCACACTGTCTCGCTATCCAGGAATGTTTCATCGTAACTCGTGAGTGTCCTTCAGCTTGAAGGATCAATGACTTTCGATGTTCACGTGCATGGCATTGCCATTGCTGTAAAGGAATGCAGACGGGCTTGCTCGACGAGTCATGAAGACGACGGCTGCATTAGAACGGGATCGGGTTCTGAAAGAAGTACGCGCTGCCCTCGAGCGTGAGCCGCGCATCAACCTGCATAAGTTTCCGGTCGAGATTGAATTTGGCGATGGGGTTCTCACTCTGGAAGGCGAGGTCGAACATATTGCGGCGAAAAAACTGAGCCTCGAGTCGGCGATCGCCGTCCAAGGTGTCAGCGGCATTGTCGACCGCCTCCGTGTGACTCCGGCAACACGCATGGGAGACGGGGCCATCTTGGACGCGGTACGCGATGCGTTGCTTCAGGAAAGCATCCTCATGAATTGTTCCATCCGGGTGATCCGCAAGGGGCAGCTTGAAACTGTTCGAGATCTTCCCGAGGAGCCCCATGGGTCGATACGAGTTTCCGTAAACGATGGAGTCGTACTACTTGACGACCATGTGACCGGACTCACGCAGAAGCGGTTGGCCGGAGTATTGGCCTGGTGGGTCCCTGGGAGTCGTGACGTCATCAATGGGATGGCGGTCGTCCCGGAGCAGCCGGACTCGGATGAAGAGATGGCGAAGGCCGTGCGAATCGTCTTGAAGAAAGATCCATTTGTAAACGAAGAACGAATCCGCGTAGCAGTTCGGCAATCCGTGGTGATGCTGGACGGCGATCTGCCTTCCATTCCGCAGAGGGAGATGGCCGAGTTCGATGCCTGGTATGTCTTCGGCGTCGACAAGGTTGTGAATTGTGTTGAAGTTCGTCCATGAAGGATGCGTGCTGCTCATGTAAGAGAAAGCAGCGTGACGACCGCGTGAGTAGACAATGTCCATCAATCATCCACAAGGAGGAGTGCCATGGCCAAAGCCGCTGAAGAAGAAAAAGCTGTTACGACAAAGAAACCGAGTGAGATCGTGTCGAGGGGAGAGGAGTTGGAGCATTGGATGGAGCGCTTCATGGACGACTTTTGGCGGCGCCCGTTCCCGAGCCTCTTCGGGCGGGACCGCTGGTTGCCTATCCGACCGCTCTCGATCCGCATCCCCTCGCTCGATGTCTATGAGGAAAAAGATTCTGTGGTGGTCAAGGCTGAGCTTCCCGGGATGAAAAAAGAAGATGTCGAGGTCAACCTTGCAGGGGAAACTTTGACGATCAAAGGCGAGAAGAAAGAGGACAAAGAAGTGAAAGAGGATGATTACTATCGCCGCGAGCGGTCCTATGGCTCGTTCCTGCGGAGCGTGGGTCTCCCTTGCGAAGTGAAGAGCGACGAAATCAAGGCGTCCTTCAAGGACGGTGTGCTGGAAATCCGAATGCCGAAGACGGAGGAAGCGAAGAAGAAATCCATCTCGGTGAAGATCGACTAGCCGCTATCGGAGGATGGAGCGCATGAGTCTTCGATTCACGATTGGGTTGTGCGCCATTATCATCGGGGTAGGTAGTGTGACGCTTTGTCAGCCACCGAGACCCAGAATCGCGAGAGTCGAAGTTTCCCCATCCGTGACGACCCACAACGCTGAGGCGAAGGGTTGCTTCAGCGGCTATAGTCAGGCTGAGCGGGTCATCCAGGTACCTGATCAGGATGACCCGCTCTCCGATTTCTCGAAACGCTCTCGCTAATACGAGCTCAGGCACTCGGCATTGCGGAGACCAAGGGCGTCACACCTCCGTGCTCGTCTTTCGGCATTCGTCTTGCTGAACACCTTCGTATGGCCTTTCAAGGTTATAGTGCATCGCTTGCCTGAGAGAAGCCGTCAATCGCCATCGCGGGATTCGTCATCTGGCTCGAAAGGGGGAGCCGCCGGTGCCAAGTACCGACACCAAGAGAGACTATTATGAAGTCCTCGGAATCGATCGAACCGCCACCCGCGATCAGATTAAGCATGCCTACCGACAGTTGGCGCTGAAGTACCATCCGGATAAGAGTCGAGATCCTGACGCGGCGGCGAAGTTCCGAGAACTCGCGGAAGCCTACGCCGTCCTCTCCGACGATATAAAACGAAAAGAATACGATACAACCGGCCACGCCGGCGTGAGCGAACGGTGGTCGGCGGACGACCTCATGAGAGATTTCCAGTTTGGAGATTTCTTCGGTGGGCGTTTCGGCGATTTGTCCGGGATTTTTGGAGATCTGTTTGGCCGGCGTATGAGGCCTGGAGCCGATGCCGCGAGAGGTGTGAATCTTCGCTACGACATCGATCTGACACTGGAGGAAGCCGCTCGTGGAGGAGAGAAAGAGATACATCTCACGAGGTCTGAGAAATGTACAGATTGTAAGGGAAGCGGGGCCAGGGCCGGGACGAAACCCTTGTCCTGTCCCGATTGTCGAGGAAGCGGACAGAAACAAGACATGAAGATGAGGAATGATGTACGGCTCGTCACAGTGACCACGTGTGAACGTTGCCAGGGACGGGGACAAATCATCGAATCTCCCTGTCAACTCTGTCAGGGCAGCGGCTATCGATTTCTCCCGCACACCTTGAAGGTGAATGTTCCCTCGGGAATCGATGACGGCATGGTCATTCGGTTGCCTGGGCAGGGGGAGGCGAATGCCGACGGCGGTCCACCAGGAGATCTTCTCATTCGTGCTCATGTTCGGCGACATCCGACGTTCGAGCGTCATGGCGACGATCTCTATATGGTTCAAGCCATAACGTTCCCGGATGCGGCATTGGGCAGGAAATTGCGCGTGACGGGGTTATGGGGAGAGGCGCTCCAAGTCTCGATTCCCGCCGGAACTCAGGGCGGCACGGCGCTGCGGCTGGCCGGGAAAGGGACGCCGAAAGTCGGAGGGAAAGGGAAGGGCGATCTCTTTGTGGTGGTGGAGGTGCGGACGCCGACCGACCTATCGGATCGTGAACGGGTCCTGTTGCAGGAACTGGCGAAATTGCAGCAATCGCAGGTACGCAACGACATTCACAAAGAGCAGAAGCTTGGATCCCGCGACGTATAAGGTGGAAGGAAGGCATGGCAATTTATTGGATCGTGACAACATATGCGCCAGGACTGCGTCGGAGAAATGTCAGACAAGGTCGTAGAAGCCGAACCGGAAAAGAAGCATAATAAGTTCGCGTGGGAAGTCGAGGTCGTCACGGCAGAGAACAGGTGATGGAGGTCCACCATCCTCGACGCTGATGGAGATGCCGTGATCGACGTGGAGAAGACAAGGCGAAGCTGAAGAAGACATGCAAACAAGAATGAAATCCCACGCACAGGCCTAGGAAAAGCCTCCGAGAGTGAACGTGGATTCCCATGATGTCGATGGTATCTGAAAGACACGGCGTCCTCGCAAAGGAGAACCTGCAACGCTTGCTCGATACCTTGAGCGCGAAGGGATATCGAATTGTCGGGCCCATCGTGCGTGATGGGTCGGTCGTGTGGGAAACCATACAGTCCGTGTCGGAACTGCCGACCGGCTGGCGTGATCA
This sequence comes from Nitrospira sp., assembly GCA_030123625.1. Classification (NCBI taxonomy): domain Bacteria; kingdom Pseudomonadati; phylum Nitrospirota; class Nitrospiria; order Nitrospirales; family Nitrospiraceae; genus Nitrospira; species Nitrospira sp. The sequence continues at coordinate 2,339,270 of CP126121.1, forward strand.
TCAAGAACCGGCACGCTATCGATTGGAACAGACCCGTTCCGGCGAAATCTTCGGTGTCGTCCATGGACCGCAATCGCTGAAGCCTTTCGTCTTCGTGCCGCGTGAGCCGCTCTTGCAGATCGAGCGGACAAAGGATGGGTTTGCCGCGCGTCAGATGATTCCGCAACTGGAGAAGGTGGCGGTCATTGGAGCGCGCGCCTGCGATCTCGCCGGCCTGACGATTCAAGACCGGATTTTTCTGAACGATGCCTATCGCGATCCTTACTACGCGGCTCGCCGCGAAGGACTTTTCGTGATCGCGGTGAATTGCGCCAGGGCATTGAGCACTTGTTTTTGCGCATCAATGGAGACCGGCCCTCGCGCTAAAACCGGTTTCGATCTTGCTTTGACCGAAGTGGACGACCGGCTGTTGATCGAGGCGGGCAGCGAGGCCGGGTTCGATCTTCTTGCCGATCTCTCTTTGTCTCCTGCTCCGCAAAAATTACTCGATGAAGCAGCGACACGTGTGGATGCTTGCGGGCATAGCCAGGTGCGACGGCTCGAGCGATCGCGCTTGCCGCAAGCTCTCTACGATGCCCATGAGCATCCACGATGGGACGATGTGGCGGGGCGTTGCCTCGCCTGCACGAATTGCACGATGGTCTGCCCGACGTGCTTCTGCCATGCGGTCGAGGAGACACCGACCCTCGATCATCAACAAACTGCGCACGTGAGATTGTGGGATTCGTGTTTCACGCAAGAGCACGGATACATCCATGGCAAGAACATTCGCCCGACGATTAAAGATCGATACCGAATGTGGCTGACGCACAAGCTCGCCTCGTGGATCGATCAGTTCGGCATGTCCGGCTGCGTCGGTTGCGGCCGATGCATTACCTGGTGTCCGGTCGGAATCGATTTGACCGAGGAATTACCGGCGTTGATGATGCCGGGCGGCCGGTCGTCGGTCATTGGCCAACAGGGAGAAAGCACATAGCCGAGGTGTAGAGGCTGATTCAATGGTCAATGCATATGCCATCCATCCGGCGACCATTGTCGAGAAGATCCGGGAAGCCGAAGACATCAATACCTACCGCTTACGGCTTATCGATGAGCAGGCGCGGCAACAATTTCGCTTCCAGGCAGGCCAGTTCAATATGGTGTACCTGTTCGGGGTCGGCGAGGTGGCGATTTCCATCGTTTCGGACCCGGATGAGCCGGAATTGCTGGACCATACCATCCGAGCCGTCGGTCGGATCACGAAGGCGATCGCGGATCTTCGGACGAGCGACGTTTTGGGAATCCGAGGGCCGTTCGGACAAGGGTGGCCGCTGGAAGAGGCGCGCGGACGCAACGTCGTGATCGTCACAGGCGGCTTGGGATGTGCTCCGGTGGTTGGGGCTATCGAGTATATCTTCCGACGGCGAGAGCAATATGGTTCGATCAAAATCCTCCACGGCGTCAAAACGCCGCACGATCTTCTTTATCGCGAGCGATTCGATTCGTGGCGGCGCTTTCCTGATACAGAAGTATTGCTGACCAGCGACCAGCCGGACAAAAGTTGGAACTATCACGTCGGCGTCGTGACGGAACTGTTCGAGCTGGTATCGATCGACCGGCTGAAAAGCATCGTGCTGATGTGCGGACCCGAGATCATGATGCGTTTGGGTGTGCCGATTCTTATCCGCCGCGGCATTCCTGCGGCGGCCATCTATGTCTCGCTGGAACGGCACATGGAGTGCGGGATCGGCCTGTGCGGCCATTGTCAGATGGGTCCGTACTTTGTGTGCAAAGACGGGCCGGTCATGCGTTATGACCGTGTGGCCCAGTGGCTGGGCCGGGTGGGAGTGTGAAGCTGCAAGAGTAGATGGTTTATGGCAAATGGTCGATGAGGCTTGCCTCTGAGCTGTCAGCTATCGGCTATCAGTCATCAGCTCCTTGCGCATCCGTGAGGCGAGATGTCCAAACCTGAGGGAGAGTCTCAAAGGCTAAAGCTGGGCGTCTTCAAGTTTGCTTCGTGCGACGGGTGCCAGCTCAGCATCTTGAATCTGGAAGAGGACCTGCTTGCCTTAGGCCAGGCGCTGGACATCGCCTATTTCCCGGAAGCTTCCAGCGACATGGAACCGGGCCCGTATGATATCGCGTTGGTGGAAGGGTCGATCACGACGGCGGAGGATGCCCATCGCATTCTCTCCGTACGGCAACAGACGAAGGTCTTGATCACGATCGGGGCCTGCGCGACAGCCGGCGGCATTCAAGCGTTGCGCAACTGGGCCGATGTCGAAGCGTTCAAGCAAGCGGTCTATCCCAGTCCGGAATATATTCAGAGCCTCAATACCTCCACGCCTATCTCGGAGCATGTCCATGTGGACTTCGAGCTGTGGGGCTGTCCGATCGATAAGGGCCAACTCCTGCGTGTCATCACGGATCTGATCGCGGGGGTCCAGCCTCGCCTTCCGGCTGACAGTGTATGTCTGGAGTGCAAGCGACGAGGAATTGTCTGCGTGCTGGTCGCGAAGGGGCTGCCTTGCCTCGGACCGGTCACGCGGACCGGCTGCGGGGCGATCTGTCCGGGCATGGGTCGTGACTGTTACGGCTGTTTCGGACCCAGCGAAGGAGCGCGCAAAGGACCAGGGCTTCCACCCAACACCGCCTCGCTCGCGAGGCATTTCCACGGCGGACTGCAACTGATCCCGATCGAGGTCATGCGGCGGTTCCGGGGCATCAACGGTTACGTGTCATCCTTTCGCGCAGAGAGTGATACATGGGAGAAGAAAACGTGAAGCGCGAAGATCTCACGCGTGTGAGTCGGAGCTGCAATGTCTGAAGGGCCGGACCAAATAAGGACGATTGCTGTCGACATGGTGGCGCGTGTGGAAGGTGAAGGGGCTCTCCGTGTGACGGTAAAGGACGGCACTGTCCGGGACGTGGAACTCAAGATTTTCGAGCCGCCGAGGTTCTTCGAAGCCTTCTTGCAGGGACGACATTACGAAGAGGTGCCGGACATCGTCGCGCGCATTTGCGGCATCTGTCCGATCGCGTACCAGATGAGCGCGGTTCATGCGCTGGAGCAAATTTTCGGCCTGCGCGTTGAGGGGGCGTTGCGCGACCTGCGACGGCTCATTTACTGCGGGGAATGGATCGAGAGTCACGCGCTGCACGTCTATCTGTTGCAGGCGCCGGATTTTCTCGGTTACGACAGCGCCATTGCGATGGCGAAGGATCATGCAGCCGTCGTGACGAGGGGTCTACGTCTCAAGAAGGCAGGCAATGCCATCATGACGTTGCTGGGAGGCCGCTCCGTGCATCCGGTCTCCGTGAAGGTCGGCGGGTTCTCTCGTGTGCCGTTGCGGCGCGAACTTGCAGCGTTGAAGGATGAGCTGTTATGGGCGCGCGATGCGGCCGTGGAAACTGTGCGCTGGGTCGCATCGTTCGAGGTCCCGAATTTGGACATGGACTATAATTGCGTCGCGCTTCGTCATCCGGACGAGTATCCGCTCAATGAGGGACAGATTGCAGCCGCCGCCGGCTTGCAGGTTTCGGCGCACGAGTTCGAACACCACTTCACCGAGCACCAAGTCCCCTATTCCAACGCCCTCCACTGCACCTTACAAGGCTCGCCCTATGTGGTCGGCCCGCTGGCTCGACTGAACTGGAATCACGAGCATCTGACACCGCTGGCGAAACAGGCCCTGGCTGACAACAACATCGCGCTGCCGTTGCGCAACCCGTTTTACGGCATCGTCGCCCGTTCGATCGAAATTCTTTACGCGCTGGAGGAATCCTTGCGGCTCGTCGAGCGGTATGAGCCTCCGCCCTTATCGGCGGCGCCAATCACTGTGCGATCAGGTATCGGTATGGCCTGTACGGAAGCGCCACGAGGAATTCTCTATCATCGGTACGAGGTGGACGGCGACGGCGTGATTCGTGAAGCCAAGATCGTTCCGCCGACCTCTCAGAACCAGTCCAGCATCGAACAGGACTTGCGCCGGTTCATGCCGCGTCTCTTGCATCTCCCCGATAAGGAAGCGGCGCTCGCCTGTGAACGGGTCATTCGTTGCTACGATCCTTGTATATCTTGCGCGACACATTTTTTGAATCTGGAGATCAGGCGGGAGGGCCGCGCGTGAAGCATGACGGTTCCCGCTCCTCCGTTCGAATCATCGGCCTCGGCAATGAGCTACGAGGCGATGATGCAGCCGGTCTTCTGGCGGCCCGTCGACTTCGGCACACAGTGGGCACCCACGCTGAAGTGATTGAAGCGGAGATGGCGGGCGTGGACCTCATCGAATTGATGGAAGGGGCGCGCGTCGTGATTCTTATCGATGCGGCCAGGAGCGGGAAGAATCCCGGAATGATTCATCGCCTCGATGTCTCGAATAGCCCGATCGGTGTGCGGACGCTTCTTCGCTCAAGTCATGCCCTCGGTATATCGGATGCACTGGAGTTGGCGCGCACGATCGGAGTCCTTCCCGCTAGAGTGATCGTCTACGGGATCGAAGCAGGTCATACAGAGGCAGGCCGGGCATTGTCGTCTCCCGTGGCCAGGGCATTGGACGAAATTGTAAGGCGGGTCATCCAGGAATGTGACGTGTGCCATGCATGAACTCCATCTCATGACTCAAGTCGTCAAGGCCGTGGAAACAAAGTTGGGTGAAATCGGGGACGGTAAGCTAGCCGCAGTGCGACTGAAAGTCGGCGCGTTGTCTCACCTATCGACTCATGATCAGTCTGCGCTACAGACGGCATTCAAGTTGGCCACCCATGGCACAAAAGCCGAAGGTGCGACATTGGAAATTATCTCTGTCCCCGGTGATGCCTGGTGTCCGCAATGCCGGAGAAGTGTTTCGGTCACACACTCACAGGAGGTTTGTTCTATCTGTGGAGGACTGGTCGTGGGATCGGCGGAGCCGGAGGCGGTGATCCATGAATTGGTGGTAAAGAAATGAGCGGGACGCTTGCCCGGCGTCTACGTGTCGAGGTGGAAGGAACAGTACAGGGTGTGGGGTTTCGCCCGTTCATCTACAGGCTGGCATCCGAGTTGGGATTGACTGGATGGGTGAAGAACACGTGCACCGGCGTGGTGATCGAAGTAGAAGGAGCGGTACCGGTTGTGAAGACTTTTCTTGAAAGGATGCGCACCGACGTACCGTCTTCGGCTTCTGTAGAGGCGATGAATACGAGTGTTGTTCCAGTGCTCGACGACACCGGTTTTTCGATAGAACAGAGCGCTGAATCCGGTCAACACACCCTTACTATTCCGCCGGATGTGGCCACCTGCGCCGACTGTCTGCGTGAGATGACTGATCCAACCGATCGTCGTTTTCGATATCCGTTTCTCACCTGTACCCAATGCGGTCCCCGCTATAGCCTGCTCACGGCGGTTCCATACGAGCGGTCCAATACCACCATGGCGGGTTTCGAACTTTGCGTGGCTTGTCGCGCCGAGTATGCCACCGAATCGGATCGACGCTTCCATGCGGAACCGATCGCCTGTCCATCCTGCGGCCCACGGCTGTGTTTATGGGATGAGCAGGGCCGGGAAATATCGAGCGGTGAGGAGGCCTTGCGGCAAGCTGAGGTTATGCTCAGTCAAGGGCTCATTGTCGCCGTGAAAGGACTGGGCGGATTTCAGTTCTGGGTCGATGCGACATCGAAAGAGGCGGTCCAGCGCTTACGAGATCGAAAACGAAGGCCCGAGAAGCCGTTTGCGGTGATATTCCCATCCATCGAGGCGGTGAAAAACCATTGCTTGTTGTCTTCAGACGAGGAAGAGTTGCTCGGCTCGCCGCGAGCGCCGATCGTCTTGGTTCGAAAGCGAGCAGATGCGGTTCTTGCCGATACCGTAGCCCCCGGCAATCCTTACCTCGGTGTGATGCTGCCGCCGACGCCGCTTCATCATCTTTTGATGGAGTCACTTCGGCGGCCAATGGTGGCTACCAGCGGTAATCGATCCGAAGAACCGATCGTGATCGATGAATGGGAGGCATTGGTTCGACTTAAAGGCATTGCCGATGCGCTGCTGGTGCATGACAGGCCGATCGAAAGGCCCATCGATGATTCGGTGGTGTTGGTGGTGCCCAAAGAATTCGGGATGAAAGATACCGAGCAAGCAGAAAAATCAAAAGGTGAGGTGGTCATCGTTCGTCGAGCGAGAGGTTATGCGCCTCAAGCTATCTGCTGGACGGATGGCCCTGCGAATGGAGCTCAGGGGCCGGTATTGGCCGTGGGTGGACATCTCAAAAACACCGTGGCCGTTCTTACCGGCAATCGTGTCGTGTTGAGCCAGCATCTCGGGAATTTATCTACTCTGGAAGCGGACAGAGCGTTTCGGCAAGCGGTCGATGATCTCCAGCGACTGCTCCAAGTCATACCACGGACCATTGCCTGTGATCTCCACCCAGACTATCGCTCCACCAATTTCGCGCGAGAACTGGCTAGGAACCTGTCTGTTCCATTGATTCCCGTGCAGCACCACCATGCTCACGTGGCCTCGTGTATGGCAGAGCACAGGCTCGACGGTGAAGTGTTGGGTATAGCTTGGGACGGAGCCGGCTATGGAGGAGACGGCCAGGTGTGGGGCGGCGAATTCTTGATCGCGAACTACCGGGAGTTCACTCGGTACGCCTCTCTCAAACCTTTTCGGTTGTTGGGCGGAGAAGCGGCGATGAAGGAGCCGAGCCGATCTGCCGCAGCCCTGTTGTGGGAACTCATGGGAGAGGAGATGCCGACCTATTCAGTTCCTTCTTGGAAGGTGACGCAAGATCAACGTGAGAAGTTTGCGGTCCTGCTCCGGTCCGGCATCGCGTCACCTTGGACCACGAGCATAGGGCGCCTGTTCGATGCTGTCGCATCGCTTACCGGCTTGTGTCACAAGGCGTCTTTTGAAGGACAAGCCGCCATGGCGGTCCAGTTTGCCGCGGAGCAAGAGTATGAAGACGGAATGAGGATAGAAGGATATCCGATGGATTTGGTGCCGAGCCGGAGTCCTCATACCAAGTGGGTTGTCGATTGGCATTCCATGATGAGTGCTATGTTGGATGATCTCCGCAGAGGGTGTCGTGTTGAAAAGATTGCCGTGCGGTTCCATGCGGCTCTTGCCGAAGCGGCTGTGTGTGTCGCCCAAGAAGCCGGCTTGCCTCGTGTCGTCCTGAGCGGCGGCTGTTTTCAAAATCGGCTTCTTCTCTTACTTGTAAGACAACATTTAGAGCATGCAGGATTCACTGTGTATAGCCATGCGCTGGTTCCTCCCAATGACGGCGGACTGTCGCTGGGACAGGCGGTGGTTGCTGCGTGCCGATTGGGCGAGAAAGGTAACGCATAAAATGTGTCTTGCAGTCCCAGGGCAAGTCCTGAACATCGAAGAGGACGCGCTTCGCACCGCAACCGTGTCGTTCGGCGGAGTCACGAAATCCGTCTCATTAGCGCTGGTGCCGGAAACCAAAGTCGGCGACTATGTCATCGTCCATGTCGGTTTTGCGATCAGCAAACTGGATGAGGAAGCGGCCCAGCGAACGTTGGAGACCTACGCGGAGTTGGCAGCTTCAAGCTCGCCGAATGCGACTGATGGTTGAACGCTCACGAAGTATATCCGGCTCTCATGCGGATCAGCTCACGCATTGTTATATGAACTGATACACGAGTTCAGTCCGCAAACGACGAGTGACGATGCCGTGACGTATCCTATTCTCAAATTTCTTCACCTGCTCGGTCTCACGCTGATAGGGGCAGGTTTGATCGGAGTCTGGTACGCGGATCTCCGCTCTCGACAGGTCCAGGAGTTGCTCATGTTCGCCGAGGCTGTCCGAACCATCGCGGTACTGTACGATGGCCTTGTCGTCCCCGGCGCTCTCCTGCTGCTCGGTTCTGGAACGTGGTTGATCGTCATGGTATATGGAGGATGGGCATTTCTTGGGATGCCGTGGCTGACCGGAATGGTTGCGCTTTTCACATTCGAGTTCATCGAGGGCAACACGATCACGCGGCTTTATTTTATGCGACTTCGCCGTCTTGCAAAAGAAGCGGTCCAGCAGGGGAGGGTGACGGTGGAGTTGAAGGAAGCCCGACGCCGGCACGTGCCCACCTTTACCCACTTCCTCGATATTCCTATTCTCTTCGTTATCGTGGCACTGGGAGCGATGCGGCCGAACAGCTGGGCTCCATTTGTCATCGGGACAGGGCTGGCGCTCGTCGCAGCGGCGATCTTGACCTTCGCGATTCCTCGTCTGTATCCCTTCGAGCTTGGCGAGAACCGGCGTTGAAGCGCGGTGTATAACAACAGGATCACCATGATGGTGCTTCCGCCGCATCATATCCTGAGCATTGAGACGGCATCCGACACACAAGGAGATTCGATAAATAGATCTATTTACAATGGCCAACTGTCAAGATAGGGAAGCCCGAGCGACATATGATCCACGAGGAGAATACATTATGAATGACAGCGACGGGATGTTGTTTGTAGCTCATTGGACGCACACGCCTGAGAATTGCCCAGGAAGAAGTAAAGAGGGAGCCACGATGCTCAATGAGTTCTGGGCTAAGCGTGACCTTGCCGCCAAGAAAGGAGTGAAGATTCTGAGTGCCTATGTCGCCGCCACGGAACATACCTACTACATCACCGTTCAGGCCAAGAATTATCAGTCTCTCTTGGAATTTTTCGAACCGTTGGCGCCGACCCAAACCGGCGCCATTCATCCGGTTACGACGATGGATGAATGGACGAAGCACATTGATCCGAAGAGAACGTGATGAATAGCTCTTCTTGAGTCGCACTCCATGAATCACCTCCTTCAACTTTGAAACGGCACCGTTGTTGGCTATAATCTGGCCAGAATGCGTTTTGAGATTGTTCTGGCCCCTGAGGCAATCGAAGACTTTCGAGCCTTGAAGCCAAGTGTTCGGTCTGTCGTCCGGGATGCGCTTGAGATGCATCTTCGTCATGAACCGATGAAAACGAGCCGAAGCCGTATTAAACGGCTGCGAGGTCTTGCCCGACCTCAATATCGGCTTCGTGTCGGCGGGATTCGAGTCTTCTACGATGTATCAGCCGAGTCCGTCGAGGTCTTATCCATTGTTCCAAAATCGGAGGCTGCGATATGGCTGGAGCAGTTCGGAAATCCAGAATAAGAGAAGTCCCGTTATCCGAGATCAAGGATGACCTGTCCAGATTTTTGCACGAGGCTGAGAAGCAGGAGATCGTCATCACTCGACATGGAAAGCCCGCCGGTGTCCTGATCGGATTCGAGTCGGAGGACGATTGGTTTGAGTACAAGCTCGAAAACGACCCTCGCTTTCTACGGCGCATCGAACAAGCCCGCAAGAGCCTGAAGGCCGGTCGGGTTACTCGTTTGGAAGATATGGCGGAGTAACAAGCTCCTCTCACGATGCGTTTGCACATGAATAAGGGCATGAGAGAATGATTTCATTGTTGACCTCTATTCGCTGCTCAAGAAGAAATTGGCAGCCGTGTAGGCCGACTGTTGAAAGAGGAATGCGCTGGCATCTGAACGGATTGCCCCTCGGAAATTACAGTCTGATCCCAATTGACCGCATTGTTAGGCCACAATGGAAAGATCCCTAGAGATTGTAGAGTTGCTCATTGCGATCAGTCGCCTACCCGAGGATCGTCGTCACCGCACCTCTGCGTGGTACGAGAGCCAGAAAGAACACTGGGTGGGGTGGTTGTTCCATTACAATAGCCCGGGCGCCTATGACAGAAAGGTAACTAACGGGCGAGATGCCCGGTTTGTCTACAACCACGTGGTCTGTCCCGGTCTCTTGGCATATCTGGCTGATGCGTCGGGGGTCTCTCGGAGACTTGTCCGCGAGGCGAAACTAATCGCTGCTTCCAAAGGAGCGGAAATGCAGCGTGCAGGAGCGATTCGTCGCATTATTCCTTGGGAAACGGTACAAGCCGCACTCATTGAGCGTGGTTATGCACGCTTTGTGGGCTAACAATTCATTTGACCCGACATTGCCTTGTGGCTCGGTTTGGGGTTTTCTAACCCCGTTCACGCGCCCCTTAGCCGCGTGAGTTAATTCAGACGTTCGACGGATATAAAGGAGGAGGCATTGTTGAGATTCGCTACGGCTCTGAATCACCGTTTTAGTCCTTTCTGGCTTATCGAGGTCAGTCGGATGCCGAGCAACGGAGTTGCAGAGGATTACAGCCATGAAGTACGTGGATGAATTTCGCAATCGTGAAGTCGCGACGGCGCTGGCGGAGCGGATCAAGAAGACAGTGCGTCGGCCTTGGACCATCATGGAAGTCTGCGGGGGGCAGACTCACGCGATCGTACGGTTCGGGCTCGACAGTCTGTTGCCACCAAATCTTACGCTGGTTCATGGACCAGGTTGCCCGGTTTGTGTGACATCGGTGTCGCTCATCGATCAGGCAGTCTGCATTGCATCATTGCCGGGAGTGATCTTCTGTTCGTTCGGCGACATGTTGCGTGTCCCTGGTTCCCGTGGGGATCTGTTCGGAGTGAAGGCGGCAGGCGGGGACGTTCGCATCATCTATTCGCCGTTGGACGCACTTGAGCTGGCCCGTAAAAATCCGGATCGCGAAGTCGCTTGTTTCGCTGTGGGATTTGAAACGACTGCGCCGGCCTGGGCGATGGCGGTCTCGCAGGCGAAACAGTCGGGCATCACCAATTTCAGTCTGCTGATCGCCCATGTGCTGGTGCCGCCGGCGATGGAAGCGATCCTGTCGTCGCCGCAAAATCGGATCCAGGGCTTTCTCGCCGCAGGCCACGTCTGCACTGTGATGGGTTATGAGGAGTACGAAGCCATCGCACAGCGGTATCGCGTCCCAATCGTCGTGACTGGGTTTGAGCCGCTCGATGTGCTCGAAGGGGTGGCCATGTTGGTCAGTCAGTTGGAGGAGGGACGGGTCGAGGTCGAAAATCAGTATGCGCGATCGGTCAGTCGGGAAGGGAACAAGCAGGCAAAAACCATCGTCGACGAGGTCTTTGAACCGGCAGCTCGTGCTTGGCGAGGCATCGGCGAGATTCAAGCAAGTGGTCTGCGTCTCAAGTCAGCCTACTATGCCTACGACGCTGGGTTGAAATTCCAGCGGGAGCTTGCGCAACTCGCTGAAGGAAAGGAAGATCCAGAATGCCAAAGTGGGCTGGTTCTCCAGGGTTTGCTCAAGCCGCCTGACTGCCCAGCCTTCGGAATTCGCTGCACACCGGAGCAACCGTTGGGTGCGCCGATGGTGTCGAGCGAAGGAACCTGCGCCGCTTATTATCGATACCGAAACCACGCGACTCGTGAAGCGTGAAACGCCGGAGGAGCCATTGGTCAATGGTCACTTGTCGCTGGTGAAGCAAATGACCAAATGACTAATGACCAGTGACCGGCCGTTCTTCTCCAAATGTAAGAAAACACTATGATCGACAACAGATCCTTCGAGCCAAGCTGCCCGTTGCCGATCTCGGCCCAAAGAACCGTGCAACTGGCGCATGGCGGAGGTGGTCGGCTCATGCAGGAGCTGATTCACGACGTATTCGTGCGGGCTTTTCAGAACCCGATGCTGGCGCCCCTCCACGACGGCGCAACGTGGCCGGTTGAAAAAGGGATGCTCGCCTTCACCACCGATTCTTATGTGGTACGCCCGCTGTTCTTCCCCGGCGGCGACATCGGGAGTTTGGCAGTGAACGGTACGATTAACGATCTGGCCATGTGCGGCGCCAAGCCGCTCTATTTAAGTGTGGGATTCATCCTGGAAGAGGGACTCAGCCTGGACGTGCTGCGGCGAGTCGTGAGCTCGATGGCCGAAGCCGCACGGGCGGCGGGAGTGCCGATCGTGACCGGCGATACCAAGGTCGTGGATCGCGGCAAGGGCGATGGAATCTTCATCACTACGTCCGGCGTTGGTCTGGTGCCAGATGGTATCCGTGTGTTGCCGGCATTGATTGAGCCCGGTGATGCGATCCTTGTGAGCGGCGATCTTGGCTCCCATGGCGTGGCCGTCCTCAGCGTACGAGAAGGACTGACGTTCGACGGCCATGTCGAAAGCGATTCAGCACCGTTGCATCACATCGTGAGTGAGCTGATCGACAACGGCATTGAGATCCATTGCCTGCGCGACCTCACCCGCGGCGGACTGGCCAGTATATTAAACGAACTGGCTGCGGCAGCAAAAGTCGGCATGGTGGTGGAGGAGCCCGCCGTTCCTGTGAGCGAACCGGTACGTGGAGCCTGTGAGCTGCTAGGACTCGATCCATTGTACGTGGCGAACGAGGGACGATTCGTCGCGATGGTGCCGGATTCGCATGCAGAAGCTGCGCTCGCTGTCATGCGCCGGCACGAAGCGGCGAGGCAGGCGGCTCACATCGGCATGGTGACGGATCGGGATCCTCCAACGGTCGTCCTACGGACTGTTATCGGCACCCATCGTGTACTTGACTTGCTATCCGGCGAGCAACTGCCGCGAATCTGCTAAGGGCATGCGGGTTGCCATGGTATCGCGCCCTCAGCTGTAGCATTCCGCAACAGCGACCAGCAAACGCTGGTGGGACGTTGAGGATGTCTTCAGCACCGCGCTTGCGTCCAGCGTGGATCACACCAGTGTCACGCGATTGGAAGTCTCGTGCGCTCGATCGGCCATGTCATAGCGGTCGGGGCGATCACTCTGTCGGCAATCTTAATGCTTTCGGCCTGCGTCTCGCCGGTCGAAAGCCTGTGGCCGCCGGCTCGGGACTTGTCTGCTCGGACCATCGTTGTCTCGCTCGATACCTGGCATGCGATGATCGCGTTCCCGATTCAGCAAGAAGATAGTGATCAACCATCAGTATTCAGTTCCGAGGAAGGTGTCTCCATTCAGCACTCACCGCTCAGGACTCCGCACTCGTATGAGGAATGGGGCTACGCCGAGCGCGCCTGGTACTTGGAGGGAAAGACCGGCTTCATCGGGATCGTGCGGGCTCTGTTCTGGCCGACAGAAGGCGTTGTCGAAGTCGGTCACCATGATCGTGTGTGGGCGGACCGTACGCCGCAACCGCCCGCCGGGCGGTTCGAGTTTCGCGTGAGCGACGAGGGCTATCGGCGATTGCGCCTACATCTGCGTTCAACTCTATTGATGGAAGAACCAGTGGTCACCTTCGGGCAATCAGCGTTCTATCCGGCGAAGCGTTCGTACCATCTCTTTCACACCTGCCACCAGTATGCGGCGCAGGCGCTACGCGAGGCCGGCTTGCCGATCTCAGCGTTCGGAGCTTTCAATCGGACAAGCCTCGTTTGGCAGCTGCGGCGTGCCGTGCAGATTGCCGAGAAATAGTCAATGAAGGACCAGCCTTGGAACCTGCGTCAAGGTTTGTTCTTTGTTTCCGACGAGAGAGATCGTTCGCGCAGTTTATTGACCAGCTCCTCAAAAGAACTCTCGCGAATGATTTTCTGAAACTGGCTCCGATAGTTGCTCACCAAACTTACGCCGTCTATGATGATGTCGTAAGCCGACCACCGACCATCTCTCATCAAGAGGCGGTAATCCATCGGAAGCGTTGTTTTGTCCGACCGCAATTCGGTTCTCACTTCCGCATACGACCCTTCGATCCGTTCCGACAGGTAACCCACATCCTGTTTTCGTCCGCTATAATCCTCAATCTTTCCCGCGTACCGATCGGAGAGAAAACCCTTGTACACCTCGACGAACTCCTTCCTCTGAGTCTCGGTCAGCGGCTTCCAATAACTCCCCAACACTCGCTTCGACATTTCTGCGTAGTCGAATCTGCCGGCGGCGATCTCTTCGAGCATATGCCGACGCTGCGCGTGCTTGGTCGGGTTTTTCAGGGAAGGGTCATCGAGGATGCGGAGGACCTGGGTGATCGTCTCGCGCACCGCCTCTATCGGGGTTTCTGCACCTTGCAGGAAAGCGGTGTCGGCAAAACACCAAAGAAAAGCCCACGCAAAGGCCGCAGGCCACACTGAAGGCCTTGCAGCTCGTCGGCCCCTTCCTTGCCGCTGAAGCATGAAGTGTAGATTCTTCTTATCTCTTCAATCCAAAACGAACGTCACCTTGAGATCTACACGATACAAAGCGACTTTTCCGTTTTCAACGACGACCTGTTGCTCCTTCACCCAAGCCGATTTGATGCCGTGGACGGTCTTAGAGGCTTTGGCTATTCCCTGGACGACGGCATCTTCAAAACTCGTGGGAGATTCGGAACTGATCTCAATGATCTTAGCGACCGACATGATTCCCCTCCTTTTGGATGTTGACTATTGAATGTCGATTGATGCGGAGCAAGGCCGACGCCAGGACGCATCGTCATCGGTGGTTCGGCACGTATACGATATCTCAGTGAAAATTGATAGGGCAGGAAATGAAAGGCGGGAGAAATGGGGAAATCTGCTACAAGTCGTGGTCAAGATCTGTAGCAAAAGAGGCGTACAGATCTCTCGACATTTGAGCGAAACGGAAATCTGGACGACTTCGCCTCGTTTACCAAAGCAGTCGTTTCTGGGTACCCATAATCCCATTTTAGCTTTCTAGGGTATTTCCTAGTTCACAAGATCCATCCTGCCCGTCAACATAAATGAAAATGCCTAGTAAGTTTGATCTCTCTTTGGGGGAGAACTTCATGCAAGTTTCAGCGATGATAGACCGCGTCTATGATGCCTTAGAGCAATTTGGTACCACTTGCTCAATGGAAGAAGTGGTTGGTCTCTGTCCAGACCTGACCTGGAACCAGGTGTATTTGGCAATTGACTATTTGAACAAGACCGGAAAAGTCTCTGTGGCCCTAGATCCAGATAGGACGTACACAGTCAAGGTTTATCCATCAGCCGGCGAGGGATCTCAATACTCATCCAGACAAGATCATATTCACAGTACCGTCTAGCCACATTACAAATCATACCCCTTATACTTCCCGCATTCTTCGTATGGTGATCGTTTAATTTTCTCAATACATCTTGTCCAAGCCACTTGACAGCATATTGGGTCAGGAATAAATTTAGCGGGTCGTCGGTTCCCATAGGTGCCAGGGGCCGAGTGGTTGTCTGACATCAAACCCGGTGGTGTCATTCGTCGCAGCTTTGTCCGGGGAATGGTGTCTATTCGGTCTCATCCTTGGGAGGTGTGCTGTGGTGTTCCACTTCGTTGCGTGACGGGTCCGAACGAAAGGAGTAACCATGGATAGTACCTTTTTAATCTTTGCCGGTGTCATGCTCGCAATCTTCATCGGCGGCATCATCGTGTACAAGAAGAGCGTCTAATCCTCGCTCTACCATCTACTTATCTTGTCAGATGGCTCGGCAGGTGGTGAGCCACTAAAGAGAAATCATCACGTGTGTCGAGCGAGAGGGTCTCAGTCTGACTTCTGCCGAGTGGCTCCGCGTTCTCATGAGAACCTCCGTACTTCTAATAGGTTATCTTCACCGAGCGTCATTGAGCCGTTCGCGGACCGGAGCTGCGGAGACATCAACCACTGATGGCATAGGCGAATGAAACTCATACGAAGCCGATGGGCTATTCTCGAATCGCCTTGGCTCGCTTCTGTAGGTAGGCATTACGGACCGCGGCATAAAGATCCACCGTAGATTCTTCCACACCCTGAAACTTTTCCAAATTCAACGATCGCTCGTTCACGACTTCGGTCGCACGCGCGGCAATCGTGATGAGATAAATTGCCAGCCGCTCGTCTATAGACACCACAGTCGGAATGGCATCTATATTATGCATAGTGGGTAGGACCAGCCAGTAAATCGGATTAAGAGCTATATCTCCTGCATACCCGGCAAGATCTCGAACCGTGTACGGTCCCAGAAGCGGCACCATGATATAGGGCCCGGGTTTGATTCCATAAAATCCCAATGTCTGCCCCGTATCTTCTTCCGGTGTCGTGAGATTGAACCGCTGAGCCACATCGAAGAATCCGCCGATCCCGACGGTCGTATTAATGAGGAACCGCCCGGCCTCGATCCCGGCTCCTTTGAATTTTCCCTGAAATAGATTGTTCAGGAATCGCGGGGTCACTCGACTATTGTAAAAGATATTGCTGATGCCGATCTGGACGACATTCGGAACGACGACGTTGTATCCTTTGGCGACCGGCTTCAGCACCCACCGGTCCAGCTGGCGGTTGAATTCAAAAAATTTGGTATTGAGTGGTTCCCAGGGATCATACTCCTCGACCGCTTCTTCACCGGGTTTGGCGAACGGATCGAACGGCTCTTCGGAAGAGACGTCAGGAGCCGGTTCGACAGAAGGGACGGTCTTGTGAGAGACGTCTGCAAGAAGAACCGGTTGAGCATTCTGTTCGATCTGGGAAGTGAGAGGGGTAGTGGAGCCTTTTTGAACGGCACAACCGGAAAGGAAGATCAATAAGATGGTAAGGATTTGTCCATATGCTCTTCCACTGAAGCAGACCGGCCTACACCCAGCTTTGGTCTTCATTCTTAAGATAACCTCTTGAGATTAATGAAGCGAGCATCGACAATGGGCCCCGCAATGTACCAAAAGTCGAGTCACCCGCCAATCATTTATTTCTGAAACGTTCTCTAGAAGATGGAGCTGAAGGACAACGGCCTCGTAATTGTGGTATTAACGTGCGTCACTCGTATCCGTGAGAGGCCATAGTGGACGTCCCGCACAATGCCGGAGCTGCTGACATAGACCGAGTCAGTATATTGGTTCAGAGAATTCTCTAGTGCCAGGGAGGAGGCCGATGAAAGCCGTCATAGGAGTGGATGGGTCGAAGTATTCGCAATGGGCCTTGGACTGGCTCGGCAAGATACCGTTTCGGACGGCACCGCGCGTGACCGCAATTCATGCCATGGATCCGCAATCCGTGCGAGCCTCATTCGTCACACAACCGTCCGTCAGCGGGTACGAGCCGGACAACGGGGAAGCCGTTCATCTCTTAGAGTCTCGAGCCAAGCAGGTAGAAGCGGAGACGAAGCGACGTTTGGCGGAGTTTGGACTCAAGGGCACAGTGCACGTGGTGCAGGACAAGATTGCACAAGCGCTTATCAAACAGGCGGGGCATAAGGGATTGATCGTGGTCGGGAGCCGCGGGTTAGATGCTATTGATCGTTTTGTGCTGGGCAGCGTTTCGACAACGGTCACACTCCATGCATCCTGTTCGGTCTTAA
Source organism: Nitrospira sp. (assembly GCA_030123625.1). Taxonomy (NCBI): domain Bacteria; kingdom Pseudomonadati; phylum Nitrospirota; class Nitrospiria; order Nitrospirales; family Nitrospiraceae; genus Nitrospira; species Nitrospira sp. The sequence continues at coordinate 2,356,349 of CP126121.1, forward strand.
TCGTGAAAGAGCCTCCACAAACCCTTCGGCGGATGTTAGTCGCGACAGACGGTTCTCCATCATCCCAAAAAGCGCTCCAATTCATCGTCAAACAGCTCACGAACAAATCTGACGCCAAACCGCTGATGATTTTGCTGGTCCACGTCATGCCGTTTCTGCGCTACACGGTGGTGAAGGAAGCGGGAGAACGATTGCTCGCGCAGGAGTCGGCAAAGCTTGAAAAAGTCGGATATCGCGTCCGACAGTTTCCGTGCGTGGGGCCGGCCGCCGAGGAGATCATGAAAGTGGTGAATCGCGAACAGCCGGACCTGATCGTCACGGGAGCAAAAGGACAAAGCGCCGTCGCGCGCTTTCTCCAGGGTAGCGTCTCAACGAAATTGGTGCACCAAAGCGCCTGTTCCGTTCTTGTCGTCAGATAAGCTCATCATTTTTGGCAGCACATACCTTTAGCCGAGTCGTTCCTCGCCCCCATAGTGGAGGCGAGGAAGATACAGTTGGAAGGAGGCGCTCGACGAATCGACCGTACCACGGGGAAGGTTCCAGACCACTAAGGATCCTCCTTCCTCGGCGCACCGTTAGGCCACGGATACTGATTCCTAGACGGAAGGCTACGCGCTCTTCTTGTAGACAATTATCCCGCCAAGAAGGAGTGCACCCATCACAGTTGCGAATAACCACATCATATCCATAACAGCTCCTTTCATGAAGACCAACATGAACTCTTGTCATTGAAATGAGCAACTCTTGTGCTCGATATCGTCCGAAGAAAATCGTCTCGAAAAACGAGGCAGAATGGGAAGTTTCGATGCCCGCTTGTTTCACGGATCAGTAGAGATGGGGGAAATAACCTCAAGACTGTCTACGTGCGTAGACATTTTGATGCGGAAGCATCGAATGAGACGTATATGGCTGTGAGGAAAACGATGCCGTTAGGCCAACCAGTCACGGGCATGGGGCGTCGACAAGTCTTGATCGGGGCCGATCGGGACGATACGGGTCGGATTGATATCGTCGTGCGTGATGTAGTAATGCCGCTTGATATGGTCGAAATTCACGGTCTCGGCGATACCGTCGGTCTGGTAGAGATCTCTCAGATACCCGAAGAGATGCGGATAATCGATGATTCGTCGGACGTTGCATTTAAAATGTCCATGGTATACCGCATCGAACCGCACCAACGTGACAAAAAGGCGCCAGTCGGTTTCCACGAATTCCGGTCCGAATAAGTAACGGCGGGTTGCGAGTCGCGCCTCGAGTTGATCCAGCGCCGTAAACAATCGCCGTGCCGCCCGTTCATACGCCTGCTGCGATGTGGCGAATCCTGCTCGATAGACCCCGTCGTTCACGTTTTCGTAAATGAAGGTGTTGAGCTCGTCGATCTCTTGCCGCAGGCCATCCGGGTACAAATCGAGCGGGCTTTCGGTGAATCGATTGAATTCGCCGTTGAAGATCCTCATCAGATCATCATCCGAGTTGGTGACGATCCGTTTGGTCGCGCAATCCCACAGGACCGGGACCGTCATGCGTCCGATATAGTTCGGGTCGGTCGCTTTATACGCTTCGCGGAGAAACTGAAAGCCGTTGATCCGGTCGAGAGAATGTCCCGAACCTTCGCGAAATGCCCATCCTCGTTCGTCACGAATAGGATCCACGACCGTCATGCCGATCACATCCTCAAGCTGTTTCAACTTGCGCACGATGATGGCGCGATGGGCCCAAGGACAGGCCCATGATACGTAGAGATGGTACCGGCCGGGGGCGGAGGGATAGCCCGAACTGCCGTCTGCTGTGACCCATTTCCTGAATGCGTCCGGTTGGCGCATGAACTCGCCGGCCGGCGATTGTTCGTCTGGAAATTGGGCTTGCACTTTCATACAAGGTCGCTCCCCTTTTTGAATCAGTATCTCATATCCCCGATCAATGGTGTGTTGGAAAGGCTCAGAGCACGACTGTCGCATTTCGCCACGACGTCACACGCGCGTGGTGGCAAAAGGCAACCAATATCCGGTTTGAACCGAACAAAACAACGTGTTTGGAGGGCATGCCCCATGCGAGAAGCTCAAAAGCGGTGGATGAATAGATCCAAGGTCGAAGAGCGACCCCAGGAGTCGTGATCGTGACTCAGACCGCAACCTCATTTCTTCAGTGGGCCATCCATCATCTGGCGGTTTGTGTGATCCTCGCAGGAGGGATTTCCTGCGAGAACAAACCGGCGGATACCACCCGAGTCAAACCGGACTCGTCTTCACGACCAGGATTCTTGCACCTGACGTCGGAAGAGTTATCGAGGATGCAGCTGGAGCTTGTGCCGGTGGCACAGGGACAGATTCTTTCGCATCGTGAGTTTCCCGCAACCGTTCAAGCCAACCAAAACGAATTGGCGGAGGTCACTACTCTGGTTCGTGGCCGGGTTGTGAAGGTCCATGTCGATGTCGGGCAGGATGTGAAAAAAGGCGCTCTTTTGGCGATGCTCCATAGCGTGGATCTCGGCGTCGCTGAAGGAGACTATCTCAAGGCCGGTGCAAGGCTTCATGAAGCGGAGCTGGCACAGCTTCGCGCCAAGGATTTGTACGAAAACAAGGCCATCAGCCTGGCGGAATTGCAACGACGCGAGGCTGCTATGAAGACGGCGCGAGCCGAACTGCGGGAGGCAAAAAACCGTCTCGAACTGCTTGGTGTCCCACCGGAGGAAATCGACAGGCTTGAGCGGGAATTGACGATCAAAGCCAACGTGGCCTTGCGTGCGCCGTTCGATGGGCGGGTTATCACACGAAACCTCACGAGAGGAGAAGTGGTCGAAACGGAACAGAAGCTCTTTACCGTCGCGGATCTCACGGATGTGTGGGTGATCGGCAACGTGCCGGAGAAGGACGTGCAATTCATCCGCAAGGGTCAGAAAGTCAACGTGGTGCTGGCGGCCTATCCCCATGCGATCATCAGCGGAATCATCACCTATATCGGAGACATGCTTGATCCGGCAACCCGCACCATGAGCTTCCGGGTGACGATTCCCAACCCGGATCGTCTGTTGAAACCGGAAATGTTCGCGATCGTCAGTGTGTATATCGCATCGAGCGAGGATGCGTTGAGCGTGCCTCTCTCGGCCATCCAAGACGGGCCTATCGGTAAGATGGTGTTTGTTCAACGGGAGGTCGGTGTTTTTGAGGCGCGGGCAGTAAAGTTGGGCAACGAAGAAGGAGACGTGATCAGGGTGCTGGAGGGAGTGAAGGCCGGCGAGCAGGTCGTGTCGAAGGGGTCCTTCGCCCTGAAGTCCGAAATGGAACGGCACAAGATCGAGCCCTCGCTATGATTGTCTCGCTTCTAGAATTTTCATTACGGCAGCGGATACTGATTTTGGGCCTGGCGTGTCTGTTGTCCGTCGGCGGTGTCTTGGCCTTCCGATCTATTCCCATCGATGCCTATCCCGACGTGACCAATATCCAAGTGCAGGTGCTGACGGAGGCGGGAGGACTCTCGCCGGTCGAAGTGGAGCGATTCATCACGTATCCGCTTGAACTCCAGATGACGGGCCTACCCGGTCTTGCGGAAATCCGTTCGCTCTCGAAATTCGCGCTTTCCCAAATCACGGTCGTGTTCAACGACGATGTGGATATCTATTTTGCCCGCCAGTTGGTGCTGGAGCGGATTATGGCGGCGAAAGAGCGGTTGCCGGACGGCCTTGAACCGGTGATGGCTCCTGTCACCACAGGGCTGGGAGAGGTCTATCACTATTATCTCCAAGGGCCTCATGCGACGGCGACCGATGCGAAGGTCGTCGAGGCGGAGTTGACGGATCAGCGAACGCTGCAGGAATGGGTCCTGCGACCGCTGCTCAAGGGCGTGCCGGGGGTGATCGATGTGAACGGCATGGGCGGCTTCGTCAAACAATATCAAGTCCTCATCGATCCGGCCAAACTGCGCAAGTTCGACTTGACGCTCCACCAGATCTATGGGGCGGTGGTGAAAAACAACGCCAATGCCGGGGGCAACGTGATGGAGCGTCATGCCGAGCGGGCGATCGTCCGAGGGCTGGGTCTGATCACGAGCGTGAGCGATATCGAGTCGATCATCGTAAAGGAATCGGGGGGCACGCCGGTGTTCGTGCGCGACGTCGCCGAGGTCCGCATCGGCCACGCCGTCCGCCATGGCGCAGTTGTGCTCAATGGGGAGCGGGAAGTGGTGATAGGAACCGTGCTCATGCTTCGAGGAGGCAATGCCCGCCGGGTGGTTGAGTCGGTCAAGAACAAGATAGAGGATCTGCAACAGAGCAATGTCCTGCCTGCCGGCACGAAACTAATCTCCTTCTATGATCGCATCGAGTTGGTGAATGCCGCCATTGCCACGGTACGTGATGCATTGATCGAGGGGATTGTGCTGGTGATCTTCGTCTTCTTTTTCTTCCTGGGCCATGTCCGCAGCGCCGTCATCGTGACGGTGACGTTGATCGTCACTCCGCTGGTGACCTTTATCGCGATGGAGTGGGTCGGGCTCTCGGCCAACTTGATGACGCTTGGAGGGCTGGCGATCGCCATCGGTGAGATCGCCGATGGGTCTCTGGTCGTGGTGGAAAACGCCTATCGGCATCTCGCCCAACACAGCGGCGCATCGCCGGAAAGCAGACTCGGCATTATTCTTCAGGCGACGAAGGAGGTAGGCCGCCCCATCCTGTTCGGCATTCTGATCATCAGCGTCGTCTTCCTGCCGCTCATGGCGCTGCAAGGGATGGAAGGCAAGATGTTCGCGCCCCTGGCCTATACCCTCGTCATCGCGTTGCTGGCCTCCGTGATCGTCACGCTGACCCTGTCACCGGCGCTCGCATCGCTGCTGCTGCACGGCGACCATCCGCAGGAAACGGGTCTCACACTGTGGATGAAGCGGCGGTACGTGCCGGTGTTGCAATGGACGCTCCGGCGCCGAGGCCTCGTCTTGGCGATTTCAACAGCGATCGTGCTGGGCAGCCTGATCCTCGTTCCATCGGTGGGGCGGGAATTCATTCCACTCCTTGAGGAAGGGTCTCTCACTCCCCAAGTCGTAAAGCTGCCGAGCGTGTCGCTCGCCGAGTCCATCGAATTGGAGAAGCAGACTCAACAGGTCATGTTGGAATTTCCTGAAGTGAAGACGGCGGTGAGCAGGATCGGCCGAGCGGAGATTCCCTACCACCCGGAAGATCTCTATGAGAGCGACCCGATCGTCTCACTCCACGACCGAAGCACCTGGAAAACGGCGAAGACTCAATCGGGATTGACGGACGCCATTCGGAGCAAACTCGCCGAGATTCCCGGCATCTCCGTCCTCATGAGTCAGCCGATCCAGGAACGGGTGGACGAGCTGATCTCCGGCATTAGGACTGAATGCGCCATCAAGCTGTTCGGAGACGATCTCGACGTGCTGCGCGACAAGGCGGAGGAGATTGCCGCCTTGATCCAGCCAATTACCGGCGTCAAGGATATCAAGGTCGAGCAGGTTGCCGGGCAACCCTACCTCATTATTGACATCGACCGGCAAAAGATCGCCCGGTTCGGCATCAATGTGAGCGACGTACAGGAAATCATCACCACCGCGATCGGCGGAAGATCGGCGACGGAGATCTATGAGGGCGAGCGCCGGTTTCAGCTCACCCTGAGATTTCCGGAACCCTACCGAAACAGCGTTGCGGCCGTCGGAGAGATCCGCGTGAAAACCGCCACCGGCGCCTTCATTCCCATGAGCGACCTGGCCAAGATTGAAATGCGCGAAGGTCCGGCACGCATCAGTCGCGAGCATGTCAAGCGGCGCATCTACATCGGCTTCAACGTCGTGGGCAGGGACATCGGCGGGGTGGTGGATGAAGGGCGCGCGAAACTGGCCGCGCAACTCCACTTGCCGGAAGGGTATACCGTCGTGTGGGGCGGGGCGTTCGAAAATATGGAACGAGCCAACGCCCGGTTGATGGTCGTCGTGCCGGTCACGCTGGGCCTCGTGTTTTTTCTGTTGTTTTGGGCCTTTCATTCTTTTCGCTATGCCGCGTTGATTATCCTGAATCTGCCCTTTGCTTTGATCGGCGGCGTCGTGTCGCTGTGGCTGAGCGGTCAGTACCTGAGCGTGCCGGCCTCTATCGGGTTTATCGAGCTGTTCGGACTCGCGGTGGGTAATGGGATCGTGCTGGTTTCCTATATCAACCAGCTGCGCCACGAGGGGCGGCAGATCGATGAAGCGATCCTGACCGGCTGCAGTTTGCGTCTTCGCCCGGTCGTGATGACGATGATGACGACGTTGCTGGGTCTCCTCCCGTTGGCGCTGGCACAAGGGATCGGAGCGGAGGTCCAACGCCCGCTCGCCAGCGTTGTGATCGGCGGACTCTTCACGGCGACGGCGTTGACGCTGGTCGTACTCCCCGCGCTCTACAGCCTGTGTGCAGGGCCTACAATAGGGAAAGAAGAGGCGCCGGAATGGGTGTGAGGGGAATGGGGCGGGAAGGCAACCATTGCAGGCGTCTGAAGCGCCGAATGATGTTGACCCACCGGACAGCCATATGGATGCCGCGTGCTCCTGTAAGGCTTCGCCAAATGACGGATGCCGTCGCACGCTACAGGTGCCGGCGATTGACACTAAGGTGCCACGCCGCCACCGAAACGCTCAGCCTTCCCGCCCGCCTACGGCATGGGCACTAATCTTGTATGAGTTTTTGGTGAGCTTGCCGGGCCGGCATGGCAGGGATCCTAGCTTGGAGACGAGGCTGACTCCAGGGTGCAATCACAATCAATCGGGAGGGATCTTTCCATGGACGGGATATTGGTGAAGGCGACTTTGCTGGGCTTCTTCCTGAGTTCCGGGATAAGCGCACCATCCACAGCCGTTTATGCGGCCGGCTCCGGCGAGCAGGATTTTACCAAAGGGGAGATTCTATTGAAAAGTAAACAGTATGCCGAGGCGCGCGCATCGTTGGAAGCCGGAATACAGAAGGACCCGTCGAATGTGCAAGCTCATTTGGGCCTGGCGGAATCCTGCCGAAGTTTAGAGGATTGGGCTTGCGCGGAGGACCATTACGAGACGGCGTTGCACCTGGACGCCAAGTCCGGGGCCATGGGGTCGACACAACCGCGTTTGCGCAAAGCGATCGTGTGGCGGTCGCTCGAAGAAGTGACGGCATGGCGGTTGCTGAACGATGCAAAAGGGCTGGTGAGCAATGGGAAAGTTTCTCCTGAAAAGGTGAGGCAAGTGGAGGAGGCCTTGGACAGTGCCAATGAGTTAGGTCTCAACAATGACCAACTGGCCCTCTATCAACAGCTACAGATGAAACTGCCACGGCAGCGGACCGTTGCGGTATCGAACAAATTACCGTCGGGCGGGTCGTCCGTCGCAGTAGTGCCGGCCGAAACGCAAGTTATGCCCATGGTGCTGGTGCCGGCAGGGGAGTTCACGATGGGAAGCAATCTCGGAGATGACGAAAAGCCCGTGCGCCGCGTGTACCTGAATGCCTTCCATATCGATAAATTTGAGGTCACAGTCGGACAGTATGCCAGGTACCTGGAGGTGACGGACATGGAGGAACCTCCGGACTGGAATATGATGAATCAACCTCAGCATCAGAGACGGCCGGTCGTCAATGTCAATTGGGAGGATGCCGTTAACTACTGCAAATGGGCCGGCAAGCGCCTGCCGACGGAAGCCGAGTGGGAAAAGGCGGCTCGGGGAACGGATGGGCGGATTTATCCCTGGGGCAATGAAGCGCCGACCAGGCTCCACGCGAACTACGGAAGAAAAGAATGGGACAACCATCAGGCCTTAACCCCCGTGGGATCGTTTGAAGAGGGAAAGAGTCCCTATGGGATCTATGACATGGCCGGCAATGCTTGGGAATGGGTCTTCGATTGGTACGACCATGACTATTACAAGAAAGGTCCGAAAAGGAATCCGATCGGGCCGGCAAAGGGTGATGGGAAAGTGGTGCGGGGCGGGTCATGGCTCTACGTTCCTGAGTTCCTGCGTTCCGCGCATCGGTTCGATGCGCAACCGACGAACCGGCTCTTTGGGTACGGGTTCCGTTGCGCAAAGACGCCGTAGTGCCGATGCCGTAGGCAGTAGTCAGAGCGGAGACAGTGATGGCTCGGCTGAGCGATACTTGGCGAAGCAAATAAGGTCCAGATGGTCGTAATGATCGGGGAGAATCGTTTCGGCTTTGTAGCCGAGACTCATGAAGAACCGAATATTTCTCGCCGTGCGCAGCATGGTGCAGGCATAAAATTTGTGGGCATCGGTGGTCGCATGTTCAATCTCGCGGATCAGGGTTTGTCCCACTCCTTGACGCTGATGAGCGGGGCTTACGGAGAGCAATCGAATCACGCAGACACCGGCCACGGTCCAGAAGCGCACGGAACCGATGATCGTGTTTCCTTCTTCCGCCACGAAAATATGTTTCTCTCTCGCATCCTCTTTCAGGCTCTCAAGAGTTTCCGTGGTCCAGCCACTGACTTTGTAGACGCCGGCATACTCACCGAACGCGAGCTGTTGCACCTGAAGGAGGACTGGAAAATCAGCCTCCGTCGCTGGTCGAATGTAAGCCACGGCGTGGACCCCGAGTCGGAAAAAAAGTGACCCTCCTTCATAACGGAAGGGTGTCACATTCGCAAGGGCGATTGTCTCCCGCATGGAAGACCGCGCGAGACGACAGACCGTGTGAGACCATGCCGTACCGATTCATACACTCATTGGAGGATCTATGTTGAAAGAAGTAGCGGGAGATATGTTACGGACAACGGCCGAAATGATCGCGCACGGTGTGGCTCCGAATGACGGCTCTGCGAAGTTCCGTCACCGTGAACAAAGCCGCATCGGTGTCGGCCGGCATGTGCTGCCGTTACGCGGCCTGACGGCCGTACCGGCGGCGTTCGGATCTGTCCGACATCCTCTGCCGTGAGATCACCTGCCGATTCTTATTGATGACATCGTCGCCGATCATCCCGCAATTGATACAGCGCCACCCATGAAAGTCCGATGTCGAACCAGTCTGCACCGAGAAGCTGTCGTCGCTGACGGTGAGGCCGTTGCATCGTAGGCAATTCATCGGTCATCTCCTAATAGACGTCACTTCCCACCCGAGACGGTTGTGGAGTCTCCGATGTGGCGGCGACGTGAATCATGCGCTGCACTCGCGCGGTTCGCAGCAACGCCGTCCCATCCTGGAATCCCAACACATACCGCCGAAGGATGTCGGGAGGACACAGGCGATAGTTGTCGGTGTGGTCAGTATCCATCAGAGCATCTTGCAGTCCGTCTGCTTCTGCGCGCCATCCATCCCCCTCCGGCTCGGTGGGTGCTTCCGCAGATTGTTTTCGACACCACTCAATCCGAACATTGATGGAGTTCGTTGTGTGTTTCATGCTTCACCTCTTGTAATTCAAGTATATGCAACAGCAAGTTGAATGCCACGAGGGAATGCGAGCCGTCGTATCGTGATTCTTTTCAATCGAAACTTTAGTATTCATGTATTTCCGATGACTTACAGCAATAGGCACTATCATTACATCCGAACAGTGTGGATAGCAGAGCATTGACGAGCTGGAGAATGTGAAGGATATAAAGTCTACTGTTTCATCATCATACTGGGAACATCCCTAGGAGAAATGTCCGGGGCCTGAGGAGGTATCGATCTCTCTCGTTGAAGGTGCGCGATCAGCCCAACAACATCGTAGCCAGTCGAGGCAACCAGGGAAGCGTGACGACAGCGAGGCAAATGGAGAGGGCCACAATGGAAGCGACCAGTTCCTCATCGAGTCGCGTTTCAGCGGCGAAGATCACGGAGCTGACCGCCGCCGGCATCGCCGCTACAAGGACCACGACGGCTCGTTCTATTCCCGTCAATCCAAGCAACCATACCGCCGACAAGCCGAGCACAAGCCCGCCACCCATTCGAACGGCCACACCCAGTATGGCCAATCGCGCGGTCCGCCGGACCGCTGAGAAACTGATCGACAGTCCGAGCACGAAACTGGCGAGCGGCGTCGTGGTGACGTGCAATGGCGTGAGGACTTCATGCAGCCAGGGAGGGAGATGATGCCCGGAAAACTTCACGAAGAGGATGCAAACCAGGGCCCATAACGGCGGCGATGACAGGAAGCGGATTACAGTTGACCCGGGTGTAGCGGACGGTGTGCCGTGCCAGACGGCGAGCCCGTAAAGAACGGTCAGAGTCAGCAGGGTTTGTCCAAGGTCAAAGAGCACCGCCTGAGTCAATCCTTCTTCGCCGAACGTGGCGAGGATGACGGGAAACGCAAAATACACGGAATTGATCGAACCGGTGGTCAGTACGAAGCCGCCTTGCGTCCGACGTGGAAGCTGCAGCAGGCGGGCAAGTTGCCAAGAGCCGACGACGATCGGGAGTGTGATGAGGCAAGCGGCCAACGGAAGTTTCCACGCCGTCGATGTAAGGGGCACCCGATCGAGAGAAACGAGAATCGTCGCGGGCAGACTGACGGTAAAGACGAACGTCGCCAACCGTTCAGCATGAGTTTGAGTCACCACGGCAAGGGCTCGCAGCAAGATGCCGATCACGAAGATGGCGATGAAGATTTGAAGGGAAGAGGGCATGGCGGCTGAGGGATCGGAAGAGCATGATGCCTTGCTCCGGACACAGATACAACTGTCTCAGCGGATAGGCCTAGGTGGAGACCATGTGTTGCCTCCTCTATGCGTAGCGGTTATAAACGACACAACGACACATGGTACAGGGTTCTTCCGCTCAGGCATTGTCCTAAGCATGAGAAACAAACCACGGCATTCTTCTGATTTTCCCAAAGCGGCAGTGGAGGCCCTGCGGCACGGCAATGTGATCGAAGCGATCAGGGTGGTTCGCCATGAGCGGAATATCGGTCTGAAAGAGGCGAAGGGTGTGATCGATGTCTATATCGCCTCCCAGCCCACCCTCAAGAAAAAGATTGATCGGGTGCTTGCCACGGCGCAACAGAGATTTATTCGTTGGCTGATCGGATTTCTGGTGCTTGCAGCCGGGGTCGCGTATCTCGTGATGCGTGGACCGTGACTCCGTATCGAGCCACGGCTCAAATGGCGAGCGAATCACGATATGTACGACATCATCGGTCTGATGATCAGTCCAAGCGCGAAGCAGGGCGAGAGGTTGAGTAGACGAGAGCGGCCTGGTGACTGAGGAGACCGACATGAAACGAGATCAAAAGGCGGCTGCATTCCTTGTATTGAGTGTGGTCATATCCTGTGCCTTCGTGCCCGTTCCGGTGTGGGCCACGGTGCAAGTGTTGCCCGAGACGACTCTATTGATGGAACAGAAGAAGGTCACCGGACAAAGCGGGCTCCTGCGTCATCCGGTTGTGACAGGCTTGCTGGCGGCGTTCGAACGTGCGGAGTCGGCATTGAAAAAAGAGGATATCGATGCGCTCATGCGGTTTTATGCGCCATCGTATGACTACCATGGGTTGAAAGAGGACGACGTGCGTCGAGTATGGACCGAGGTGTTCGAACACTACAAGGCCGTGGAATCACTCCATTTATTTTCCGATATCAAGGTCTCAACGATGAACAATGGGTTTCGTGCGGAAGTGACCTGTACGGGAGGATTGTACGGCATCGACGAACATTCGGGAGATCGAGTCACCTTGGACAGCTGGTTTCGGGAAGTCCACTACCTGGTGAAGGAGGGCGATGCCTGGCGGTTTCTTGGCAATGCCGGGAATGTGCCGGCGGTTGCTCCCTTTGCCTCGGCTCCGCACCATCCGCTGTTTTGATCCGCGTGCAAAAGCCCGCAAGACGCCCGTAGAGCCGGTGAAGGCAAACGGAGTCACCGTGGAAATCAGGAAGACGGCCAACGGTCTTTTCTGGTAAACTCCACCGGTCACCATGACGGAGGAATCACAGTGGAATACGAACTCCCCAAGAAAGCCCTGGAGGCGCTGTCGCAAGGCGATAGAAACGAAGCGATTGAACAGGTTCGGCTTGAGCGAAACATCAGTCGGGAGGAAGCCAGGGAACTGGTCGCGTCTTTTATCCTTGCGCAACCTTCTCTGCATCGGAGAATGAAAGACAGCCAGTCGGAAACACAATGGGGTCTCATGCGCTGGTTGATCCTGTTCCAAGCCATCGCCGTCGCGATCGGCTACTTCCTCTTTTTCCGAGATCAATGGTGACTACGGAATATCTCTGCCGTCAAGTGACATGATGCGGCGGACATGGTTCATGCCCATTGAGTCGATGGATTCGCTATACGGCAAACTGCCGAACGGATCTCATCTCAAACACGATCTTGACTCCTGTGGAGAACGGCTGAGCCGTCTCCTCCGCGATGAGCAGAAGAGATACCTGCATTCCAGCAGATCCCACCCTCATCTACACGCATCGGGAAGCCTCATACACAACTGATAATCGGTTGCCATGCTCCTAGACTCCGCAGGGCATTCATGAGAAGGCCAAGACTGGGATGACAAAAAAATCCCGCAGGAGAAGGGATCAGCGAATCAGACGGCGATACGGAGCAGGCGAACTCTTTGGGATGGCTGTTTCTGCATTGACTCCTGACGAGCTGCAAAGATTTTCCGCAGCGGGATTGAAAATCCCGTGCCCGCATAAAGCTAGTGGGGCGAATTGTCATAAAAAGGGAGGTATTTGTTCACTCATTTCTTTTGAAGACAAGGATGGGCAGGTTACGGTCATCGGATCTCCAATTACGACCTGTCCAAGTCGATTTCTGGAGAACAACTTAGTTTTTGAATGGGTAGGTCAAACTGTTCTTGGCATGAGTAATCCAACCATTGTATCCGAAGTTTCATTTTTAATGGGAAAAGAACAGAAAGAATCCGAACCTGAAGACGAGGTTGGGAGGATCGATAAGGTCTTGGTTGATGTAAGAGAGCAAGACCTGAAATGGTGTGCGCTTGAAATGCAGGCGGTGTATTTTTCCGGGCAGAAAATGGAAAGCGACTTTGCCTTGATGCGAGAATGGAAAGGTCCCGGCCTGCCTTTTCCATCAAGAATTCGCCGTCCTGACTTTCGGTCGTCTGGCCCAAAACGATTGATGCCACAGCTTCAGATCAAAGTCCCCACGCTCCGGCGATGGGGCAAGAAAATGGCAGTCGTTGTAGACAAAGCATTCGCCGAATCTCTATGGCCAATGAGAAGAGTCGGCCATATTTCGAACGCAGATATTATTTGGTTTATAGTGACCTATGGTGATGTTCAGGAAGGGAGACATTCACTCCAAAAACATGATCTTCTGATGACCACGTTGGAAGACGCAGTGGAGGGTCTTACAGGGGGAGTGCCTGTAACGCTTGACGCGTTCGAGACGTCGATTCGCGAAAAGCTATCGCGCTTGTAAGCCAGCTTAGATCCTTGCCTACCAGCAATTCCGTCATCCTGGCATGATGAGTGTTCTTCATCGTGACGGCTCTCGTCTCAAAATCGAATTCCGTGGCGAGCTGTTCGATCTCTACCGTGTGATCATACGTCAGCAGGACTTCACCTTTTACCTCGCGGAGCAGGCCGAACAACTTTCGATGGTCAATTTGCCAGTGAGAGTAGAGTCGTCTTGCGGCCTTGGTATACGGCGGATCAACAAAAAAGACAGCTTCCTCATCATCCATATAAGCTTCTATCAGCTCAAGGCCGTCACGGTGGGAAAAGCTGAATCGTTCTCTATGTTCCGCTATGTCGCGGATGCGTCTTGCCAAGGTTCCTGGATACCATCGCGAGCGTAGTCCACGACCATTTTCGCCGCTTTTCACGAGACCGGCTCCTGGAGCCATGATTCCACCCCGTTGAACTCGATTTCTAAGAATGGTCGAAAATGCCTTCTCGCGTTGCGTCAATGGTTGTCTGCCGAGCACAGCCAATACGTTTTGCTGAGTCAACTTAAAATTTTCAATAGAATTCGCTAACCATTCGGCTTGTCCGTAGAGAACGGCACTCCATACGGATGCTATCTGATCATCTTTTTCGCCTAAGACGACATGTTTAGCGAGTTCTTCAAAGCCGACCGTAAGTCCGATGATCCCTCCACCTGCAAACGGTTCAACGAGGACGTTTGGCTTACGAGGTAGTTTTGATAGCCAAGTTCTCACACACGGTACGAGCCATGTTTTTCCACCTGGATATCGAAAGGGGGATCTCTGTGGAATAGAAGCAACGTTGATAGGGGTATCGAGCGGGGTGTTCTCAGCAGTCCTATAAGTGGCCTGAGTTTCTTTCTGGGAATAATCTTCTAGTTTATCGAGGGCAATGGCATAGCTGATGACTTTCTTCGACAATACCGCTGGGATTCGAATAACAGTTGTCCTCCCTTTTCTCCATTTATTGGAAAATGTTGTAGAGGAACGGGCCACGGCCCCGTATATATAGCGAGTTAAGTACCAAGTCAAGCCCTTGTTACACGGGATCGACCTAGAGGATCGTTTTTACAAATGGAGAAAATAGAGAAAGGAATCCCAGCGTCTCGTGAAATGAAGGCGACAAAGGCTTGGCACGCCCTGTCCCCACAAATCCTGGCTGATGAACTTCTGACCGACCTCGATATGGGTTTGAATGTCGATGAAGCTGCCCGTCGGCAAGCACAGGAAGGGCCCAATGAACTGCCCGAGTCTCCTCCTCCCTCGCCGCTGAAACTCTTTCTCTCGCAGTTCTCGAGTCTTCTCGTGTGGGTGTTGATCGGGGCGGCCGTTGTGTCCGGTTTGTTGGAAGACTGGATCGATGCGGCGGCGATTCTGGCGATCGTGTTTCTCAACGGCGTGCTGGGATTTGTGCAGGAATTCCGGGCGGAGCAATCGCTGGCGGCGCTGCGCAAGATGTCGGTCGCGATGGCCCGCGTCATTCGCGCGGGCACGCTGCAGTCCATTCCGGCACGAGAACTGGTCAGAGGGGATGTGATTGCCCTCGAGGCGGGCGACCGTATTCCGGCCGATTCACGCTTGCTCTATGCCACGAATTTCCAAGCTCAAGAAGCTTCACTCACCGGCGAATCGACACCTGTACGAAAACAGGCGGAGCTGCTCGATACCGAGCGACCGCTTGCGGATCAATGCAACATGGTCTTCATGGGCACCGAGGCCGTCTCCGGCAAGGCCCGTGGGCTGGTAGTGGCGACAGGCCTTGGAACGGAACTGGGCAAGATCGCCGCCATGATCCGAAAGGCCGCTGAAGCGGAGCGTGCCGAAACACCGCTGCAACGACGGTTGGAACAATTCAGCTATACACTCCTGTGGCTGGCGCTCGGTGTGGTCACGGTCGTGTTCGCTCTCGGGTATCTCAGGGGAGAACCGCTGGTGGAGATGTTCCTCATATCGGTGAGCCTCGCTGTGGCGACTGTGCCCGAGGGCCTTCCCGCCGTCGTCACGATTACATTGGCTTTGGGCGTGACCAGGATGGCCAAGCGGCATGCGTTGATTCGTAAGCTGCCCGCAGTCGAAACGCTGGGTTCGGCCACCGTGATCTGCACCGACAAGACCGGCACCTTGACGAAGAATGAGATGACGGTGACCCATGTGATCATGGGTGACTCTCACTTCGAGGTGACCGGCGAGGGATATGAGCCGTCTGGGGAGATCCGCGAAGTCTGTGCTGAGTCAAAAGTCCTGAGTGCTGAGTTTTCAAGTCAAGGATTCGATCGTTACTCTGATAACTCAGAACTCAAGACTCAGCACTCAGGACTCAGGACTCAGGACTCAGCATTCAGGACTGAGCATTCAGCACCCAGCACCCAGCACTCAGGACTTCCCCCTGGGCTGCGCGATCTTCTCACCGCCGCCGTGCTGTGCAACGGCGCGACATTGCGACAAGAGAACGGGACTTGGCGGATCATCGGCGATCCGACGGAAGCCGCGCTGCTCGTGGCGGCGGCGAAGGTCGGTCTCACGAAGACGGAGTTGGAGCGTCGGGCGCCGCTGGACAGAGAAGTTCCGTTCGATGCGGAGCGGAAAATGATGACGATCGTTCGCCGAACGGAGCAAGGCCGCATCGCTTACTGCAAAGGAGCGCCCGATGTCTTGCTGGAACGTTGCGCTGCGCGTCTCACGCTGGATGGCCGGACCGAAGCACTGGATGACGAGCAGAGGCGACTGATCGGCGAAGCCGACGCGTCTTTGGCACAACGAGCCCTCCGCGTGCTGGCCGTCGCGTATAAGCCCGTCGGCCGACCGGCGAGCGCGGACGAAGAGGTGGAGCGGGATTTGATCTTTCTCGGCCTCTTCGCAATGAAGGATCCCTTGCGATCCGAAGCAGTAGAGGCGGTGCGCCTCTGTCGGGACGCGGGCATCCGTACCGCCATGATCACGGGGGATCACAAGGAGACGGCGATCGCGATTGCCCGTGAATTAGGCCTGCATCGCGACGGCGGGATGGCGTTGTCCGGGGCGGAGCTGGACGGCTTGACCGACGAGGAATTAACGCAGCGTGTAGAGCGAATCAGTGTATACGCCCGCGTGTCGGCCGAGCACAAGCTTCGGATCGTCCAAGCGTGGAAGCGGAACGGGGCCATTGTCGCCATGACCGGTGACGGGGTCAACGACGCGCCGGCCATCAAGGCGGCGGACATCGGTGTGGCGATGGGGATGGCCGGCACCGACGTGACAAAAGAGGCTTCGGATATCGTGGTGACGGACGACAACTTCGCCTCGATCGCCGCCGCGGTTGAGGAGGGCAGAGGCATCTTCGACAACATCAGGAAGGCGGTGCATTTCCTCCTGTCGTGCAACATCGGCGAAGTGTTGGTCATGCTCTTTGCCGCATTGCTCGGCTTGCCGCTGCCGCTCCTGCCGATTCAAATTCTGTGGATGAATCTCGTAACCGACGGCTTTCCCGCCCTCGCCCTGGCGGTCGATCCGAAAGCGCCGGATCTGATGCGGCAGCCGCCGCGACAGACCCGGGCGCGCTTACTGGAGGGGAGAAGGCTGTGGATCGTGGCCGGCGAAGGCATGATGCTGGCGGCCATTGCCTTGAGCGTGTTTTCGTACAGCTTGTTTGTCTGGCAACAGCCGATCGATCAGGCTCGGACGGTGACGTTCAGCGTGATGGTCGCCGCTCAGTTGGTGCATGCCTTTAATTGCAGAAGCGATCGTTGGTCGCTGTTTCAGGTGGGAGTGACGACGAATCGCTCGCTCATTTGGGCTGTCCTCGTGTCTCTTGCCCTGCAAATCGCCATTCTCGCGACCCCGGTCATGCAACCGATCTTCAAGGTCGCGCCCTTGCCGCTGGAAGATTGGGAACTGCTGGCGGCCATGACGTTTCTTCCATTGGTGATCGTAGAAACGATCAAATGGCTTCGAAGGCGGCCGGTCCTCAGCGTTTAGACGGATGGAAGTGCGTCGCTTGTCCCTGAAAAAGTTCCGCCGCTTCCATGACCGTCTCGCTTAATGTCGGATGCGGATGGATTGAGGCAGCCAAGTCTTCGGCGACAGCTCCCATCTCCACAGCCAAAACACCCTCGGAAATCAGCTCTCCTGCCCCTACTCCGCAAATCCCCACACCGAGGATTCGCCCCGACTCGGCATCGCACACCAATTTGGTCAGACCGTCGTTGCGGCCCAGGGTGGCGGCTCGACCTGAAGCCGCCCAGGGAAAGCGCGTCACCTTGACGGCTTGTCCTGCAGCTGCGGCGGCTTCTTCCGTCAGGCCGCACCAGGCGATTTCGGGATCAGTGAAGACGACGGCTGGGATAGCGGCAGGATCGAATACCGCCTGTTTGCCCGCAATCACTCCGGCCGCGACCAATCCTTCGTGCGCGGCCTTATGCGCGAGCATCGGTTCTCCTACGACGTCGCCGATCGCCAAGATGGTCGGCTCGGCCGTACGTAATTGACGATCGACCTGCACGAACCCTTTCTCAGAGACCGCCACTTTGGTGTGTTCGAGTCCGAGGCGCTCCGTGTTCGCTCGGCGTCCCACCGCGATGAGCAGCCGATCGAAGGTCTCTGTGCCGGTTCCCTCAGGGCCCGTCAGCGTCGCCGCGATACCGTCTTGGCGCGGTTCCAGTTTTTCCACCTTCGTGTTCAGTCTGATCGCCTTGAACCGCCGCTGCAGGCGCTGCTGCAACGGCCTCACGAGATCCGGATCGGCGCCGTTGAGCAGGCGCGGCAGCATCTCTACGACCGTCACCTCGGATCCGAGAGCCTCATAGACGGTGCCCAATTCCAGTCCGATGTATCCACCGCCCACGACGAGCAAGCGGGCGGGAACGTCGGGCAAGTCGAGCGCACCGGTGGAATCCATCACTCGGGGATCATCGAGCTTGAGCGACTCCGGAACGACCGGGCGCGAGCCGGTGGCAAGGATCGTATGGGCACAGGAAAGCGTGCTCGTGCCGTCTGGAGCGGATAATGTCAGTGTGGTGGGATTCGTGAACGTCGCCCGCGCTTGGAACACATCCACCTTGCGACTGTTCGCCAGCGTCCGCACGCCTTTGGTCAGTTTGCCGATGACGTCCTTCGTCCGCTCACGGAGCGTGCCGAGATCGATCGTGGGTTTCCCAAAACGAATCCCCCAGCCTTCCGCGTCTGCTGCGTCGGTGACCAGTTTGGCTGCATGGAGCAACGCTTTCGAGGGAATACACCCACGCAGAAGACAGACGCCTCCAAGTTGCGGTTCTTGGTCGATCAACGCGGTGCGCAGGCCGAGATCCGCTGCATGGAAGGCGGCGGCATAGCCGCCTGGGCCCGCGCCGATGACCGCCACGTCGTACTGTGATTCAGTCATGGAGTCCTCGCTTATCGTTCGTTGTCACTTACAGTGCTGAGTGCTGAGTCCTGAGTGCTGAGTATTCAAGCTGGCGTTTATCGCTTTCCCCGCAGACTTTGTTATTCATCACTCAGGACTTAGGACTCAGCACTCAGCACTTTCTAGAGTCCCAAAAACATCGCCTGAAAGTCTTCCAGCGCTTTGGCGATTTCATTGGTGAAGCGCGCGCCGACCGCTCCATCCACCAGCCGATGATCGTAGGCCACGCACAATTGCAAGACCCGGCGCGGCACGAATTGGCCGTCGCGATACACCGGCATCAGGCGGGCCTTCCCGACGCCCAAGATGCCGACTTGTGGCGCATTGATGATCGGAGTGAACGGACCGGAGCCGAGCCCGCCCATGTTGCTTACGGTAAACGTGGCGCCGCGCAACTCTTCCAGCTTCACCTGGCGTTGACGCGTGCGTTCAGCCAGATCTGCAAGCTCGACGGAAATTTGAAACAGGTCTTTGTGATCCACGTCATGAACCACCGGCACGATCAATCCCGCCGGCGTATCCACGGCGACGCCGATGTTGTAATAGTCCTTATAGATCACTTCGCCGCCGGTGAGGTCGAGGGTGGCGTTCAACTGCGGATACCGCTTCAGAGCGTGGACGACGGCTTTGATGACGAGGCTGGTGAGCGTCAGCGTCGCGCCTTTCTTCTTGAAGTCGAGCGCGTAACGTTTGTGCAGCTCCATCAGATCGGTAATGTCGGCATCCTGGAATTGATGAACGTGAGGAATGGTCGTCCAAGACTGCGTCATGTTCGCCGCAATCTTCCGTCGCAGTGACGGGAGGGGCTCGCGACGCTCCGTGCCGTACGTCGTGCTAAAGACACCGCCCGATTCGGATGGCCCCGCGGCGGAAGCCCCGCCGCTGCGCCTGGTTCGTTCACGAACAAAAGTTTTGACATCCTCGGCTGTAATCCGGCCTCCGGCTTCAGAGCCTTTCACCTGTGTCAGATCCACGCCCAATTCGCGGGCAAGCCGGCGCACGGACGGAGGCGCAGGGATGGCGGCTCCGGCGGAGGAGGAAGGCGCCGCAGCAATCTTGTCCTCAGGCAATGAGGGCGACGGCTTTTCCGTCTCCTGTGAAGCGGTTATGGATGGTTCGGTCGGCGGCGCCTCCGGTCCTTCCACGGCGTCCGCAGGAGCCGATGCGGCGACAGCCGGCCGTTGCGGGGCTGGAGCAACGGCCGGCTTCTGCGGCGTCGTGGCCGACTGACTTGCGCGCTCTGCGCCGTCCAGTTCGACGAGCGCTTGCCCAACCTTCACGTGATCCCCCTCGCGGACCAGCAAGCGCACAACTTTTCCGGCCGCCGGTGCCGGTACCGGAATCGTGGCCTTGTCGGTCTCCAGCTCGATCAACGCTTGGCCTTCGCTGACCTGATCGCCTTCGTGGATCAGGACCATGACGACATCGCCGCCTTCGATTCCTTCAGCGAGAAACGGTAGTTCCACTTTCATGGTTTCTTCTTTTCCGGGGCGCGCACTCGCCCCCATCATTCACTCCCATTCACTCAGCGCTCCGCGCTCCGCACTCAGTCCTCCGCACTCAGTCCTCAGCACTCACTACTCTAATGCTGCCAGGGTGCCTGGTCAGGTGTTCGGATATCAAGATCTTTCGCGGCTTGGCGAACGGTCTGCGCGTTCACGGCTCCGTCTCGGCGATGGAGAGCGTAGAGTGTCGCCACGACGAGATGCTCGGCATCAATCTCGAAGAACCGGCGCAGGGCCTTGCGGGTATCGCTCCGGCCGAATCCATCGGTACCGAGTGTCAGCAGGCCTCCCGACACCCATGGAGCGATCTGCTGGGGAACCATGCGAACATAGTCGCTCACCGCCACGCTGGGACCCTCGAATGTGTCAACAATTCGCTGTAGATGGCTTTGACGTGACGGCTCGTTCGGATGCCACATGTTCCACCGCTCGGCTTCAAGCGTCCGCATCCGCAACATCTTATAGCTCGTCACGCTCCACACGTCCGCCGCCACGCCGTAGCGTTCCAGCAACCAATTTTGTGCCTTGAGCGCTTCGTTGACGAGCGGTCCGCTCGCCAACAACTGGACTTTGTGCTTGGCCTCTTTGGGTGCCGGACGGAAACGGTACATACCTTCGAGTATTCCCTCTTCTGTGTCGGGCGGCATGGCCGGCATGGGATAGGATTCGTTGTAGAGCGTGATGTAATACAACCGATCCTCCTGATTCTGATACATCCGCTTGAGGCCGTCCTGCAGAATGACGGCGAGCTCGAACATAAATGCCGGATCATAGGCGGCGATCGTCGGATAAGCATGAGCCAGTAAATGGCTGTGCCCGTCCTGATGTTGCAAACCTTCGCCCTCCAGCGTCGTACGCCCCGCTGTGGCGCCGAGCAGAAAGCCGCGGGCGCGCATGTCCGAGGCGGCCCATATCAAGTCCCCGATTCGCTGAAACCCGAACATCGAGTAAAAGATGTACAGGGGAATCGTGTTGAGCCCATGTGTCGCATAGGCTGTGGCGGCAGCGATGAAGGAAGACATCGCGCCGGCTTCGGTGATGCCTTCTTCAAGGATCTGACCGTTCGTGGATTCGAAGTAATAGAGCAAGGAACTTTTGTCCGCCGGTTCATAGAGCTGACCCAGATGAGAATAGATGCCATATTGACGAAACAGCGCCTCGAGCCCGAACGTACGCGCTTCATCGGGAATAATGGGCACGAGATGTTTGCCGAACGGCTTATGGCCCAACAGGCGGCCCAACATGCGGGCGAAGCCCATCGTCGTGGAGGCGGCACGGTCTCCCGATCCTTCGAGAAACTCCTTGAACTGGTCGAGGGCCGGCGTCTCCAGCGGCTCGACCCTCACCTGCCGCTTCGGAAGGGAGCCACCCATGGCCTTGACCCGCTCGGCGAGGTAGGTCGCTTCCGGACTGTCGGCAGGCGGACGGAAAAACGGCGTCGAAGCGAGTTGCTCATCCGAGACGGGCACGCTGAATCGCGTGCGGAATTCGCGCAACTCTCCCTCATTCATCTTTTTCTGCTGATGGGTGATGTTGCGGCCTTCTCCGGCCTCTCCCAAGCCGTAACCTTTGATCGTCTTCGCGAGAATCGCGGTCGGTTGACCTCGGTGTTCCACGGCGGCCTTATAGGCGGCGTAGACTTTCCGGGGATCGTGACCGCCGCGCAGCAATTTGTGGATTTGTTCGTCGGAATAGGAGGCTACCATTTGAAGCAGACGGGGATCGGCGCCGAAGAAATGTTTCCGAGCGAAGGCGCCGCCTTCCACCGTATATTTCTGATACCAGCCGTCGACGACCTCGCCCATCCGTCTCACCAGCAGACCCTCGTCGTCCTGTGCCAACAACGGGTCCCAATCGCTTCCCCACACCACCTTGATGACATTCCAACCGGCGCCTCGGAAGATGGATTCGAGTTCCTGGATGATCTTGCCGTTGCCACGGACCGGGCCGTCCAGGCGCTGAAGATTGCAGTTGACGACCCATATCAGATTATCCAGCTGCTCGCGGGCAGCGAGCGTCAGCGCAGCCAGGCTTTCCGGCTCATCCATTTCACCGTCGCCGACGAAGGCCCATACGCGCTGTTGGCCGGTATCTTTCAGCCCGCGATCCCGTAGGTATCGGTTGAAACGCGCCTGATAGATCGACATGATAGGGCCCAGGCCCATCGAGACGGTCGGAAATTCCCAGTAGTCCGGCATCAGCCAAGGATGCGGATAGGAGGGCAAGCCCTTGCCCTCGCTCGTGATCTCACGCCGGAAGTGATGCAGCATCTCTTCTGAAAGTCGGCCCTCGACATAGCCACGCGCGTAGATTCCAGGACTGGCATGTCCTTGGACATAGAGGAGGTCGCCGCCTTGGGGGGAATCTTTGCCGTGTAGAAAATGATTGAAGGCCACCTCGTACAAGGTGGCCGCCGACGCGTACGTCGAAATATGCCCGCCGATGCCGGAATGTTCTTTATTCGCCTTGACGACCATCGCCAGGGCGTTCCACCGGACGAGACTTCGGATGCGACGCTCGAGCTCGAGGTTGCCGGGATAGGCCGGTTCCCGCTCGGCAGGAATCGTATTGATATACGGCGTGTTGGAAGAGCCGGAAACCCGCGCTCCTCGTTCCCCAAGCCGATCGCGAAGACGATCGAAGAGATAGGTCGCCCGCTCGATCCCTTTCGCCTGTAGCACGTACTCCAAGGAATCGAGCCACTCGCTGGTTTCCTGGGGGTCGGCATCAGACTGTGGTTGCCGGTTGCGATGGTCGTCGCTCACTATCACCCTCCTTCCCCTTTCTTGAATATTGGAAAATCGTTCGAATGTGCTTGGCCTGCATGGCTGTCGAAGCCACGCTGCCGTTTTCCTAACTCATACATTCTAGTCCTCCTACTAGGGGACTCTCCAGGCTCTTTCTATCAGCGGTTTATCCGGATTGATTGTGACGCGATCGGATGTCACGAGATCGAACGATATTGTGATGATCCCGGATTCTGCAGTTGAATGATCACGATCACGAACGAGTTCGTCAGAAAGCTTCGCAAGATAGGAATATGACGCGGTCTCAGTGAAGAAATGTCATGCACGCGGAGTCCTTCCCGTCGCAAAGAAACTCAGTACTGTAGAAGCCACACGCGGCTACGCTTGTCTGCGCCATAATGACTACTGTGCTCCCATCACGATCGATGCAGCTCTTTGGCCTGATACCACGGCCCCTTCCATGGTTTGTAAATACGGCTGTTTTGTATAGTCTCCGGCCAGAGCAAGAGACGGAATAGAGGTAGATTGCGCCGGACGCTTATGTTCCGTGCCTGGTTCGAAGGAATAGAAGTCCGCCGTATGTCGAATGACCCGAACGTCCGATATATGGTTCTGTAGCTCGATCCCAAGACGACGCGCATCGTGTTTAGTGAGTTGCAAGAGATCATCATCGGAACGTGTGATCAGCTCATCAGGGGCGGCTAAAATCGTGGAGAGCCGGCCAGGAACATGGCGAAAGGTGGTTCGTGACTGTTCGGAAAAAGTGGCAATGGCGCTCCCCGGTCCGAAGATCGTCCGATCCTGCGGCGTGGCAGGGCGGTCAAGCTCGTATTGCACGGTAATGGCCGGCATGGATGGGAGGCTAAAGAACGTAGCCAGGTCGGGATGCGTCGCGAAATCCTTTTTGAGGATGGCTTGCGCGGCATTCAAGGACGTCGCCACCACAACCGTGTCGGCCGTCATTCGTTCACCGGACGCCAGTTCCACTCCACACACCCGGTCGTTGCGGACGTCTAATCGTGATACTGCTGCATCGGCTCGTACCTGACCGCCTCGCCGCATAATGGCCCGTGCAAAGGGTCCGCACATCACGTCCGTCATCCCCCCACGAAAGGCGCCTACACGGAAATGCAAAAGCCGACGAAGAAAGGGGCCGACATGTCCGAAAAAGGCATAGGCTGAATAGCGGTCCGGGGGAAGAAAAAACAGCCCCGCAGTCAAGGCCGTCAGAACTGTGCCGATCAGACGATCAGGTATTCCATAAGCGCGCGCATATTGCTCGACGGTCTGCTCATCGAGCTCCAGTGGCCGTCGGAAATAGTCCTGCAGCCCTGCCGTAATGAAGCGTGCCATGCGCATTTTTTGAAGCGGGGGGATCAAGTCATTATTGCCGACAAGGCCCGCCATGGTGTGAAAGGGCTTATGAAGCGGCGCCGCCCCAAAGCGGGCACGTGGCCCGTTGTCTGGTACCCAGATCTCAAACTCGTCTTCCCACACGACCATGGCATCAAGGTCCAGGCCTGCACGTTTCAGGATGGTCGGCATTGCCTCGTAAAATCCCAAGACACGATGAAGGCCGGACTCAACAAGCATGCCACCCTGTTGCCAGGAGGCTGTACGTCCCCCTACATATGGCTTCGCTTCCAGGATCAACGGCCGCCATCCGCGCTCAGCCAGCTCAAAGCCGCACGATAAGCCGGCGAGTCCTGCCCCCACGATGATGCAATCAGAATGTGGCATGTGTTAACGGCCGGTGTGATGAAGCCGATGAATGAAGACGTCTTCAATCGGTGCGATTGCCATGGCAACCTCCTTAGGTACGTACGATGCTTATTGTAGGAAGTGATGTACTGATATGAGCCTAGTCAACACCCCCATGGGTTCTGTAGCGTGAGAATCTCCGTCAGCCTTCGGAAGCGGGCCTCAACCAGGTGAACACGCGCTCCAAAGGGAGGCTATGGGCGTCTCGGGCATGTTTGAGCAACTCTTAAGTCCATCGGGATGGCGACTATTGCCAACATCTCACTCACCCAACGGTTTCCGCAGCACTCTTCTAGTTCCCAGACTAGGGGGATCACCAGGTCTCTCATTTTCGTTTAATCCCTAGAGTGACAACGTCTCGTAATGGTTCGTATTCCGATAGAGGTTCCGCGCTTACAAACAGGTGCCTTATGGCGGGGGAACAAATGTCGTCCGTCATCCATCATTTCCGTAACGGTCGAGGGTCATGGTGCTATGAAAACGAAAAGATCCCATGCACGGACCATCGTATCTCCTCCGTCGGCGACTCGTGAATCCAATTTGGTGCCCCTGTCCTGCCCCGATTGTTTCGGTGTGCTACGGTTCGAGCGAGAAGGGCCGAGAGGGCATCTCGTCTACTGCTGCCAGGTGGACCATCGCTATAGCCCGAGCAGTTTGCTCTATGCCAAGGAAGCGCACTTGGAACGGACCCTGTGGTCGGCCGTGCTGTTGTTGAAACAGATGGCGTATGCCTACCAGGATCTTCTCGAAGAGATGAACAGGATAAAGGGCGCCGAACGAACCAGGGTGCGCCGACGCATCAACGAAGTGAGGAAGCAGTGCCTCGCGATCCGAGCGATGATCGAGGCGACCCATGCCCTCCAGTAAGCGCACAGACTCCGGTCGATATACGATCGGGCGTTCCGCCATGAATGCCGAACGGATCAAGAGGGATATCATTGTGATCGGTGCGTCCGCCGGCGGAGTCGAGACATTGATGGAACTCTTCGCCTCATTTCCGCCTCGTATGGCGGCCGTCGTCTGCGTCGTCCTCCATCGCTCTCCCGAGAGGGGAGAGCTGGCGCACGTGCTGAGTCGCCGCTCGGCCTTGCCGGTGATCGAACCGGAGAGGCAAACCGCCCTCAACGCCGGCCGCATTTATCTGGCTCCGCCGGACCATCATGTCTTGTTGACCTCGCGCGGAATCTCGATTCAACGCGGTCCGAAGGAGCACAGTACCAGGCCGGCAATCGATGTCTTGTTCCGTACCGCAGCAACGGCCTATGGGACACGAGTGGTCGGGGTGCTCTTGACGGGCGCCGGAGAAGACGGTGTCAGCGGACTCATCGCCATATCCAAGGCGTCCGGCGTCACGTTGACTCAAGATCCCGACGAAGCCTACATGCCCTACATGCCGCTCAATGCCTTGAAGATGGATGATGTGGACGGTGTCTTACGCATCAAGGAGATGGCGCCGACCCTGACGGCGTTGGCGGCCGGCGAACCAGTCATCGTGGCATCGAGGAAACCAGGGTGAGACGGCGATGCAGTCAATGGCGCCCATCCTCGGCGGCATTCATCGGAATTACGTATCTCAGATTTCTTGCCTCTTGTTCCATAGGGACGAACGGCCTACAATCCCCCTCACAATCGGCCCTACAATCGCTCTTCTCAAACCGATTGCCATGGCACCGCGCACCCGACCTAAAGAGAAAGCTTCGCCGCGCATCGCGCGGCGTCGCACAGGATCGGAGCCTGCCAAAAGCACCCACTCGGCCAAACAGAAGCGTCCCGCGTATATCGTGGGCATGGGTGGCTCAGCCGGGGCCCTGGAAGCCTTTGAGCAATTCTTTACCCATATGCCGTCCGACAGCGGATTGGCGTTCGTGCTGATCCCTCACCTCGATCCCACCCATAAGGGCATGATGCCGGATCTCTTGGGCCGCTGCACGACCATGAAAGTCGTCCAAGCGGAAGACGGCATGCCCGTCCTCCCCAACCGCCTCCACATCATTCCGCCGAATAAGGATATGTCGATCTTTCACGGCATCCTCCATCTCCACGAGCCCACGTCTCCACGCGGCGCCAGGGCGCCGATCGACCTGTTCCTGCGCCATCTGGCCGAAGATCAAAAGGAGCGGGCCATCGCCGTCATCCTGTCCGGTATGGGAAGCGACGGGACGTTGGGCCTCCAGGCGATCAAGGAGCATCTGGGCCTGGTGGTCGTGCAGGAGGCCGCATCGGCCAAATACGACAGCATGCCGAAGAACGCGATCGGAACCGGGCTCGTGGATTACATCGCCCCCGCGCAAGCCCTGCCCGAGAAGCTGCTGGCCTACGTCAAACACTCGGCCAAGCTGCCGAAAGAAACGCTGATGCAAGAGCGGACCATGTCCGGCGCGATGGTCAAGATCTTCTCTCTGCTGCGCAGCCATACCGGCCACGATTTCTCTTTCTACAAGAAGAACACCATCTACCGCCGGATCGAGCGCCGGATGAACGTTCATCAGATCCGACAGTTTGGGAAGTACGCCACGTTTCTTCAGGAGAATCCCGGCGAGCTGGATCTGCTTTTGCGCGAATTGCTCATCGGCGTGACGAGTTTTTTTCGCGACCCGGAGGCGTTCAAGGCATTGAAGGAGGTGTTGCCGCCGCTCTTGAAGAGCAAGCCGCGGGACGGCACGGTGCGCGTGTGGATTCCAGGCTGTTCCACGGGTGAAGAGGCCTATTCGGTCGCGATCGTCATCGCAGAATGTTTGGCACAGTTGAAGCTCGATGGAATACTGAAAGTGCAGATCTTTGCGAGCGACATCGATAAAGAGGCGGTCAACCGGGCACGGCAAGGCAGCTTCCTGCCCACCATCGCCACCGATGTATCTCCCGCGCGATTGCAGCGGTTTTTCAACAAGGAGGATCACGGATACCGGGTCGCCAAACCGATCCGGGAAATGATCGTCTTTGCGCCGCAGAATATTCTCATGGATCCGCCGTTTACGAAACTGGATCTCCTGTGTTGCCGCAATCTGCTGATCTATTTCACGGCGGAGCTGCAGCGAAAAATTATCCCCATGTTTCATTACACGCTGAACTCCGGCGGCATCCTGTTTCTCGGTTCCAGCGAAACGATCGGCACGTTCCACGATCTGTTCGCCGTCGTGGACAACAAGTGGAAGATCTTCCGGCGCAAGGAAAACCGTACCGGTGCCGTCACATACGCCGACCTCCCGAGCACGTTGTTGCCCCGCGAGACGGGCAGAACCCCGACCGCTCGGAAGCAGAACGTGGAGGCTGACGTGCCGCTGGCCGAGGTCTCACGCCACATCCTCCTGGAACGGTTCGCGCCGCCGTCGGTCCTGGTCAATGAGAGCGGGGATATTTTGTACATCCAAGGCCGAACGGGCAAGTATCTGGAACCGGCGTCCGGCGAAGCGGCCATGAACATCTTTACGATGGCCCGTGAAGGTTTGCGGCTGGAACTGGGCAGTCTTATCCGCAAAGCCATCCTGCATCACCGGGAGATCAAGGAGGACGGGATCCGAGTCCAGACGAACGGCGGATATCAAACGGTGTCCGTGATCGTGAAGCCCGTCACCGACCAGGCGAGGGTACGCGGCTTGGTCCTCGTGGCGTTTGAGGAAAGGCATCCCGTCGCGGCACAACCGTCGAGGCGGCTGAAAGCGGGACCCGGGAGGCGCAGCAAGGAAGTGGAGGCGCTGGCCAAGGAGCTTCAACATACGAAGGAACAACTCCAGGTCACGATCGAAGAAATGGACACTTCGCAGGAAGAATTGAAGTCCGCCAACGAAGAGTTGCAGTCGACGAACGAAGAACTGCAGAGCACCAATGAGGAACTGACGACGTCCAAGGAAGAGATGCAATCTCTGAATGAGGAACTGATAACGGTGAATTCGGAGCTGCAGCAGAAGATGGACGACGTATCGCGGACCAACAGCGACATGAAGAACCTGCTGAACAGCACGGACATTGCGACCATTTTCGTGGACAACGAGCTGCGCATTCAGCGGTTCACACCGCAAGCGGCGTCGGTGATCAACCTGATCCCGACCGATGTGGGCCGTCCTTTGAGCGATATCGCGACGAATCTGAAGTACGAGGGGTTGATCGACGACCTGCACCAGGTGCTCGACACACTCGTCTACAAGGAGATGCAAATCGAGACGAAGAGAGGCGAGTGGTATCTGCTGCGCATTATGCCCTATCGGACGATGGAAAACGTGATCGACGGCGGCGTGCTCACCTTCACGAATATCGGGATGGTCAAAAAACTCGAGGAATCGCTGTGTGAGAGCGAACAACGCCTGCAACGGCTGTTCGAAAACATGCCGGTCATGATCGCCGCATTCGACGAGCAGAAGCGGATCGTGGCATGGAATCGCGAGTGCGAGCGCGTCACCGGCTATCGGGCTGATGAGATGATCGGACAGCCCGATTCGCTGAAATTGTTGTATCCCGCCGAAGCCGACCGCGCCCGTATGGTCCGTGAGGGTGCCGGGCACACCGGCGACTCGGGAGATTGGGAGTGGTCGTTTACCGCCAAAGACGGCATCCTGAAGAGAGTCATTTGGCTGAATTTGGCGTCTCAGGTGCCCATCTCCGGGTGGGCCGAATGGGGCATCGGATTGGACGTGACGACGCGCCGTGAGGCGGAGGGACGCCTCTCGGCGCTGTTCCAGTCCTCTGCGGATGCCATGGCGTTCGCGAAGGTGGACGGAATGCTGCTCGACGTCAATGAGGCTTTTATCCGACTGACCGGATATGCCCGAGAGGATGTCGTCAATCGGATGCGGTACCAAGACATCACGCCTTCGGAATATCACCAGGCGAATCAGAAGATGGTGGAAGACCTGTTCAGAACCGGGATGTCTCAAGAATTCGACAACGAGCTGATCCACAAGGATGGTTCCTCGGTGCCGGTTCACATGAAAACCTTCGTTGTCCGTGCTCCTGGCGGACCGACGATCGGCATGGGAGCCATCATGAAAGAGCCGTTGAACATGACGGGCGAGAAGAGCGGAAAGTAGGTGAGATGCCTGTGACACAGTTCGGCGATCAAACGAAGCTGACGGAGTTGCGTAGGAAAGCGGAACGCCAGTTGGGTCGGCTGTTCGAACGATTCACGCCAAGCCAGGCGCCGGAAAACGTAACGGCTCTCGTCCATGAGCTACAGGTCCATCAGATCGAGCTCGAAATGCAATGTCATGAGCTGCAGCGGGCACAAGAAGAGGCGGAGGAAAGTCGCGATCGTTACCGAGAGTTGTATGAATCGATTCCGGTCGGATACGTGACGATCGACGACGCCGGTCGAATCTACGATATGAACCCGGCCAGTACCCGGCTGTTGAAGATTGAGGCGCAAACGCGGCAGTCCAACAAGCACTTTTTCGTCTTTTTTCAGGATGGCGATGTGAATGCGATCACGCTCTTCTGTCGAAAGCTTCTGGCTCACCAAGAACCGGACATGGGCGAATTCGGCATGAAAAAAGCGGACGGCTCGACGTTTACAGCGGCACTGCAGGGGGTACCCGTCGCAATCGGCGAGGGGAAAGGACAGCGGCTGCGGGTTTCTTTTCAGGACATCACCGTCAGGAAAGAAGCCGAAGAACAACTGCGCCGGCAGCAAACCCAACTGGAGGTGAACGAGGCCAAACTTCGAGAACTGACGAGTAGGCTGTTTGCCGCCCAGGAAGAGGAGCGCAGGCGGATCGCCAGAGAGCTTCATGATGACCATTGCCAGCGAGTGACGGCCTTGATCTTGGAAGCCAATATGCTGACGAAGGTCTGTAAAACGCGACTGCCGGATATCGCCCCACGACTCACCGCGATGAGTCAAAAACTGACCGACCTTCTGAGTGATTTTCGGTCACTCTCTCATGAGCTCCTTCCACGGAATCTCGACGATAAGTCCTTGATCGCTCCGATCCGCGCTTTGATCGGCGAATTCAGCGGGAAAGCGGGCTTCGAGGTGACGTTTGTCGAGCCCCACGTCGTGCCGATAGTTCCAGGGCCGATCATGACGGCTCTCTTTCGCCTGTTGCAGGAAAGCCTGAGCAATGTCGCAAAACACGCGAATGCGAAGCGCGTCACCGTGACATTGGCGGAGGCAAACCAAACCGTCCAACTTCACGTGATGGATGACGGTGTCGGGTTTGATCCCGGATTGTTGCCGACCAAGCGAGAAGCGATGGGAATCGTCGGAATGCGGGAACGAGTGCGCCCTTTCGGAGGGACCGTTCACATCATCAGCCGTCCGGGTCAAGGCACGACAGTGACTTGCTCAGTCCCATTGCCGGAATCGATGTGAGGTACGCCTCTCGACCAGGCTTTTGATGCCGACCCGGTGTTCAGAACCGGCCTTCACCCTTGCATTCAAAGCACTGGCAATTACCCAGGGAAATCTGGTTAATTAATGGGTCGGTCGTATCGTCTGGACTGAATGAGACGGATCTCTGTTTCACGGGGGGTGCCGATCGCAAAGCAGTAAACCCTGTACTGCATATCAAGGTTGCACTGATCGAACAACGGACAAAATTCGCGAATACGAAGAGAGATTTGTCCAATGCCGTCACGGTGTCCATGGAGGCACAATGCAGCTGACAAGAATGCAGAATACGCTCGGTAAGAGCCAGGCGATGTCTGATCGTACGGCAACGGTAAGCCGCCTCGAAGAGGTGGTATCGACGTCGGAAGAGTTCGATCGGATCGTCTCACAGGCGCTGCCGATGCTGTTGGATCGAGCGACGAGCTATACAAAACGATTTTTGCGTGAAACCGGCCAGTGGAATGATGATATCGAGCATGAAAAGTTCGCGCTGCGCTGGGGTTCCGAATACCTCGAGCGGTTTCTTGTCTGTGGACGCAGTGAAGTGCCGTGCCGCCCGTTGTTTCTGTTCGATTCGTTAGTGGCCAAACAGCACAGCAAACCGGAACCGTTTTGTTATCATCCGGACTTGCTGAGGCCGCTCGGTCGATTTCTCGACGGACTCGTGGCGCGGGCGGTCGTCAGCCGTGACGCGCTGATCGCGCTCTATTACCACTCCTATGGATGGGGTCCGGGAGACGTGATCGCGGTGACCGGACTCAATGGATTGGAGAGCCAGCGCATCTATAAGAATTTTCGCCGGTGGCGCGACACCGGTTGGCAGCGCACGATGGATGAAATGGGCGTGACGAAGGCGGAGCTCGCGGAGCTGGGGAATCAGCAGCAGCGCCATCGACAACGATTCAACAGCGAGGCTGAGCGGCTCATCCGGGTAGCGCATGCCCATTACCGAAAAAGCGAGCCGGACCATTATCCCTGTCTCTCGCGGTCTCAATGGGGGGAGATGTTTACCCAAGGCTATGGCTGCGATTACCGAATTTGGCATTTGGCGCTCTGTCTCGATTGTATGCAAACTGCGTGGGGGCTGGGATCCAACGGATCAGCAGTCGGCGAAAAACCGCGCCTGGAATTGCAGGTGCGGCCCTAAGGGGCCGAGCCGTTTCGAAGCAGCGCAGAGAATCGAAAAGTCCGAGGCTTACAAAAGCATGCAGGCTGTTCAAAAAGACCGTCGTTCTCACCCGCCCACCCCGGCGCGCCAAAACGCGCCGTTCCGCGGGCAAGGCCGCAAGTGAGGAGGCGAAACGTACTTAGAGCCGTACGTTGAGTCTCTAAACGATGCGAGAACGCCGGTGGCGGACTTTTTCAACAGCCCTGGGAGGGAGGATATATGGGTCAGGAAGAAGAAGATCTGGAACTCTATCGGTCGCGACTCCTTGAATCATTGAATGGCCGATCCAGCCGCTCTCTCAGGGGCGCATCGGATCCCATTCAGGTGTATATCAACGAGCGCCGCGTGGGAGAGCTTGAAGGAACGGGAATCGGCGCGATGTTGCAGGTTCAGTGCATCGATCACATCGACACGGTGCAGCTTCGTACCGAAGAAGGCACTCTCTTGGGGGGACTTGCCGCTCCCGAGCATGGATTTAGAACGGACCGTCTCCGGCTGTCCGCCGATACGATCGAGCTCTGTGTCCACAATACCGCGCAAGGGGGAACGCTCAGCGCGCTGTTCAATCCTGCGCCCGGTTTCTGGGGTCGCTTCCGGAAGAGCATCGCTGATATGACCGACAAGTTGACGGCCCGCCGTCCGGATACAGCGATCGCATACGGCGCGTATGGAATGCGCACGGTCGCCTTCACACAAGCGCTTTTGGCGATTGCCGTCGTGGGATTGGTCGCCGACCGTGCGACGACATGGATGACGCCCGAGCCCACGCCCTCTCCGGTCGTCCAAACAGCGAGTCTTCCCGCATCTCCGCCGGCGGAAACGGCAAGACTTGAACAGCAGCTGGATGAGGTGGCACGGATGCAGGCGAAGATAGGAGATGCCCTTGCGTCTCAACAGAACGGCATCGTGCAGCTCCATCAAGCCGTGGCCAAATTATCATCGACTCAGGAATCTGTGGCGTCCAGCGTGGTGATGGTCAAGGAAGAAGTCAAGGAAGAACTTGAGAAACGGCTGGAAGCAGTCGGTCGCGAGACCGACCGCACGGCGCGACACGTCGCGAGCAAAGGGCGAATTGAGCAGGAACAGCTGGAAGCCGCGATCCATAGTCTCACCGCGGATAATGATCGGTTGTCGAAAGAAGTGGCCGGCCTGGAAGAGAACAACCGGAGTCTGAAGGAAAAATTGCAGCCAGCGGTGGCGAGTGTCCCGAAAGCCGCCGATCCCAGCCCGGAACGTCTCTTGAAAATGGCCGACAGCATGCAGGGCAACCAGCAGCCTTTCCTGTTCTGGGTGACGTTCAGCGAAGGAACGAGTCAGGAAAGCATCGATCAATGGGTCAATGGAATGAAGGGTCATAAGGGAGCGCTGAACGAAGGTTGGCAGGAAGTACGGATTATTCCGCCACCGGTCCCGCCCGATCGCTTCTTGGAGCAGATCAGAGGAGAAAAAATCATCAAGGCTGCGCGGATCAATCAGTAGGAGCATGACCCAGGACCCAGGAGAGAGTTCTTACCCCGCATCGTCGTTCGCATCGAGAGGTCTTGAAATCCAGACGAGCAGCGGCTTTCGATGATCGTTCATCCGAGAGGACATCCTGACGTTCGTCGACGCAAAACGTTCGGGTCATGTCGAAGCAGCTGAAGCAGCTATGGGGGCGGGTCATTTGTGGGAGTCATTTTGTCGATGGGGCAATCATGAGGCTCACTATCCGGTCAAGCGCCTCGACTGGACATATTCCGGCCCGATCACAGACGTTTTGTCCGTTGAGCCACGTGAGATGGAATCAGTAGCATGCATCATAAGCGAGGGAAGAAACCGGCATACGGGCAGCCAAGAGATAGCAAGATGTCATCACTGGATAACGTCCCACCGATCAACCGGCAATTGCTTTCGAACCGGCCCCTATTAGAATAGAACAACTAGAACAACACACAAATCAAGTCGGCGATTGAACCAAGCCATCACGCTGCAAGGAAGAGAAAGGAAGATCCATGAGAATCGCACAAGTGGCCCCATTGTGGGAGAGCGTCCCGCCGAAACTCTACGGGGGAACCGAACGCATCGTTTCGTACATTACGGAGGAGTTGGTCGCGCAGGGACATGATGTCACGCTGTTTGCCAGCGGCGATTCAGAGACCACGGCGCGGCTTGAGGCAATCTGCCCGCAGGCGCTCCGATTGAATACCGGGATCTTTAATCGGGACGCTCCCATGATGATGCTTCAGGAGCGAGGCCTTGGAGCGGCGAGGGGCTTCGACATCATCCATTCACACCTGGATTTCATCGGATTCCCACTGGCACGACGGAACACCATTCCGGTTGTGACGACCCTGCACGGGCGTCAGGATCTTCCGGAATTGGAGCCGGTGTTCCGTGAATTTTCTGAAATGCCCTTGGTGTCCATTTCGGACGCCCAGCGTAAGCCGTTGCCTTGGGCGAATTGGGCGGGAACCGTCCACCATGGTCTTCCTCGCAACCTCTACACGTTTCATCCTGAATCTCAAGGCTATCTGGCCTTTCTGGGCCGCATCTCCCCGGAAAAGCGTCCGGACCAAGCGATAGAAATCGCCAAACGGGCAGGCCTCCCCTTGCGGATTGCGGCAAAAGTGGATCCAGCCGATCAGAACTACTTCGAAGCCGAAATCGAACCGTTGCTCAACCATCCACTGATTGAATTCATCGGAGAGATTTCCGATGCCGAGAAAGACGAGTTTCTCGGCAATGCAATGGCATTGGTATGCCCCTATGATTGGCCGGAGCCCTTTGGGTTGGTGTTGATCGAAGCCTTGGCCTGCGGAACTCCGGTGTTGGCCTACCGACGGGGGTCGATTCCGGAAATCCTCGATCATGGCGTCACCGGGTTTATTTGCGAGACCGTGTCCGAATTGGTGGACGCAGTCGGACAGGTCTCGCTCATCGATCGGCGGCACTGCCGGGCTGCCTTTGATGAGCGGTTTACCGCGGACCGGATGGCACGCGACTATGTGGCACTGTATGAGCGTCTTCTCGAAGATGAAGCCACACAGGCTTTCGCCTCCGAGGAGCATAAGGTTCTCGGGCGAGGCCGACATGTCTGACATACTTGCCGATGCGAAAGAGACCGGTTCCGTTCCGAGTCGTGCTCGCGGTTGGGAGTTGGTGAAAACCAGAGACTTCGGCTTTTTGTTCGCCGGCCAGACGATCTCTCAGATCGGAGACAGCCTCAACAAGGTGGCGCTTTTGTGGTTCGTCTATGAAATGACCGGGTCGGCGCTCAAGATGACGGTGGTCGGACTGCTTCAAACGCTTCCCCCATTGTTGTTCGGTCCGCTGATCGGTGTCTTTCTGGACCGCGTTCGAAAGAAACCGGTCATGATTTGGGTCGATCTTCTTCGGACCATGATGGTTCTTCTGATTCCGTTGCTCTATGCCGCGGGCGAATTGACTCTCGATCGGCTTTACGTCCTTGTCTTTGCCACCGCAATTTTTTCCACGGTGTTCGGACCCGCCTTAACATCCGCGGTTCCTCTCATTGTGCCCAAGGAGCGGCTTATCGCCGCCAATGCGCTCTTGCAGACGACGACCAACGTCGGGCTTCTTGTCGGGCCTGCCGTCAGCGGTCTCGGTATCGCGCTCATTGGAGCGCAAAACGTCCTCTATGCCGACGCGGCGACCTTTTTTATCTCCGCCCTGTGTCTGTTCCCTATTCGTATGCATGAAACTGCCGACCGCCGGCGTACGGCAAGTCAAGGATTGACGGAAGACTTCACCGCCGACTTGCTGGCGGGTTTTCGCTTCGTCTTCGTCGAGCAGAAGACCGTCTTGCTCCTCATGTTGACGGCCACTCTCTATAGCGTCGGCATCAGCGCCTTCATCTTTTTGCTGCCGGTCTTCGCGAAAGACGTGCTGGGAGTGGGCCCGATTCAGCTCGGATGGCTATGGTCGGCGCTCGGCGTCGGAATGTTGCTCGCCTCCCTTAGTCTGACATCGATTACGCAGGGAGACGTATCTTGGCGTTTGCGGTTCATCTCCGGGGCATTAGCCGTCGGCGGTCTGGCCGTCGCGGCGCTCGGTTTCCTCGAAGCTCCTGTCGTGGCCGGTGCTTTGATCGCGGTGATCGGAGGAAGCACCGCCATGTTTACGCCGTTGGTGTGGACGATGCTCCAAGAATTGACGCCGGCGCATCTCTTGGGCCGGGTCTTTACGAGCTTCGCCACGGGAGGAATGGCGTCATCCATGGCCGGTATGGCTGGTTTTGGATGGGCTGCCGATACAATCGGTCCCGCCGCCAGCCTGGGAGGCATCAGCCTCATTCTTCTCATGACGGCTGCTACCGCATGGCTGTTCAGTTTTTACAAGTCGCACACGGGGGCCTTGGCCGTTTCTACGCCCGGCCCCTTGGTTTCTTAATCCACCGTCCAATCGTAGATCCGCATTGGACGCGTGTTCGCACACCGTCCTGAAGTTTCATCAACAGACGCATCACTCGGACGGCCTCTGAGATACGAAGAGGCCGTCTCACTCGGGGAAGAGATGACACGGAAGCCGTTGCGAGTTAGAATGGCCCCGGTGAATTCTCGGGAACATCGTTTACGAGGAGGGCTCTCGCGATGACCATGTCGCCACGAGCGCTGATCATACTGAGCATGAGCTTGCTCCTGCCGGGACCTATAGATCCCGCGTTCTCCGATACCCATGACAAAGAAAGTTCAACGGAAGCGCCTGCTCCGCGCCCACAACGTCCTCCCCCTGCCTCCGACGGTCAGCCGGCACCGACTAAGCCACCGACGGACGTGAAGCCTCAGTCCTCACCCGCTCCGACGAAGACGGACACATCAACTGATCACAAAGAAGTCGCGCCGGAGAAGCCCGCGCCGCCCAAGCCATCGACGGACGCGAAGCCGCAGTCCCCACCCAGTCCTCCGACGAAATCGGACTCGACCGATCACAAAGAAGTCACGCCGGAGAAACATGCGCCGACTAAGCCACCGACGGAAGGGAAGGCGCAATCCGCACCCGCTCCGGCAACGAAGGCGGACTCACAACCGGCTGAATCTGAGAGTAAGGAAAAAGAAAAAGAAAAAGAACAGACCGCCAAAAGGCCCCTAGGTTCACTGATTTTGTCGGTCAAGCTTGCGCTGATGGGGGATCCACGACTGTTCCGCTACGAGATTGAAGTGGGAGACGACCAGCAAACCGTGACCCTGGCAGGACGTGTCTCGACCGAAGAAGAAAAAACGGCTGCGACAGAAATCGCGCAAGCCGTCCCGGGTGTCAAGGCCGTGGTCAACCAGCTTGCCGTCGAGAAAGACCTTGCGAAGACGCTGTTGAAGAAACAAGATGAAACCCTCACGACCTTGATCAAAGAACGTTTCTCCAAAAGCGCGACCCTGAAAGCAGCCAACTTCGAAGTGAAGACTGAGGACGGTGTCGTTCAGCTCAACGGAACGGTGCGTTTCCAGGTCACGGCTCTCGAAGCCGCTGAGACGGCCCGTCAAGTGCCCGGTGTCCGAGCAGTGAACACCGAAAAGATACGGCTGGAGGGCGAGAGCTGATGCAAGGCCGCTTCGGCCCCTTGCCCTACTCTCCCCCTATGGTGCAGAACGCAGACAGCATCTCAACCCAGGATCGTCCACTGCTCCTGACCCGTGATTTCGGACTTGTCTGGTCCGGACAATTTATCTCACAGATAGGAGACGGCATCTCAAGACTGGCGCTCCTGTGGTTTGTCTATGCCGTCACCGGGTCGCCCATCAAAACGTCCGTCATCGGCCTGCTGCAGACGATCCCTCCGATTGTGTTGGGTCCGATCATCGGCGTGTACGTCGATCGGCTTCCGAAAAAGGTGCTGCTCATCACCAGCGATATACTGCGCGCGTTGTTGATCGGGTTGATTCCCTGCCTCATTCCCGTGGAATCCTTTACGGTATCCGTGCTCTATATCTTGGTCCTCTTGCACGCCATTGCGACGGCGGTGTTCGGTCCGGCTCTCACCGCCGCCATACCTTCGTTGGTTCCTAAAACCCAATTCACGGCCGGCAATGCGCTTCTCCAAAGCACGACCAGCCTCGGCATTATTTTCGGTCCCGCGCTGAGCGGCTTAGGCATTGCCGCGTACGGATCACAAGAGGTCCTATGCCTCAACGCCGCCACGTACATGATTTCTGCCGCGTGCCTCACGTTGGTCCGCTTCAAGAACTCTGCGCCACAGGTTCCGTCACGGGCTGCGCGACCGACGATGCTGCAAGATCTGGTTGAAGGATTTCGCTATAGTGTCGTCATCCAACCGACGATCTTACTCTTGACCGGCACCGCCGCTCTCTATACGTTCGGCACCAGCGCGTTGACCGCGCTCTTCCCTGTGTTCGCACGGAAAATGCTGGGACTGGGCCCGGTAGAGATCGGGTATTTATGGTCCGCGGTCGGCGTCGGGCTTTTCATCACATCGATCGGGCTCTTGTGGGCGACCGACTGGATGATCAAGGATCGAATGCGTCTGATCATGGGTACCAGTGTGTTGAGCGCGGCTGCCCTTTGCGTGTTGACCAGAACGACTGATCTTTATACGGCCGGTCTCCTCATGGGTTTGATCGGCTGTGGGATGGGAGCCTTTACCCCGATTGCGTGGGGCATCATTCAAGAACTCGCACCGAGGCGGATGATCGGACGAGTCTTGGGATTCTATGGAACAGGCGCGATGACGGCCGCCATCGGGGGAATTTCTGCATTCGGATGGATCATGGAACAACAGAGTGTGGAAACCGGCGTATACGGGCTCGGCCTCGTGATGTTGGTGACGAGTCTGGTCGCCGCGCGCATGAGCCGATCCAGCGCCGTGCATTAACAGGCCGCGTGAAAACTCTGTTGATGCCAACATTTGGCTGATTTGCCTGTATGATGTTAACGCAGAATAACTTCAGGATGCTCAAAAAGGCTGTCCAGCAAGGCCGCAGCGAGGTCCGCGACGCGAAGAATAATGAGCGTCACGTCTGCGGACGGGCGCCTTCGGCTTCGCCGCGAGGCGAGCGAGTCGGTGAGCGCCCAGTGTCTTAGAGGGCGAGGCGCAATCATTTTTCACCCACCGCCCCGAGCTGCTTTGCAGCTCTTTCCCGGTGGCACGTTGAGCCCCTGAGGTTCACGCCGCGCTGAATAAAGCGCGGCACGTATGTGAACGCCGCCGAGATGGTGAGGCGGCAGTCTTGCGAGAACGCCGCTGGCGGACTTTTTCAGCATCCTGTTGAAGGGAATCATTCATGAACGACGTTATCAGATTGAAGGATCAATATTATATCCTCGCATCATCCTCCTTGGCCGAAGGCCGCACGGAAGCGTTGAAGCAGGGTGAAACCTTCGCAGTGTTCGATCGGTATGGCGATATCCATGAAGTTTTGCCGGGCCCGCAGGGTCTCTATCATGAAGGGACGCGGTTCCTCTCCCGATTCGAACTCTCGCTCGGGGAGGAGCGTCCGATGTTGCTCAGCGCAAAGACGAAGGACGACAATGCGCTCGTTCGGATCGATCTCACCAACGCGGACATGATGCTGGATGAGCAACGGCCGGTGCCGCGCGGCACGCTCCATCTGTGCCGTACCCGGTTTCTCTGGCAAGGGACCTGTTACGAGCGCATCCGGGTTCATAACTACGGAGTGGAAAAATTTCCCCTCCGGCTCATGGTCGCCATGGATGCGGATTTTGCCGACCTCTTCGAAGCGCGGGGTCGACAGCGGCCTCGTCGCGGATGGAAGCTGAA
This sequence comes from Nitrospira sp., assembly GCA_030123625.1. Lineage (NCBI taxonomy): Bacteria > Pseudomonadati > Nitrospirota > Nitrospiria > Nitrospirales > Nitrospiraceae > Nitrospira > Nitrospira sp. Next base: position 2,396,283 of record CP126121.1, read on the forward strand.
CACCGTTCGATCGAAGACCGGACTGGTGCTTGGATATAAAGGGCTCGATGAGATCGTCCGTCGGACTTCCATCAAATGCTCTCCGACGCCGAAGCGGGTCACGTCCGATGGGTTGAAGATCGAGGCGAACATTCCTCCACACGCCGACATGGCGTGGGAGATCTCGATTTCCTGCGAAATCAAGCAACGGCGGAGTCGGACGTTTCTCTCCTACGACCGTGCCCATGGGGAAGCCTTTCGCGCGTTACAGAAAGCCAAATCCTCCGATGCTCATATCTACACGTCGAATGAACAATTCAATCACTGGTTGAACCGGTCGATGGCCGATCTCCACATGTTGGTCTCGGAGACACCGCAGGGACTCTATCCCTATGCCGGCGTGCCCTGGTTCAGCGTCCCGTTCGGGCGAGACGGGATTATTACCGCATTGCAAATGCTGTGGATGAATCCCGCTCTCGCCCGTGGCGTTCTCGGCTTTCTGGCCGCGACTCAGGCGACGGAGAATCGGCCGGAACAGGATGCGGAGGTCGGCAAGATTTTGCACGAGACGCGGCAGGGCGAGATGGCGGCACTCGGGGAAATTCCGTTCGGCAGATACTACGGGAGTGTCGACGCCACGCCGTTGTTCATCGTGCTGGCGGGCGCATATTACGAACGGAGCGGCGATCGCGGATTTCTTACGGCGCTCTGGCCGCACATTCAGCTGGCCCTGCAGTGGATCGATCAGTACGGCGATCCGACCGGTATGGGTTTCACGACCTACGCTCGGCGGACCGACAAGGGACTGGTGCATCAAGGATGGAAGGACTCTCACGATGCCGTTTTCCATGCCGACGGGACGGCTGCCGAAGGGCCGATTGCGCTCTGCGAGGTCCAGGCGTACGTCTATCGAGCCAAACGAACGGCGGCGGACCTGGCTCGGATTTTGGGGGATTCCGATCACGCCGATCGATTGCTGAAAGAAGCGGACTCACTTCGCGATCGATTCGAGCGGGCGTTCTGGTGCAAGGAACTGGACTCGTATGCCCTTGCGTTGGACGGGAAGGGACGGCCTTGCCGCGTACGTTCCTCAAACGCCGGCCATTGTCTCTACGGCGGCATTGCCGAGAAGGAGCGCGGGGTACGTACGGCACGCGCACTGTTGAGCGAAGGGTGTTTCAGCGGATGGGGTATCCGCACGATCGCGACCTCTGAGGCACGGTACAACCCGATGTCCTACCATAACGGGTCGGTGTGGCCTCACGATAACGCCATCATCGCGGCCGGCATGGCGGCGTACGGCTATAAGCAAGGAGCGATGAAGGTCTTGACGGGTATCTTCGACGCCAGCCTCTTTATCGAACTCCATCGGCTGCCCGAATTGTTCTGTGGATTTTCTCGGCGGGCGGGGGAAAGCCCCACGCTCTATCCGACGGCCTGTTCACCGCAAGCGTGGGCGGCCGGTGCCGGCTTCCTGCTGCTCCAAGCCTGTCTGGGCTTACGAATCGACGCCCCGCATCGTCTGGTGAGTTTCGATCGTCCCGTGTTGCCGCCTTTCCTTGAACGGGTCGAGATTCGGAATCTCTCCGTCGGAACCGCCCGTCTCGACCTCGTGCTTGACCGCCATGAGAATGAAGTCGCCTTGAGAGCGGCCCGCCGCGTCGGCGAGGTGGAAGTCGTGCTTACCATGTAAATGGCTTCGAAATCCCGTTCGCGATGAGTTCTTCGATGAGCTCGACAAGCTCAACGGATTATCGCGGTACTTGAAGCGTAGCGGCTGGAGGTTCACGTAATCGTTCATCGCGGCATTTGACGATCATGGCGATGAGCTCTTCCGCGGCCCATTCCTTGGACAACAGCGTCTCGGCACCCGCTGAAACCATCTCGCGTTTCATGTGCTCTTCCGTGTGGACAGAAAGCCCGATCACCACCGTCTGCGGATGAAGTGTTTTGAAGCGCTTCGTCGCTTCGATGCCGTCCATGTCTGGCAGATTGATGTCCGTGACGACCACGTCGGGGACCAAGTTCGCAGCCAGCATCAGCGCTTCCTCGCACGTGCCTGCCTCGCCGACGACGCGGATTCGATCGTCCGAGGCCAAGAGATCCCGCAACCCCTGACGCACCGGCTTGTGGTCGTCCACCAGAAGAACACGGATGACCGCTTGCTTCGGAAGTGCTGAGTGCTGAGTCCTGAGTGCCGAGCTTTGCATTTCCGGCAACTTAGGACTCAGCACTTTTGTCTCAGCACTCTTTGTCAACGGCAGCCTCAGTGTGACCGTCGTGCCTTGACCAGGCCGAGATTCCACATCGACTCGGCCGCCCATCGCTCGAAAACGTTCCCGCACGCTGATGAGTCCCAGATGGCCGGGCTGAGCGGAGCGTTGCAATGCATCCGGACTCAATCCCTTGCCGTGATCCGTCACGGCAACCCGCAAGGAGTTATCCTGGTCCGGCGTCACGGTCACCGTCGCCTGGTCGACACCCGCGTGTTTCATCACGTTGAACAGCAGCTCGCGCACCGCTTGAAACACCACGACCGACTGTTCTTCAGGCAACGGGATGGAGGCACAATCCACCTGCACATCCACCTTGAACCCGTCCTTTGCAAATCGCTCAGCCAGCCACTTCAGCGCGATGGGCAAACCGGAATCTTCGAGCGACGGAGGACTCAGCTCGGCGATCAGGGTGCGCGTATAGGTCAACGCCTCTTGAAACACCTTGCCCAAATCCTGCAAGAGGCCCGTGCTTGCCGGATTGGGTGGAACCTGCTTCTCCAGCATGCCGGTTTTCATCTGGCCCACGACGAGCATCTGCGCCAGATAGTCATGCAGCTCACGGGCCAGCTTACGACGCTCCTGTTGCTCGGTCAGGCTCAGTTGCGAGGTCATCTTCATCAACCGAGCTTGCGTCGCCAGCAACTCTTCAGTCCGCTCTTGCACGCGGGTCCCCAGCTCATCCTTCCACCGGCGCAGTTCCTCTTCCTGCCGTTTGCGGTCGGTGATGTCGCGCGCCACCTTGGACGCCCCGATAATTCGACCTTCGTCATCCTTGATGGGGGACACGGTCAGGGAGATATCCAACAATGTGCCGTCCTTGCGGCGCCGAACGGTCTCATAATGCTCGATCGACTCTCCGCGCCTGATGCGGGCGAGGATTTCCGGCTCTTCATTCATGCGTTCCAATGGCATGAGCATCGTGACCGACCGACCGATCGCCTCCTGCTCGGTGTAACCGAACAGGCGTTCGGCTCCGCGATTCCAACTCATAATGATACCGTTCAGATCTTTACTGATGATGGCGTCGTCGGAATACGTCACGATCGCAGCCAAGCGCGCTTGCGCCTGCTGGGCCTCGCGCAGGTCGGTAATGTCGGTATTCGTGCCGAACCAGCGGGTAATGTTGCCGTCGGCGTCTCGGATCGGCACCGCTCTGGAAAGGAACCATCGATATTGTCCGTCGCGTCCCCGCAACGGGAACGTATCCTCCCAAATTTCACCGGTATCCCATGACCGTTGAATGCGGGCGACGACACGATCGACATGATCCGGATGATGAACCGCTTTCCACCCCCATCCCTGCATCTGCTCCAACGTCGTGCCTGTGTAGTCGAACCAGCGTCGGTTGTACCAGAAGATCCAGCCCTTGGGGTCCGCCATCCAGGCGAACTGCAACAGGTTGTCCGCCATGTCGCGGAACCGGGCTTCGCTGTCCTTCAGTGCCTCTTCATACCGTTGACGTTCGGAGAGATCGTAAAAATGGCACACCACGCCCCACCGTCCGTCGGGCAGCATGAGACGTTCGATTTTCCAATCATATGATTCCACTTCACCGCTGTCGCGTCGCCGCTCGACGGTGGCGGGTGCATGGTACGGCTCACCGGTTTCCAACGTGTGTCGGAACAGACCGATGGCCTCGCCGGAGAACGGTTCCGGCCAAATATGACGCAGGACATCGGCAAAATCCCGCCCCAGCAGAGGCCGGACATTTTGAAACACCTTCCGGGCTCCGGCACTCACCTGGACCAGGCGAAAGTCCGCGTTGACCACGTACACCCCGAAAGGGGACTGTTCGACGAGATGGCGGAACGTATCGCGAGCCGCGCGCAGATCTTGCTCCACCCGCTCGCTCTCGGTGATATCGCGATTCGTCTCCAACACGTAGAAGCGGCCGTCGGCGTCGACAATCAGCTGATGACGGGCGGAGACAATGACCTCCCGGCCGTCCTTGGTGCGATGACGGAGCTCTCCCTCCCATCGACTGTGCCGGCGCAGGGCAGATTCGATGTCGGGCCATGGAACCGGATGGATGGTCTGGAGCAACTCATGAGCGGCGCGACCGACGGCTTCGCTCTCGGTGAACCCGTAGAGTTCTTCTGCGCCTCGATTCCAGCTCACGATCGTGCCGTCGAGCCGCCACACGAGAATGGCGTCGTGAGAGAGTCGCAATAATTGCGCCTGCCGCGCCATCGCCTCTTCCGCCTGCTTGCGCGCCGTGATGTCTCGTTTCACCTCGGCGTAACACAGGACTTCTCTTTTGTCGTCGTAAATGCCGAAGGCCGACAGGGCGATATCGATCCATCGCCCGTCTTTCCGACGCGATCGCACCTCTCCCTGGAAACGTCCGGTCTCGGTCAATTCCTTCGCCATTCTTTGGAAGACCTCTTCTCCAAGATGGAGAGCCGGTGTCCGGCCGATCAAATCCTCGTCCGAGTAGCCCAGCATGATGCGATGCGCCGGATTTTGTTCGATGTACGTGGCCTCCCTGTCGATGATCGCAATGCCGTCGGTTGCATTGGCGAAGATTGCGCGGTAGGGCGCGAGGTTGGCACCCGGCGGACGAGGATTGGAAGAGGGTGACATGGGCTTCTTTGACCTTACGATCTTATGAAGTCCCCTAATCTCTTACGGCATGCTTTGGGGAAAGATCAATACCGTATTACGGAGCGATTGATTCTCGCCCGGCTCCTTTACGATTTTGGGATGGCATTGACCGATGTGGTCAACTGTCTGAGTTCGTCCAAATAATAGATGATCAGGTGACGCTCGTCCTCGCTTAACGGTTCATCACCGGTCGCCATGTGAAGTGAAAGGAGTTTCTCGCATGACCGCGCGAAGTCTCGAACCTCTTTCCGCAGCGGAATCATTGGTTTCCTCCTGATCAGAGAATCCAGGCCTGTCCCGCCTTGTTGCCTCGACCGCCGTTACATCAATACTCTCGTTGTGAAGGATAGGTATTTTTATAGGGCCTTACCCCGGGGGTTGCCATACTACTCTTATTGTCCCGCGAGAGTCTGTCGCCTAGGCGACAAAAGACACCCCTATGCACCGGCCACTGAAACGTACCCCGATGACGGGAACGGTATTCTTCAAAGATGTCTATTGTGAATTAAGAAAGCCTATCAATCGATCCGCTTGGCTAATCTGCTTGGCAGATAAATTCAAGTTTTATGGAGTCAATCACCGTCGGCATGACGCAAGAATAATTAGTTCATGTCACGACTTCATGTGGGAATGAACAATGTCTGCCAGACGACAGAATCCACGAACGTTCTGGGCTATTCTCGCCGTTCTGCAAGGGAGAAGCCTTAGTGGATGTCGCGCGATATGCCCGGAACAATTCGGTATTGCAATACATTCCGCTCGACGACTTCTCCAAGCTCATCCCGCACATGCAAATTCGGGAGGTCGATGCCAAAGAAGTGCTGCACCAGGCCGGTGAGCCCGTTCGGTTCATCTACTTTCCCATCACGGCCCTCATGTCCATGCTCATGCCGACTTCGGACGGCTCGACGGTGGAGTTGACCATGGTCGGGCGTGAAGGCTTCACCGGCATGAGCGCCCTTCTGAACAACGTGGCGACCCGCGAGCATGGCGCATTGACGAAAGTCATGACCGTTATTCCGGGGTCGGTGGTTCGAATGAAGAGCGAGGCGTTTATCACCGCCGCCGATTCGAGCTTGTCGGTCGCTCGCTCCTTGCACCGATATTTGAGTCTGCTGTTCATTGAACTGGCGCTCTCGGTGACATGCAATCGACTGCATTCTTTGGAGCAGCGATGCGCGCGCTGGTTGTTGACCGCGATGGATAAAAGCGGCACGACAGAAATCCCGGTGACCCAGGAAATGCTGGCGGGCATTTTGGGCGTGTATCGCCAGAGCATCGTGCAGGTCCTCAATGATTTCGAAACGGCGGGATTGATTCAGCGCGGTCGGGGAGCCATCCGGGTAGAAACTCGGGAGCGTCTGGTGGCGATCGTCTGTGAATGCTACCTCATCGGAAGAAAAAGAACCTTGGGGCGCCAGGCCGGTACGTAAAGTTTCTCCTCCTCACCTGGGGCATACCCTAGTAAAAGCTCTCTCTCATGTTGTACGCTCTTGTGCCATGACTTCGGAATTCGACCGGCATCAGCTCCTGACCATGCTTCCTGTCGCCGAAAAGCAGACGTTGAGTCCGCACGTCAAACTCATCATGCTGTATACGAAAGAGGAACTGAACCTCGTCGGCAGTCCGTTGCGGCGCCTGTACTTTCCGCTTGACGCCGCCATCAGCGTGATGGATATGGAGCAAAGCGGCCGTGTGCTTGAGGTGGCGGTCGTCGGAAAGGAAGGGTGTTTCTGTCCGGATGTGTTGAACGGAGTGACGGCTTCACCCACGCATACCATCGTGCAGATCGGCGGCGCGAGCTTGTGTGTGGATACGGCCGTACTCGCCGGCCTGCTTCCCGCCTTGCCCGTATTTACCAGGATGGTTCGGCGTTGTAGCGCCCTGCTGTTCCGCCATGCGGTGATTTCCGTCGGCTGCAGTCAATGGCACTCCGTCGAGCAACGGTTGGCTCGGTGGCTGTTGGCGCACCATTATCGGACAGGCGAGATCGTGTTCCCGTTCACCCATGAATTCCTTGCCGATCAACTGGGATCCCAACGGGTCACGGTGACGGAAGCGCTGTCGGCGTTTCAACGCAACGACATGGTCCGGTATAGCTACGGTAAAGTGGAATTGGTCAACATTGGAAAACTGAAAGATGTGAGCTGTGAGTGTTATGAGCTTGCTACGCAAGCCATTGAAGACTATCTCCTCGATATTCGGTCTTATAAGATGTGATCGTTTTTTACTAACGGTCTGTCGACCATCAGTGCAGTTATAAGAGCAGTCCCGGCGACGCGCGCGCGTCGCCGGGTGCCTGCCGTTACGGCAGGGAAGGACTACACCACGACAATATTCTCGGCGCCATCTTATTCCATATTGTCAGGCAACCGGCTTCCGACCGGTGAAGAAGCCGATCAGCGCCAAGATGATAAAAATAACGAACAACGCATACGCAATGCTCGTTGCTGTCCCGGCGACTCCCGATAATCCGAGCACGCCCGCGATAATCGCGATGACCAAGAATGTAACCGCCCAGCTCAGCATAGTAGCCTCCTCGGTTCAGTACTGATTGACCTTCGACGGTATTGTCATTATTGGTCAACCCGACTTTTAGGGCCTTCAAATCAGGACGGACCGACCTTATCTCTGCGGTCCGGACTGGGCGGTACTCTGCTTCTCAAACCAGTCCTTCGTCCACTTCATGACCTCTTCCTTCTTGTCACCGTAACGCTCCTGCACTCGCCCGATAAACTTGTCATAGTTCCCTTCGGCCTCCGTCATATCGTCATCCGTCAGCTTGCCCCACTGACGTTTGGCTTCTCCCTTGAACTGAGCCCACTTCCCTTTAAATTGCTCTGCATTCATGTCTCGCTCCTCTCTTGTTATCCGATTGATCAACCTATCGGCACTATGACTGTGAACAATGACACATCTTATGAAGTGAGCTTTCTTCTTCCAGCTCCACCAATGCTATTTAACTCTTAGGACATTCCCAGGTCACCTAGGTAATTCCCTGGGTTCATCTATGCCGCCGAATCCGGAGCGGTACGTATGACTCCGATGGGCGGTCGATTCGGGGTGAGCTTTCGGAAGCGGGATGATCGGCGTCGATCCGCCCTCTCCTCATCCATTTCGATAAAAACGCCGTTTCACGAATTCAGCCGTCGCGATATAGCCCGCTAGGATCGCGGCCAACAGCAGGAGAAAAGACGGCGGCATCGGAGTTAATCCGAGCGTCGCGGCGATCGGCAGGTAGGGCAGGAGAAGCGTTGTCCCCCCGACGGCGAGGGTAGCCATGGCAAGATGCGGTCCCGGCGTGCTGGTGAAAAAGGTCCGCCTCGTGCGAATGACTAAGACGATGGCCGAGGCGGAGATGACCGACTCCACGAACCATCCGGTCCTGAATTGTTCCTCCGAAGCGTGGAGCACGAACAGCAACGCGCCAAACGTCACATAATCAAAAAGCGAACTGACGAACCCGAACGTGAGCATGAATTTTCGGATGAATCCGATGTCCCAGCGCTTCGGCTGATCGATCAACTCATGATCGACGCGGTCGGTCGCAATGGTCATTTCGGGGATGTCGGTCAACAGGTTCGTTAAGAGAATTTGCTTCGGCAAAAGCGGAAGAAACGGCAGGAACAGGGACGCACCGGCCATGCTGAACATATTGCCGAAGTTGGCGCTGGTCGCCATGAACACATACTTGAGCGTGTTGGCGAACGTCGTTCGTCCTTGCCGGACTCCGTCTATGAGTACGGCAAGATTTTTTTCCAGCAGCACAATGTCGGCGGCATCTTTTGCCGCATCGACGGCGCTGTCGACGGAAATGCCGACATCCGCCGCGTGCAAAGCCGGTGCGTCGTTGATGCCGTCGCCTATGTACCCTACGACGTTGCCCGCCCGTTTCAGCGCGCGAATGATTCGGTCCTTTTGATTCGGTTCCACTTCCGCAAACACGTCGATGTCATTGACTCTCCTGGCGAGCGCGTCGTCCGTCATTCGGCGAAGGTCCTGTCCCGTCAGCACACGCCCATGGTCGACACCGGCTTGCTTCCCGACATGGGCCGCAACCAACCGGTGATCTCCCGTGATGATCTTGAGCACGACCCCCAGCCGCCTCAAGGAAGCGACCGTATCAGCCATGTCGGCTTTGATGGGGTCGGAGAAGACTAATAGGCCGAGGAATACCATCTTCTCTTCATGGTCTTTGCCGATCTGCGACGTGCGGCTCATGTCACGATAGGCCAGGCCGAGCGTGCGAAATCCCTCTTCGTTGAGACCTTGATACAGTCCTCGGATCTCTTCCAGGCGCACCGTAATGGGAACGGAATTCCCCTCGGAGTCTTCCACATGCGAGCACACCGCCAGCACCTGCTCGACGGCCCCTTTGGTGATCAGCACATGGTACGACGGGGTGGCGGCCAGGATGGACAGCCGTTTGCGCACGAAATCGTACGGCACTTCGTCGAGCTTCTTGTACACGGATAGGTCGTACGCGCACTGTGTCCTGATGGCGTGATCCAGGGGGTTGATGAAGCCGGTCTCGTAGGCGGCGTTGAGATAGGCGTGCAGGCGGACGCGATCGCTCGGGGCGCCGTTGAGATCCACGGCCGCATGCAAGCGCATGACGCCCTCGGTCAGCGTCCCCGTCTTGTCCGAACAGAGCACGTTCATGCTCCCGACATTTTCGATGGATGCGAGCCGCTTGACGATGACCTTCTGTTGAGCCATCCGTTTCGCGCCGTGAGAAAGATTCACGCTGATGATGGCGGGCAACAGCTGCGGCGTGAGTCCCACGGCAAGCGCCATCGAAAACAAAAAGGAGTCCAGCACCGGGCGATGGAGAAACACGTTGATCGCGAAGATCGCCAAGACAAGCAGCAAGGTCACTTCCATCAATAAGTAACCGAATCGATGCATCCCCCTTTCGAAGTCGGTTTCAGGGGGTCGGAGCATGGCGTGATGGGTCAGACGACCGAACTCCGTCTCCTTGCCGATAGAGAGGACCACGGCCTTGCCATGGCCGCTCACCACATGGCTTCCCATAAAGACGCTGTTGGTTCTCCGGCCCAAAGGGGTCGCTTCGGACAACACGCCGATATGTTTTTCCGTGGGAAAACTTTCGCCGGTCAAAGCCGCTTCATCGACGAAGAGGTCCTTGGTCTCAAGAAGCAGACCGTCTCCCGGTATGCTGGAACCGGCCGTAAGATCGACGATATCGCCTGGTACGATGTCGTGGAGAGGGACTTCCACCTTTTGCCCGTCCCGCCACGCCTCCGTTGTAACATGGACCAGGGCAAGCAATGCCGACACGGCTTGCACCGCCCCGTGCTCTTGCCAGAATCCGAGCAAGGCGCTCATGACGATGATCGCCAAAATGATGGCCGCGTCGGTCGAATCGGACAGGAAGAGGGAGATCAAGGCGGCGGCGATTAGTATCAGAATGATCGGACTGCGGAACTGCGCCGCCAGGATCGTCAGGGGATGAGTGTCACGATGAGGCTTGATCCGGGACGAAGAGTACGAGGCTTGCCTCGTTCGCGCCTCATCCGCCGTCAGGCCGTCCGGCTTCGTCTCTGCATGGCGAAGCGCCTCCTCGACTGGCATGCTCCAGAATGCGTGGATTCGCCTTTCCATATGCTTCGGCTCGATTATTCGTAGCGCAGCGCCTCGATGGGGTTCAGTTTCGAGGCTTTATTGGCCGGATAGAGCCCGAAAAAGACGCCGACGGCCAAGGAAAACAAAAAGGCGGCCGCGACGGCGGGCACGTTGACGATCGTCGGCCAGCCGATGACGTGAGTCAGCAACCTGGCGCTGCCTATGCCGAACGCCACTCCCAGCACTCCGCCGATCGCCGTCATGATGATCGCCTCGATCAAAAACTGCAGCAAGATATGCGCACGTTTCGCGCCGACGGCCATGCGCAGGCCGATCTCTTTCGTCCGTTCCGTCACCGAGACCAGCAGAATGTTCATGATGCCGATGCCGCCGACGAACAGTGAAATGGATGCGATGCCCATCAACATGAGCATCATGGTCCGACTGGCGCTGGCCATGGTCTTGGCGAGATCTTCCATCGTTCGGATGGTAAAGTCATCCTCTTCGGAGGAATGCAGCCGATGTCGCGCGCGCAGCAAATCCTTGATGTCGTCCACCGCCGCCGGGATGTCATGGCGGCTCTGCATGGCGACGATAATGATCCCTACCGTCCCCAAGAACTGCGTGCCGAGTACCTTGCGCTCCGCCGTCGTAAAGGGCAGGATCACGATGTCGTCCTGATCCTGCCCTGAGACGGACTGACCTTTCGGGGCCAAAATCCCGATGACGCGCAACGGCACATTTCTGATGCGGATTTCTCCCCCGACGATGTCCTCACCGATTTCAAAGAGATTTTGAGCCGCGGTTTTGCCCAGCACCGCGACCTTCGCGGCCGAATCCATATCCGACTGGGTGAAAAAGTTTCCCTCGGCCACCGGCCAATTCCGAATATCCTGAAATTCCGGAGTGGTGCCCAGAACCGCCGTGCTCCAGTTTTTATTTTCCCGGATGACTTGAAGGACTGAACGAGTCGCGTACATGACGCCGGCGACCCCTACGGCTTTCTTCTCAATGTCCTGCGCGTCATCGACGGTCAGGGTTGAGACGGAGCCGAGACCGCCGCGAACGCCGCCGACGGTGGTTGCGCCGGGGACGATGATGAGGACGTTGGTGCCGAGACTTGAGATTTCAGCCTGGACGGAGGCCGTCGCGCCCTGACCCAGCCCGACCATGGCCACGACCGCGCCGATTCCGATGATGATGCCCAGCATGGTCAATCCGGCGCGCATGGGATTACGCCGGAGAACGCGGAACGCGGAAAGAACGGTGAGCCACAAAAAAGACATTGACCTCGGTTGATGGGGTTTATTTTGTTTGTTTGGTTTACTCGGTTAGGACAAACACGACACAAACCGGATGAACCAAACAAACGGTTTTTTATCTCATGCCTCGACCCGGTTCGAATCCCGGCGGCAACTTCTTTTGGGCCTGCTCTTCTTCCGATTCAATGCCGACGATGAGGCGATCTCCTGGATTCAACGAGCTCCCCACGATCTCGGTGGAAAGAGAATCGGCAATCCCGGTCGTCACCTCCACTTGGCGCGGCTGATTGTTTTGATCGAGCACCCAGACCCTTGAGGTTTTCTTGTCGATGGGGACGTTGGGCATCCGAAATCGGAGCGCGCCGTTCGGCACACGCAAGGGGTTGTCTTTTTGCGCCGTGACGATGGTGACATTCGCCGTCATGCCCGGCTTCAGTTTCAAGTCCGGATTGCTCACCGTGATGACGACATCATAGGTGACGACGTTCTGAATGTTGATGGGAGCGTTGCGGACCTGTGTCACCACGCCTTCGAAGAATTGCTTGGGATAAGCGTCCACGCGGAAGTGGGCTTCCGTCCCTTCCCGGACGCCCCCGATGTCCGATTCGCTGACGTTCGCATTGACCTGCATCCGAGTGAGGTCTTGAGCGATCACGAAGAGGATCGGGGTTTGGAAGGCCGCCGCCAACGTTTGGCCGACATCCACGTTCCTGGACACCACGATGCCGTCCACCGGGGAGTAGATCGTCGTATACCCGAGGTCCAATTCCGCCGAAGCCAGCGCCGCCTGGGCCTGATCCAACTGGGCTTGCAGCACCTCGACATTGGCCGCCGCGTCTCGATAATTCGTGTCGGCGAGATCCACGTCCGCCTGCGAGACGTAGGCCTGCGGCCGCAGCGCCGCCATGCGGTCGAACTCTCGTTTGCGCTGCGTGGCAAGCACTTTGGCTTTTGCAAGGTTCCCTTTGGCGCTTTTCACGGCGGCACGCGCTTGGCTCAAACGGGCCTTGAACGGCTTTTGATCGATCTGCGCCAGCACCTGTCCCTTTATGACTTGCGAGTTGAAGTCCGCGAAGAGTTGAGAGACCTTGCCGGAAACCTGACTGCCGACCTGCACCGAGACGACCGGATTGATCGTGCCTGTCGCGGTCACGATCGCGGTGATCGGTCCCCGGTCGACGACGGCGGTCTTGTATTGAACGGGCGGAGCACCGGAGATTCCCCAGTACCATAGACCTCCTCCGACGATGGCGAGGACTATGGCCGTTCCGATGAGCCAGGGCAGACGCGATCGTTTCGATCCTGTGGGAAACACGACGATTGAAGTCGGTGCTTTCTCTTCAGGCATGGATGGGGGTCGATGAGGCGCCGGTGTCACGGGGACGTGAGCCGGAACGATTTCAGTCCCGGAAGCATGGTGAGTGGGGTCCTGATGATGGTCGGTCATGATGTGGGGGCCATTCCGGCATTCATCCGGCGATGGCGCCTGTTCACGATTATCTTACGCCCTTCCTCGGCCAGCAACAGTACCACGGCCCCTAGCGCGAGCGGGCCATAGATCCAGAGCGGCAAAGGACTGGTTCCGAAGATGTCGTTTCCGACCGGCGTATAGGTAATGAGCGTCAGGAGAATCAGCTCCGTGACGATTCCCCACACGATCAGCGGATTCGTGAACCATCCGAGCCGCCTGATGGAGAGACGATCCGAACGGCAGGCAAACACATTCGCGACCTGAGCCAGGACGATTCCGACGAAGGTCACGGTTGTGGCTTCTCTATATAAAGGAGCGGACCAATCCAGGGGAGTACCCCAGGTCCACCCTTGACTGGAGAGATAGAGGAAGAACCCGCCCATCGTGATCATGGCTTCGATGGCTCCGAGGAACAGATACGTCCGCAATAAAATAGGAAGATTCAGAAGTCGTTCGGTCCGAGGACGCGGTGGAACATCCATGACGCCGGCAAGGGGTCGCTCGGTGCCGAGGGCTAGAGCGGGAATCATGTCGGTTCCCAGATCCACCGCCAGAACTTGTGGGATCGTCAGAGCCAGCGGTATCCCGATGAAACCGTAGCCGAGGTAAGGCACCACTTCCGGCACATTGCTGGCCAGCACATAGCTGGTGAATTTGCGGATGTTGTCATAGACCGTTCGCCCTTCTTCAATGGCGTTCACGATCGTCGCGAAGTTGTCGTCGAGGAGAATGATGTCCGCGATTTCTTTCGCCACGTCCGTCCCGGCAATACCCATCGCGACGCCGATGTCGGCCTTCTTGAGGGCCGGGGCGTCGTTGACGCCGTCACCCGTGACGGCGACCACTGCTCCCATCTCTTTGAGGATGGAGACGATCCGCATCTTGTGCCGAGGCGCCATGCGGGCGAAGACCGGATCCGGTTCGTTGAGGTGGGACGGCGTCAGCAGCCGTTGAAGAGTTTCATCGTTCATGGTATCGAGCTGCGCTCCCTCGATGACCGGGACAAACGTCGTCGGCGGGGGCGCGGTGACTTGATTCGGCGCGAGACCGATTTTTCGTGCAACGGCCAGCGCCGTGAGCGGATGGTCGCCCGTGATCATGATGACTCGAACGCCGGCTTGCCGGCACTTGACGATCGCCTGCGGCACCTCACGATGCGGAGGGTCCATCATGGCCACCAAGCCCAGAAACGTCAGGTCGGTTTCGATCGTCTCCACTTCGATGTGCTCGGGTTGGTGGGCGACATCCCTCATGGCCACGGCGAGCACCCGATAGGCTTGTTCGGCGAAGAGACGGCTTTGGTTCAGAATGCGTGTGCGTTCGTCCGACGTCAGGGGTTTGATGTCATCATGGAGCCGGATGCTCGTGCAAGACGCCAGCACGGACTCCGGCGCACCCTTGGTGAACGCCACGAGCCGTCCGTCGGCCCAATGCAGGGTGCTCATCCGCTTCCGGTCGGCGTCGAAGGCGAGCTCTCCCATGCGTCGTAAGGGCGGCCGGTGGGCCAACCCGTGCTCGACGGCAAATTCCAGGAGGGCGACCTCCGTGGGGTCGCCGGTGACGACGGTGTGTCCGTCCGGCCGGCGGACTCGTTTGGCATTGTGGCAGTGGAGGAGCGCATCAAAAAAGGGCCGCCATCGTTCGGCGTCCGCCGTGCTGACCAACCGTCCACGGGCGAAGAAACAGCTCTCCCGCGATTCAATGATGAGGTCATCGGCATAGAAGCGGTCCACCTTCATGCGGTTTTCCGTCAATGTTCCGGTCTTATCCGTGCAAATCACGGTGGTACACCCGAGGGCCTCAACGGACGGTAAATGCTTGACCAACGCGCGGCGTTTGGCCATGCGTTGACTGCTCAGGGCAAGGGCGAGCGTGACGGTCGGGAGCAGTCCCTCGGGGACGTTCGCCACGATGATCCCGATGCCGAAGATGGCGCTGATCCAGAAGCCGAGTCCCGTCCAGAGGCCGATCACAAAAAATGCGGCTCCTATCGTCAACGATATCGCGGCGACGGTGCGAGTGACCGTGATGATTTCTTTCTGAAGAGGACTGAGGCCGGTCTCGATCGTTGTCGTGAGATCGGCGATCTTGCCGAATTCCGTGCGCATGCCTGTGGCGAACACGACGGCCTGTCCATGCCCCGATAGGATCGTGGTCCCGGCGAAGACCAGATTCGGCAGGTCGAGCCGGTGCCCGTCCTCCGTGGCTTCGGCAGTCCGTCGTTTCGGTTTCGATTCGCCGGTCAATGCGGCGTTATCCACCCGCATCCCGATGGCCTCGATCAGACGCGCATCCGCCGGAACCCGCTCGCCCTCTTCCAAGATGAGCACATCGCCCGGCACAATGTCGCTGCGCGCCGTTTCGACCCATTGCCCGCCTCGTCTGACCCAGGCTTTGTCCGGTAAGAGACGGTGGAGAGCTTGCACGGCCCGCTCCGCCCTGTATTCCTGGAAGAAGGCAAAGCCGGCATTGATCACGATCACTCCCAGAATCGCCCAGCCCAACGTCGCCATGCCTTCACCGGGCCGCATGAAGTCCGCCGCAAAGGACAAGCCTGCGGCGATCCAGAGCAGGACGGCAAGGAAGTGGGTGAAATGACGAACGAGCCCGCGAAGAAGCGAGAAATGGCTCGGTTCGCTGAGAATGTTGCGTCCGTATCGAGCCAGCCGTCGCTGCGTCTCGTTCGGCGAGAGGCCGCCGCTGCCGCTTTCCAGTCTCTTCAGGACTTCCTCGGCCGAAAGCCGGTGGATGTCGTGGTAGACGAAGTCAGGCACGCGCGCCTCGCACGATCAGGACCGAACAGGGTGCGTGTCTCAACAGACTTTCGGACACACTTCCGAGATAAAGCCGCTCGCTCTTCGTCAAATCGCGGGAGCCCATCACCAGCAGCTGGTCATGGTGGGTCTCGACATATTTCACGATCGTGTCGATCACATGGCCCATTTGCACCTGGGTGACGACCGAAAAACCGCCTTTTATGAACTCGTCCCGCAGGGTATTGACCAACGTGGCGGCCCGTTCCATGACCGGTCGTTTCAATTCCGCCAGTTGCGGTTCGGAGAGGTAGCGCGCAGCGAAGTCCGTGACGGGACTTTCCACCGATGTCAGGACCGTGACCGTAGCGGATTCCGGGAGAATGCGGGACCGAAGAAATCGGGCGGCGGCGCGTGACGCTCTGGAGCCATCCACGGCGAGGACGACACTGGGCAGTTTGGTCAGAGGTTGCTTCACGACCAACAGGGGACAGGAAGCTATCGCTGCCACCCTTCGAGAGACACTGCCCAACAAGAATCCTGGAATGTCGCTCAGGCCGCGCGATCCCATTAAGATGAGGTCTGCCTTCAGTCGCCGGGCTGTTTTCGCAATGGTCTGGGCGGTCGGGCCATGCGTGAGAATGGTCTGGAATGTTGTGCGTGGTCCGGTTACCGCCTGTCCGAGGGCGAGCCGGGCCGATCGTGCCGCGTCGCGCAGCACGATGGTACCGGCCTTCTCCATGGCGGCAAGGGCGCGCTTCACTGCGACGGGGTTCTTGTTCTTGGCGGCCCGGAGCGTCGGTTGGTCCACGATGTGCAGAAGCACCACATGCTCCGGCTCTCGACCGGCAAGGGCCTCAAGTGCTTGTATTCCCCACTGTGAGTGTTCCGACCCATCGACCGCACATACGATCCGCATAACGGCTCTCCTTCCGTATAGACCGTGACTCGGGGGGAATCGTTTCGGGTATCAGTTCTGCATTGGATATGCCTGTAGTATGGAAAGAAGGGAGAGAAAAATGAGTCGTCTTTCGAAGGGTTACGGACGCTCTCTGTGTTGGAATCCAGGGGAATATTGCGGCGTTTTGCAGCAGGGACACGTAGCCGGCTGTGGTGATTCGCGCCAGTCGACCGAGTATCCTTACTTGAAAAATACTCTTCAACTCGCCGATGAAAGACAAGTTGTCTCAGCAGCGAAGATGTGGGCAGCGAAGTGTGACGATCGGTAAGGAGGGAAGATGCCAAAAACAAAGAGGGGCAACAAGAGGGACAAGGTGATCAAGGTCAGAGACTTTGATTCCATGACCGTCGGCCAGGTGATGGAGAAAGAAGTGCAATTCGTGCGTATGAGGACGAAGGGTGATGTGATTGCTTCCCTGCTCATCGAAGGATTCGGGGCTGTCCCGGTCGTAGAGAACGGGCGGAAATTGACCGGCATCGTCAGCGAACATGATTTGTTGGGAGCCGTCGACGACGGCCACCGGCTCGGTGCCGTTGCGGCGAAGGACATCATGACGGCCAACCCTTACTCGGTCAGACCGGAAACGACGCTCGGAACCTTGGTGCATGTGCTGCGGGCAAGCGATCTCATTCGTGTCCCGGTCGTGGACGCCAAGGATAGACTGGTCGGCATCATCGCAAGGCGCGATGTGTTGAGGACGTATCTCGCCACCGGGGGAAAACGACAACAGTGAGGACTCTATGAGACAAACCGAGTTCTTCATGAAAGCGACGGATCCGAAGACCTTGACCGTCGGACAGTTGATGCAGGATGCGGTCACGCGATGCACGGCGCGCACCGACGCCTCGACGATCGCCCACATGATGACGCACCGGAACTTCGGGAGCCTTCCGGTTGTGGAAGAGGACGGCACACTGGTCGGGATCGTGACGGAATACGATCTCCTGCAGGCCATGCTCGATGGGCGCGATCTTCGGAAAGTGCTTGCCACGGAAATCATGTCCGCCCATCCCGTGACTGTGACGGAGGACCAGACACTCGCCCAAGTGGCTGATTTGTTCCAGGACCGCTATCTTACCCGAGTCCCGGTGGTCCGAAACAACAAGCTGGTCGGGATTCTGGCGCGGCGGGATTTGCTGTTCGGATACATGAGAGCGTCGCAATATTGGTCGTGAGAATCGACGAAGCGCGAATATGAGTACGGCGCGCTTCGTTTTGCCCTCCCGATTGTCTCCGGTGAAGCCATGCACCAACATCGAGGGAGAGTTCCGCCAGCTGTGGCGCATCGTCCACCATACTTTAACCGCTGCCTTGCCGAACGCGCATGGCACTGAAGGAAGATGTGAAGATATACGCAGCCACGCGATAGCCCGCATGGGGCAGTGACGAAGAATGATGAGTGTCATGAGAAGCAAGGGACTCTTGCCGGTCTTCCCCTGGATGTATTTGATTGCCGCGCTTGCATCGTGCATTGATGTGCTCGGCCTACCCGAGGCTCATGCCAAGGAGTTCTGGTTTGAAGCGCAGGAGCTGGGTAAGGAGAAGGGTGTTTTCGAGATGGGGGAAACGGAAATCTGGCTCCCTACCGCTGTGGTCATCGACCAGAAAGAGGATCTCAATGAACCCTTATGGTTTGTCGTTCAAAATTCAACCGGCATCGATCACGAATTCGCGGTAGGGGGGCTTTTCATGCTGGTACCGGAAGAAGAGGCGATCCCCGAGATAAAGTTGGATCCTGAATCCGCAGGGCTGCTCCCCAGAAGCATCTCGGTGCCGCTTCACATCGGGGTGAGGGCGGGAGAGACGAAGAAAGTTCAGGTTGCGCCGCGTGGGTTGGTCGGTGAGGAAAACTTGGGGGCTCGATATCAGTACTTTTGTCCCAAACACAAGGATATCCGAGTCAGCGGGTTCATCTATGTGGACTAGGCGGATCACATCAGCACCCTCCAATATTCAGCGGAACGACAATGGAGCGACTTGTTCCTGCAAGGATGTCCCGCGTTCAGCGCATCGACCCGCCTCACAATAGGCTCAGCTCCGCTGAGATTTCAAAGCTTCATGGGCCCTCCTTGTTGTTTGACATCTGTTCAGATCGTTTCAACGGGAGTTGTATTATGTCATCGGTTTCGTATTTCTTATTAAGGAACAGCTTAAATGAGTCTGACCATCACGGCTGTCTCTATATAGGGGAGTCGCTATCAGGGCGCAAGCCGTATCGCGGAGGACCGTGCGAGGCTTCGTTCTCAGTTGCCGGCAGTCCGAAGTCCGAGTGGATGATGAGTGGCTTGAAGGATTCGGTAGGTTTCGGTCGGTTGGCTGCCGCGTGCGGGATACGGGAGCGCTTTGTTCGAAAGTGGACCAGATCCTTCGAAAAGAGCACATCAAGAGTCCAGTCCATGGCCACGAGCAATTTCTTTTCAAAGCGAGGCAGCTTCAGCAAGTAAATCGTCCGCCACAGCCACCAGGCGATGAAGCCTGAGAAGTTCACGCCGAGAATGTTCGCGACGCCGGTCCGTCTCCCGATGGGAGCCAGGAGTCCGAGCGTCGAGTAGAGGAACGGTCTCATCTGGTCGCCTCGCAGGGTGGCCAGGATATTCTGGGCTGCGACTCTCCCTTCGCGCAGCGCATGTTGCGCGGTCGGGGGGTGGGATCCACCGGTCTTGCGATCCGGCACGAGCGCACAGTCGCCGAAGGCCCAGAGACCAGGCCATCCGGGCACTTCCAGGTACTCGTTGACAAGCACCCGGCCCTTCGTTTTCGGGCAGGGCAAGGTGTCCAAGAGGGCGTGCGGGCGGGTGCCGGCGGTCCAGACCAGCGTATTGGTCGGCACCGTCGTCCCATCGCTGAACGTGACGTCGCGGTCGGTCACGGCGGTGACTTTACAGCTCGCATGGATTTCCACCTTCTGCTCGATGAGTTTGCGCTGCGCGTAGGCACCGAGCTTCTCCCCCAGTTCCGGCAAAATGAATTTCCCCGCGCTGACCAGGATGATCCGAAGCATGTCTTCCCGCAGATGGGGAAAATACCGCAGCGCCTCCCGCAGAAAGTCATTCATGGCCGCGACGGTCTCGACCCCGGCGAAGCCGCTGCCGGCCACGACGTAATTCAGTAAGGGCGCACGGAGCGACGCCCCACACTCAAAGTCCGCCTCTTCCAGATTCGCGATGAGGTGGTTGCGCAGCACAATCGCATCATCCAACGATTTCATGGTCAGCGCCTGGCCTGCCAAGCCTGGGATGTTGAAGAAGTTCGTGGTGGAGCCGAGGGCCAATACCAAGTGGTCGTAGGGCAGCGAGTGGCAATGTTGCTCATGCCCATGCGACAGACCGACACGTTGATGCTGGAGATCAATGGCTTCGATCTCGCCGTGAAAGAACGTCACACGACGCAGCAGCCTGCGGATCGGGCTGACGATATTGGTGATATCGAGGTCGCTTGCGGCGACTTCATGCAGCATCGGGGTGAAGAGGAAAAAGTTGTCCTGGTTGACGAGGGTCACGTCCAAGGCGGCTCCGCGCGCCAATGCGCGTTCGAACTCCAACGCGGCGTACATCCCGCCGAATCCTCCACCCAGAATCAACACGCGCGGCTTGGTCATGCCCACACCTCCTCATTGCTGTTGAGTTCCAAGATCAGTTCGCCTACCAGCCTCCTGAGTCGGGCGTTCTCGCGCTTCAGGCGGGCTTCGCGTTCGGTTCGTTGAGCGACCTCACACGTCTTCGGAACGTCGACGAGAAGGATCTGTTGCTCCGCGGCCAACCAATCGTCCAAGGCGTGGCCGTCTTGCCGCCCACGCCGCTCATATAGCGCGAAGGCCACTGCTGCTATACACCGGTGGAGCTGATCGCCTGATCCGTTCGGGCTGTCGGTCGCCGCAGGTGCGGTACGAGCATCGCGTTCCTGGATCAAATTGTTAGGCTTCATGGGTCCCTCCTTGTAGATTTGACGTCCGTTCAGTGATTGTTTCAACGGAGTTGTGTGACGTCACAGCTTACGTATTGGTACGACGAATACCTGCTATCGTGCCGGTCGATCGAAATGTCTTCTCATGTCTTCCGACTCATGACCGGATCGCAATCGCGCCGGACCGGGGCCGGATTCCGGCCCCAGCAGACCTGACCCAGGGCCGATGGACGGAGACAGGGGAAATGTCGGTGAGCCAAGATCCGGGCTTCGTGGCGGAATATGCGAGTCCGGGAGGGCGCTTGGGACACGTGACGTACCCGATCCGCCGTGAGCGTTCGGACTGTCCATGATATCGGGTGATCCAGCGGGGTTTGTTCGACGATGGCCGTATAAGTCAGGACCTTGACCGTACACGACGGCACCATACGCCAGAAGGATCGCGGCCAACATCGATCCGAGGAGGATATCCTTCATCGTCCACTCCCTCTTGTTCCCTCGTCGAACGCGACGGTTCATTCGAAGAGATTTGAAATAGTCGTATCCGTTTTCCAGGCCCTTCGCTTCTCGCCCGCCGGCTCGCGACCATCCTCAAACGTGTTTCGGCGCCTCGTTTCGTCGCTTGGCTTCAACAAGGATGAAGAGCTGCCGGACACCAGATGGGTCCTCATGACTTCTTGTGCCAAGGAGTCCGCGCTGATGAATTCGTTATCGTAGACGTCGGTCTGATATTCCTCGGTGTCGGCTTTCGCCAGAGACGACCAGACGGATTGACCGACATCGTTGACGCGGATTTTTGTGACCGTCGAGAGGCCGGGCCTGACGGGATGCTCGCGCAGTTCCTCGGCCTCCAGCGCGATCCGTACCGGCACCCGTTCCGTGATGTGGATAAAGTTACCGGTGGAGTTGTCCGGCGGCAACAGCGCGAACGGGCTTCCGGTGCCGGGCACCAAGCCTTCCACCGTGCCGCGAAACGTATGTTTGCCGCCGTAGAGATCCACGCGCACTTCGGCCGTCTGGCCAGGCCGAATGTCCACCAAGTCGGTTTCGCGCAAGTTGGCTTCCACCCAGAGATGGTCCAGCGGAACGATCGTCATGAGATTCGTGCCCGGCTTGACCCGGTCGCCGACCTGCGCCTTCCGTTTGGCCACGTATCCGGACGTCGGCGCTCGGATCTGCTGCCGCGTATATTCGAGATGGGCGTCGATGAACTCATGTTTCGCCAGTTCGACCGCCGGATGTTCCATCACGGTCGTGCCGCCGATCCGAGCGTCGAGCGCGTCGTATTCGGCCTGTGTTTCCCGCACATCGGCTTCCAATGCCTGCAAGTGATCCAGCGCATTCTGCAGAATCTGCTTCGACACGGCTCCGCTGGGCACCCCTCGGCGGTATCGATCGATGTCGTGACGGATCACATCGTGCCTGGCCCTGCGAGCCGCCAATTTTTCCGCCAGTTGCCGTTGCGTAAAAAAGAGCGAGTTGATGTGGCGGACCGCCTCGCCGAGTCGACCGCGCGCACGTCCCAGCGCCGCCGAGGCTTCATGCTCATCGAGACGGACCAACACATCGCCTCGATTTACGAACTGAGTCTCCTCGAACAGCACCTGCGTGATGATGCCGCTGGCCTGTGCCGTGACCGGCACGAGATTGCCGGTCACATAGGCATTGTCGGTTTGAATCCAATGCCGGGCCGTCGTCCACCAATATCCGCCATAGACCAAGCCCGCAAGGCTCAGCACGAGCGCCACGATCAACAGCCGCCGGTTGCGCTGCGCGTGCAGCGACTCTTCAACCAGCTGCGGCGACGGCGGGAGAATGGAATGGGTCTCGCTCATACGGTCAACTCGTCGGCTCCTCCGGTTTCTTTTCGACATCGAGATTGTCGTATCCGCCGCCTAACGCCTCAATGAGATCCACCGCCGCGACCAGTTGATCGCTCTCCAGCGCCCGCAGAGCATATTCCTGTTCCAGCACCGGATAGCGATGGCGAAGGACTTCCCGATCGTCGTCCAGTCCTGACACGACCCGCACGTTCGCGAGGCGCCAGTCCTCGGTGAGCGACGTCACCAAGCGGTGATGCGACTCCAGCATCTCGCGCGTCGACTGCCAGGCGCTCAGGCTATCCGCGACTTCCCGCAGGGCGTCGAGCAGCGTGTCGTTATACAGTTCCACCGCCGCGTCGTACTCCGCCCGGTGCACCGCCAGTTCGCCTCGCAAGCGGCCGCCTTCGAAGATCGGCAAGCGCAGGCCCGGCGCGACGCCGTAGGAAAAACTCTGTCCTGAGAACAGAAAATTGGCCAACTTATCGGCGCCGTGGCTGGTGAACGCCAAGGCGTTGAAACCGACGAAGGCGGTCAGATCGATCGTCGGGTAGAATTGCGTCCTGGCGACCTTCACCATCCGAGCGGCGGAGTAGGCGCGATACAGCGCCGCGGCCAAATCGGGCCGGTGGACCAGCAATCCGCTCGAGAGGTGCTCAGGAACGGGCACTTGCTCAGGAATGGTTGCGGAAGGAGCCGTGAAGAGGTGTCGACCGTCGTCCGGTCCTTTGCCCATGAGGCGAGCGAGCAAATTACGCTGGATATCCAACTGATCGTGAACCGAGGCTTGGCGTGTGACCGCCGCTTCGTAGTCGGCGACGGCTTGTTTCACCGCTAAGTCGTTATCTAATCCAAGTTTGGACCGGGTCTCCGCGAGAATCCGAAGACGGCGGCGTAGATCGACGATGGCGTGGATCAACTCCAGTTGACGATGAAGCGCATGGCCTCGGAAGTAGGCGCGGGCGATGCCGGTGGTCAGCCGGAGTCGGACTTCAGCCCGTTCCGCTTCTTCGGCTGCCGCGTGGCCGAGCGCCGCTTCGAGCGTCGCGCGATATTTGCCCCAGAAGTCGAACTCGTACCGAAAGGTGAGGGGATTGATCATGCCGAGCAGAATTCGGGCTCCCCCGGCTTCAGGATTCAGCGCCGCGAAGACTCCGTGCTGCGAGATGCGCTCGTAGGTGAGCGACGCGTCGGCATCCAGGAAGGGAAGCAGGCGTGCGCCTTCCACACGCACCAACCCTTGCGCTTCCCGCAAGCGAGCCGAGGCCACCTTGAGCCCCGGGTTGTCGCGCAGCGCCGTCTCTATCAGTTGGTTGAGCTCGGCGTTCTGAAATTGTTCCCACCACCGGTCGTCAGGCCACTTGTGCAACCGGTTGGTCACCTCCGCGAGGGTTTCCTGCAACTCCGGCGGCGCTATAGAGGTAGCCGGCGGATCGCCTTTCGGAATCCAACCGCAGCCGGTGATCACGAACATGACCGACAGACAGAGGCTCGAGACGTAGGAGGAGACGGTCGAGCGGCTTTCGGTCATGGTTGCTCCATTATTTCTTCCGCCTGCAACTCGCGCACGGCTTCCGCCTGCTTCAAGGCCGGCACGCGGCTGGAATGCGCGAACCAGACCAGCATCGCAATCCCCAGACAGAGAGAGCTCGACAGGAGGAACGCGTCATTCAAGGCGAGGATGCCGGACGCCTGCTTGATCGTCAGTTGCACCTTGCGTTGAATCATGGCGGGATCGAAACCGAGTGCCTCGAGTTTAGTCGTGAACTGATTGAGCGCGTCATACGAAGCCGAGATTCTTCCGCCGAAATGGTCGCTGAGTTGCAGTTGATGAAAGGGGAGGCGGCGGAAGACGACGATCCCTTGCCAGGTGATCCCCATCGCGCCGGCCGCGATGCGAAGAATATTGGCCGTCTCCGCGGCGCGAAGCATTTGCTCGCCGGAAAGGCCGTGCAACGTCAACACGGTCAACGGCGTGAAAAACGAGCCGAGGAAGACCCCCTCGAGCACCATCGGCCAAAAGATTTGATCGTACGAGTGGGGATCATCGAAGAGGCCGATCCAATAAAACGTGGCGGCGAATCCCAGGCCGTTCAAGCAAGCCAGCCATCGGACATCCAGCCGTTTTGCGATTTCGTGCATCACGGCGATCATCGGCATACCGAGCAAAAGCATGGGCAGGAACACCAGACCGGCCAGCTCGGAGGAATAGCCCATCAACATCTGCAGTTGAACGACGAAGAGAGAAAGCAGTCCTTGAATCGAAAAGAAGCCCAGACCCAGACAGAGTAGGCCGACCGAGAAATTCCGATGCGCGAATAACCGAAGATCCATCGCCGGACGGCGTTCCCCGAGCTCCCAGACGATCCAGATCGGGACAGCCACGACGACGACGACCAGCATGCCGCGTAGAAGCGGATCGTCGAACCAATCAAAGTCGTTTCCTCCGTTCAAAATCGTCTGGAGGCTGCCGAAGATCACGGCCAACAGGACAAATCCAACGAGGTCAAACGGCTCATGGCGAACATCATGACGTTTTCCATGGAACAAGGCGGCTGCCAGGGCGGCGATGAACAGCGCCAGGACGATGTTGAGATAGAACAGGGCACGCCAGTTCCAATGATCAGCAAGCCAACCGCCGGTCGCCAGTCCCAACGTAAACGGCATCAACGTGAAAAATCCCCAGATCGCCAGACCCAACGACTTCAGGTGATCGGGATACTCCTTGATCAGCAAGGATTGGCTCAGCGGCAAGGTGACACCGCCGGCAAGACCGAGAAGGACGCGAGCCGACACGAAGCCTGCAATGCCGTCGGCCGTCGCGCAGAATGCCGATGCCGCTGCGTAGGCGATGAAGGCGACGCCCAGGACGCGTGGTTCTCCATAGCGGTCGGAGAACCAGCGCGCGAGGGGAAAACCCAGGGCCAGGGCGATCATGAAATTCGTCTGCGCCCACCTCCCGAAGCTGGGCAGCACGCCGCCTAAGTTTCCCACCGCGTGCGGTTCCAGCGCCACATAGGAGCCGGCGTTGAACAGCACCACGATGTGGGCGAGGCCCAACATGAGGTTGAGAAGGATGAAGTGCCATCCGAGGCATCGGGTCTCTTGATGATCACATGTCGTCATAAGAAGGTTCGTTCGGCGGAACGCGGTGTGCTACGGGTGCTCATCTGCTAAGGTCTCCGTACAAAGGTCATCTAAAAATGGTGAATGTGTGTAAATCAGCCTCTATCTGGAGGGGGGACCGCAAGGGTTGTGCCTATTCAAAAGCATAGTTTCAACATACTGATATTTAAGGCGTGAGATGGGTTTTCTCCCTAAACCGCAAAGGACAATGACTGAGAGCCCACGATGTGTCGTGATTCATCGCGGACTCTACTCACGACGGATCGAGGTCTCTGATGATGCGAAGGAAACGGAGAGGGTACGTACGGGACGGAGGTGCGAGGGCGTCAGTGAGCGGTCGGTCGCTTGATCCCAAGCTGCTTCATCCGGCTGCGCAGGGTACTGGGCGGGATGCCGAGACGTGCTGCTGCTCCGTCGCGACCTTCGAGGCGCCAATCGGTCAATGACAGAGTTTGGAGAATGTGTCGACGTTCGAAATCCTTGAGGTTGGACGACGGCAGACCGGTGAATGAGCGGTCCTGCAATCCCAGGAGATGGTTATCGATCCGCAAGATCGGCTCGTGTGAGAGGATCAAGGCCCGCTCGATCACATTTGCCAATTCACGGACGTTGCCCGGCCACGAGTAGCGAACCAATCGTTCTAAAGAATCGGGATCGATCTCCGTGCACGAACGGCGGAGTTTCGCTGCGTACACTTCAAGGAAGTGTCGGGCTAACAACGGAATATCTTCCGGACGCTCGCTCAGTATGGGCAGGTGGATCGGAAACACGTTCAGACGATACAGAAGATCCGCCCGGAACGTGCCGAGCTTCACCGCTGCAGAAAGATCGCGGTTTGTGGCGGCGATGATACGAACATCCACTCGAATGGGCTGTTTCCCGCCCAAACG
The DNA here is from genome assembly GCA_030123625.1 of Nitrospira sp. Taxonomy (NCBI): domain Bacteria; kingdom Pseudomonadati; phylum Nitrospirota; class Nitrospiria; order Nitrospirales; family Nitrospiraceae; genus Nitrospira; species Nitrospira sp. The sequence continues at coordinate 2,422,914 of CP126121.1, forward strand.
ATCGACCATTCCATCCTGTAAGACCCGCAGCAACTTCGCCTGTGTCTCCAGAGGCATTTCACCGACTTCATCCAAGAACAATGTGCCTTCATGAGCCAGTTCGAATCGTCCTTCACGGGATCGGTCCGCTCCGGTAAACGCACCGCGTTCGTGGCCGAATAATTCACTCTCGACCAGCCCGGCCGGAAAGGAGGCACAATTCACGCGAACCATGGGTTTTCGGCGGCGTGGACTCAAATCATGAATGGTTTGAGCGATCAATTCCTTGCCGGTTCCGGTCTCACCCGTCAAGAGGACGGTCGTCGACGTCGGCGCAACTCCCCGCGCGAGGGTCAAGACATGTTGAAAGACGGTACTTTCTCCCACCAACCTGTCGATGTTTTTTGTGAGCCGCAGCTCCTCGTTCAAGTACACATTTTCCTTGGCCAATTGGTTTCGCAAGCGATCGATTTGTTCGTAGGCTTGGACGTGATCGATCGCATAGGCGATCTGCATCGCCACTTGTGTGAGGAATTCGATTTCTCCAGCATCGGGAACGCCCGATTCCCGAGTGCCGATATTGAGGATGCCCAGGCATTGATCTTTCACGAGCAATGGAAGATTAATCATCCGTCCGAGCCCTTCTTGGACATAGAGCTTGTCTTCGGGAAAGACTTGCTCTTTCTTGAGATCAGGGCGAATGTGCAGGGTTTTGTGTTCGTAGACCCATCCCATCCCGCTTCCGTGGCGCGGGACGACGGCATCGCGGCCAAGCGCGACTTCCGGGACCGTGGTCGCGAGGACATAAAACCGGAACGCATCGGTCTGAGAATCGTACAGGGTGATCGATGCGCGGGCCCATGGGATGGCGTTGGTGATCTCCACGGTAATCGCTTCCCACAAGCTGCGCATGTCGCGCTGCGAGTTCAGCACGAGGGCGACGGACAAGAGTGCTCGATAGTTGCGTTCGATCTGATCCAATGATTTCCCTCTCTGGACGCGTTGATTCAATCACAGAAGAACCGTCATGTCCAGGTGCCGGCGTGCGGGAGCGGATCCGAGCTTTCCGAGATCAGGCTGCTTCCAGACGGTCAATACTCGGCCCGGTCGTGGATACTGCCGTTCCGTCCGCCTTATTGCGGATGACGATCGCGGACAGGTAATCTATACCTAGGTGATTTGCTACGTCCGCATAAGATGCCAATGTCCACTCAAGATGTCCGCATGACGTGGTAGACGATGCGACGAGCGGTGCAGGCCGACATGGTCAATATCGTTCCGGCACATGCCATGAAGTTATTCAACCGTCGTCTTTCAAGACGGCTCGAATAGCTTTTTATCAATAACAGATGAATAACGGATGAATTATAGATGAATTACAAAGGAGGCATGGTGAACATGACGACGCTCATCATCGTGGCCCGCGATTCGATGTTAAGTGACTTGGAAGAACTTCTACACAAGAACGGTGTCAAGGCATACACCATACTGAACAACGTCATGGGCAAAGGGGTAACGGGAAAAGTGTACGGAACCTTCCTCAATCCTTCCATAAATACCATCATCTTTGCGGTGCTCCCACAAGACGAGGCGGACAGGGCCATCAGCGCTCTCAATGAGCTTCACAAAAAGCGAAAGGATGCGACGCAGGGACAACAGCCTATCCCTCTCAAGGTGTTTTCGTTTCCCTGTGAAGAGCACGTGTAGCGTTACGGGAGACAGACGGCTCGGCAAGTGAACGTTCTTCAAGCGGGTACTCGGCGAGGATGACCGACTGACCCGGTCGCCGCAAGGCCTCGGAATTCGCGATGTGAGACGGGAGGCGGAGCGTCGAATACGGTTTGGATGTCAAATTGGTTCAACCCCTCGGCGCTGATGCCGGGTTGCATGGCTTGAATCGGCCTCATACGGCGAGGGCTGGTCGCTTTTGCGCAAAATTTACGGGCTCGTTCGTAAGCCGGCAATATCCCGTAACAGGCGTGCTGAACAAACGGCTGTACTCTCGACTGAATTGGAGGGGCTTTCATAGCCGATTTGAAAGGCCGCTGTGGTTGCATCCAGACCTTCAGCGAACATCGAGCGCCGCGCTTCATTGAGACGCGGCCACTTTTGGTATTGCAGCGGGCTCATGGCCGTCAATGTTCGGAAATGATGGTGAAGGTGGAGGGACATGCTCGGGACCAGGGAGAAGGAGATGATCTGGGTTGAGAATACGACCCACCGTTTCAGGGATGGCTATAACTACTTCGGAAGATATCCGGAAAAAGTCCTCGCCTTCTTCGCGAAGTATATGAAGTGATCATTTGGATTGCGAGGGAATATCGGCGCGCTAGGCCGCTGGGGTTCTAGCTGCACATGCCGCTATGGCGCAAGAATTGACCATGGAAAACGCGGTGAAATTAATCGCTGGTTTGTTGCTTTGGGTGTACGGCGGTCCTTTGCCTCATTCGATCTAAGAATGATAGTGATTCCTTCGGCCGTGAAGCGTTCTTTAGCTCGATCTGTTTAATTGCCTTCCTTGCAGCTCGCCTGACCTGTCCATCAGGATTTCGTTCTGCAGTAGTGGTGAGTAAGTCAGTTATCAAGTTAATATCAGGACTCCCCATAATAACCCCGGTGGCACATCCTCTGATCTCTTTCCTTTGATCGGATAGTGCGGCAATCAATGCACGTATGGCTTCGTCGTTGCCGATCATCTTCAGGGCGTGAGGTACATCCTTGAAGCGTACCTTATCCTGCAATAGCTCTGAAAGCTTCACCACCAAATTATTGTCCCGTTCAGCCAAGAGCGGCCAAACTTCCGAGAAAGCCGGATAAGTCATGCGTTGTAGCATCCCGGCCAGTGGGAACGTACCCATCGAACAATAACGCGCACAAAAATATTCCTGGAACAGTTGGTGATAAAACGATGCTCCTTCAGGTGTCATGGAGATGAGGCCTGTTCCCTTGGCCCATCGCCACAAATCTTCAGCGTGAGCAAGTTCTTCAATAGTAGGAGCGTCGGTGGCTTCGACTTGATTATCTGACACTTCTTCATCTCTCAAGTTAAACATCCACCTGGTCGCTTTCTCTTGGTCCACACCGCCCACATACTCTGCATCGGTCATGTTGAATGCCAGGAGAGACAGCCTGCTATTCAGTTCATTGCGTTCATCTTTGGTAAGTTCCCGACCTTCGATTTTGCGTCTGAGGGCTGTTTCGACTGTGAAAGTGAGCAGGTTCCAACGACTGGACGCAAGAGTCTTGTACTTCCTATAAAAAAGTATAGCTTGCTTTAAATAGAACGGTACGCTTACCAGACGCCTGAGCTTCTGCTGGAAGGCATCGGTGCTCTTATCTAATTCATTGAGAAAGGCTTTCGCGACGTGGTCGTCCGGAAACATACTCTTAGCAAAGTTCCTGACTTGTCCCGGATCGAGGTCTCGAAGGTGAAGATCGTTCCATTCTGGGCGACCGCCAAACTCCTTGTCTCGGCAACTGAGCACACACCAAACTGATAGGAATTGTTTTTCATTGCCAAATGCAGCAAGGGCTTTGGCGCGAGGGTCTCCCATGAAATACCCATTTCTCTCCCGCTTAAGCTGTGGCATTTCATTCAACCCATCAAGAAGCAGTACAACCTGCCCTTTCTCCATGAGGGTAGGAAGATGCTTGGCAAGCTTCTGCGAAATAGTCTTAACATGTTCCTTCAGAAACGTTATAAAATCCATCTCGCGATCTTTCCAGTGCTTCAGAGAAACGAACACTGGAACTCGGTCTTTGTATTCCTTCGGCAATGCAGTGCGCTTATCCTCAGCGGTTTCCTGCCAAGAATGAGCGAACTGGTAGAAAAGATAGTGGAGGAGAGTTGACTTTCCTGATCCGGGTGCCCCCAACAGAACAATACGTCCGCATGTTGCGATGTATTGTGGGATCTTTTCAATGGGGATGGTATCGCGACTACAATCCAGTGTGGGATGTTCAGGGAGGCCCGACGATGCAGGAAGGAGACCTTGCTGCTGTAACTCTTCCAACACCATCAGCTCCTTATGAAGTTGGCGGGGAAAGGGCTTCATCCTGCCAGGTTGGGTAGTGAGTGGAAAGATCTCTTCTTTACATTCTTCAAACTGTTTCTCAACCTTTTCGAGGTAACTCTTCACCAGAACAGACGAATCACACTTCCATGTAGTCAGATTATTTTTTGCGTCTCTAGCCCAGTAACACCATGGGTTCTGGCTATTTTCTCGTAGTTCGTTAAACCTGCTCCTCAGTGAATTATCCAGCGTTGCTATCTCCAATGGCAACCGACGATTCTTGAGCTCCTCAAATAATTCTTTTGAAAATAATCCCTCGCCCTCCTCGGATTTTGCGGCTTCACCGACACTGCAGGCGAAATGGACATACTTTTCTGAGCATGTCCTCGTGCATTGCACATGAAGCGGAACTGCGGGAAATTGCTTTCCCTGTATTGTGGAATCACAAGCATCCACAAAGGCGAACAGCTTGCAGAACCCAAACTCCTCCGATCCCACATAGTCGATGAGGGCAAACAGATCCAAGCCTTGATTAAGGGTATCACTGTCGGTGAAATAGACATGCGGCTTCTGTTCGCCCTCATAGCCGTGTCCTGACCAATAGATCAGTAGGACATCGGAATCGCTGTCCTTCTGCGCACGGTCCTTGAGCGCTTTTACCGATGCCATGATTGCGCTATGGTGTGCAGTGCGATCTGAATCTGGGGGAGAGAGATGAAGGAAGATGTTCTTTTCAGCAACTTTATTATCTAAAACCCATTGGTGGAATCGTTTAGCCTCAGCAATGCATCCCGGGAGATCCCAGGACTTCCCAAGGTCATAGATTTCTATTCCGACAATAAACGCAAAGGTGTGACTTGCCGCCTGGTTCTCGCGGCTATTTGACATGATCTTGGATTGCCTTTCGTATAAAGTCATAGGTAATAGGTTGGTTCCAGTAAGCACTATGGGATTGTGGAAACGGTTGAAGCGATGTCACTTCTTTATCTATGACTATGTCGCCAAAGACAGGTTGACCGACGTAGCTGAGAAAATCACGGTGGTTATATAAGTTTAGCCAAGGCGGGAAATGATCTGGCAGCTTTACTTGCTCGTGATATTTAAGGCTGCGAAGCGCATTAATTTCGTAAAGGTAGGGTGCCTGCGATCCTACCGTAACGAGCAACGGTACGCGGTCACGCAGATTTAGCTTCATTAAAAGATCGACGGATGCGACACCCCCCAGGCTATGTGCAAGCACGACTATCGGTGGAGAAAGGCGCATTAGATGGTCATGGATCCACCTACGGATGTCACACCCTCGACATTGATAGAGCAGAATGTCGCCTGCAATGGGTGAGGCAGTTCCCGTTACTTGCCCTCGCCGTCGTTTAGTAATCGGCGTAGCAAACATGAACGACGTTACGTAGGAGCCAACGCCAAACGCGGCAGACCCGATCCAGCCGAGTGTCTTTACGATAGGGTCAACAACCCCTTTCTCCTTCGGACCCAAAGTAGTTCGTATTTGCTCCGTCAGCTTATCCCGGAGGTCTTCGTCTATATCCTCTCGAGTCTGCTTGGCACCCTGCTCCTCTGCTAACAAAATAGCGCAAGCCACCAGCGCATTCGCAAGGGCGTCGAGATATCGGCCGACTGGATTCTCGGCCACTTCCAAGAATCTCACGTATGCGGGGTCTTTCTGGACAATGGTGCACGCTTTAATGAATAAATATGCGGGAATCTCGGCAGATGTCAGCATAGAGAGGCGTTCCTGCTCCTCCAGCGGTTGTTGTAGTTTGCCTGCTTGGCGTTGGCGTGAGAGTTCCTGCTGTTGATGTTCGAGTTCGGTCAGTCGACGTTGCCGTTCTTCAATTAGATGCTGTTCCGCTAGATGCTTCTCCGCCGGCGGAAGCTCCTTCAACTGATGTTCAAGGTCCTCTACTTGGCGTTCGAGCTTCTGTATTTGATGTTGAAGTTCCTGCAGTACCCGATTTTCTAACTGTTCTAGCCCCTTTTTAATTATCTTCTCCGGGTCTACTTCTCGTGGACTGCGACGCTTATAGGCTGTCTTATTCAGTGAGAGAAGGCGCAGTTCACAACACGGATCGGTAGCGAGCAGCATCCAGGTTTGATGTTTCGTTTCATCGTCCGTCATCTGCCTCCCACCCGTCTCAAGAAACTTCGGGACGGAAAGCAGTGGTGGGCGAGATCCTAGCCGGTCGCCCCAGTTACAACCTTCAATTATCAGGTTTTGCCATTCGGGAGTACAAAGTCCAGCTTCAATCTTCCTGAGTGTCGATTGGAATTGTGCCGACCGTACCCCTGTACCATGGACGAACAGTACTGTAACCGGCCGCATAGATCATCCTCTTAACCAAGGGGAAACGCAAACCTTGAGACCAAACCGAGGCCGGGATTCTTCGTCAATTGCAAGGCGATGTCAAGATACTCCATTGATGTCGAGATGCTGGTTCCGTCCGAACAGATAGCGATATTTTTCGACACGGCGAGTGAGAATAAAGATGCAGGAAATTTTGATAGGAGGTAGCGATTCAGTGTAGCGCGTATGGTCATGCGCAGCCTTTGCGAGCCGCCTTTGGAGACATGATCTTTGATATCCTGAACCTTCGAATGCAGGGCTGCCGCTGTTCGAAATGACAGATAACTATGAGGACTTCCAGAATGTTCTAGCTACCGGAGCGCGCGTCTCAGCGCGACATTTATCGGACATCCGAGCTGGTGGGTCAGAACGTATATGCACTAGCGCACTATGGAGGATATGGAGCCTCGGCATGATGCTGGACCCACTCCATCTCAATGAATTCACGTCTACATGAGCAGTAGCGTTCAACCCATGCTGAACGTCTTTGCTTGGTAAGAGGGTTGTTGAGCTTAAATCGAAGGCACCTATAGCAGAAAGAGGCCCTACCATACTGCCTTGGCTAAGCGATCTCTACGAGGAGCTGCTGATTCTTAGGGAGGTGAGGTTATCTGTGTGCCCTCTGCCTGGCCGGTGAGGGTGGCCGAAGACTTCAGGGGCGATGCCAACGGCACTTTCAGAATGGGACACGACCCGACTCCGAAAGTCATATGAAAATCATCTTCGTCTCGTTTCTGTTCATCGTGGACCTGTCGAGTGATCACCGCCGAGAAGAATTCCGTATGCAAGTCAAGCTCCCATGCCCCGAGATAGGTACATTCTCGTGACCGAACAGTAAACGTGGCCGGCAGAGCGGCCTGCCACACTCCTTGTGCCATGTCCAGGCGTACTTCGATGAGGCGATAAGAACCGGCAGGTAATTGCACCGCGAACGGACCGTCGATGGGGAGTTCATCGATCAGGACACGTCTTCCGTGAAGTTCCTGGGTAATCAACCATTGCAAATCGAGAGGCCGGTCTTTCCCGTTTTCCCTGACGTGAATCCGTCCGAACACCAACCCGTGATCCGAATCTTTCATTGCCGCGGATCCCGGCTTCAAGGGAACCACCACAGTAGCGGCGCATCCAAACGCGAAGCCGCAACCGAGAAGAAGGGTACCGACGAGAAGACTCCTACCCGACGGATGAGCCTTCAAAGGTGTTTCGTGCCGTGCCTCCACTTCGCCAACTTATCTTCTTTGCCCCTAGGGCACTAAAAACACGTTGGTCAAGGTTGCGGCCACTGTGCCTCTTAACTGCCGAGCCGCTCCGAATGATTAAATATGTATTGCGCCGTCTGTGGATCAAGCCGATCCTGTCCGAACGGAAGCCTCCATAGCAGCTTCTGTTTTCAAACTCTGAAGATCGCGCGAGATCGTCGCGACCGCAAGAGTCCGCCCCGCTAGTTTATATGTGACGGCACAGTCTTGTGCTTCCAGGCTTCCATCGATCTCAACCGCGTCCCATTTTTCCGCATGACCGACATAGCTGATGGAAACGCCGTATTGCTGTGTCCAAAAGAAGGGCACGGCGTTGAATCGCTCCCTGCGCCCCAAGATATTGCGTGCCGCGACCTGACCCTGGCGTTCCGCAACGACCCAATGCTCAATGCGGACGAGTCCTCCGGAATGGGGGTCGGGCCAACGGGCGATGTCGCCCGCGGCAAAGATGCCCGGCACGCTGGTTTGGAGATATTCGTCGACCACAAGGCCGCGATCCGTTTTCAATCCGGCTTGCTCGGCAAGCGCGAGCGACGGCCGCACGCCGACTCCCACGATAATCAGATCGGTTTCGATCGCGCCGCCGCCGCTCAGTGTTGCGTTGCGTCCGTCGATCCGAGCGACCGTTTCGCCCAAGTGAAAGACCACGCCGTTCGTCTCGTGAAGGCCGCGAATAAAACGGCCGACTTCCCGGCCCATCACCCGCTCGAGCGGCTGCTGCTCCGGCGCGACCACGTGGACGGCCACGCCTCGTGTGCGCAGGGATGCGGCGACTTCGAGTCCGATGAAACTCGCGCCGATGATGAGGACTTGTTTCGCGGACGCGGCCTTTTCGGACAGGGTCCGGCTGTCGGCAAACGTGCGAAGGTAATGGAGCTGAGCGTCGGATGCGCCGGGAATGGATAATGTGACGGGTTGGGCCCCGGTCGCGAGCAAGAGGGCGCCGAACTCGAAGGATCTGCCGTTGTCGAGCTGGAGAGATTTGCGTTTTGCGTCGAGTGATGCGACGCGTGAATTGAGGAGGAGATCGATGCGGCGCTCGCCGTAAAAATCCGGCGGTCGCAGTGGAATCCAATCCTCCTGGGCGGTCCCGGCGAGATAGTCTTTGGACAGATTCGGGCGGTCGTACGGAGCCGCATCGTCGGCGCTTATGATGGTGACGCGCCCCTCGTACGCTTCACGCCGGAGCATCTCTGCCGCCGCAAAGCCGGCGGCGCCCCCACCGACGATCACGACGGAGGCGGGCGCTTGTTGCGGGGAAACGGATGTCCGCGCCCGACCGGGTGCAGACAGTTTTTCCCGCACGAATACGGTCTCGCCGATTCGTTCGACACGCCAGCATGGAATGGCATCGAACGCGGGTGCACGCAATGCCTCTCCCGTACGAAGACTGAAACAGGCGTGATGCCATGGGCAGCGCAACTCGTCGCCGAGCATCAATCCTTCGATGAGCGGCCCGCTGTAGTGCGTGCATTTGGCTCCGACTGCGAAGAATTCGCCTCCGCGGCGCGCGAGGATCACGTCATCCTGGCCGATGTGACCCAGAAGCATTCCTCCGTCGGGAATACGATCTATCGAGACTCCATTGCTGAAATCCGGCCCGTTCCCGTCTTCCATGTCTCACCCCGTCAGAATGTTGAATAGACCCAGCGCGGTTCACTTAACTTGTACTGTAATGTGGTCTGTTGCGGCAAGCAAGAGGGCTGTGGTCTTATGGGCCGCGATATGATCGGTCTTGTCGCTTTTTGATGTGGAGAGTGAACCGGGGTAACTAGGCATTCCCCCAATGCGATGTCATGTTCAGACATACATGGGCTTATTGGGCCGACCATTATGCATGAAGGATCAGCAAATGCGTATGGATGACTGCTTCAGCGAATAGCGGAGAACGAGACCATTGAACAGGAGCAGACTTCATGAACTCATCTCGCAACCTGCGACGATGATCGCGCGAGAGTAATCCGAACCGACTTAAACGCGGGTTGATCACTCCGGTCGTCAACGCTCCGGACTGATATGAGGACGTTGGTTTCCGGGTAATAGGCGGCCGCGCACCGCCTGGGAATGTTGTACGGCACAACTTGAAATCGGCGTACCACTCGTTCCTCCGCTTCGAAATGACTTGTGATGTCCACCAACTGCCCCGCCTCCAACCCTCTGTCATCCATATCTTCCTGGTTGAGGAAAATGACCCGGCGACCACCATAGATTCCGCGATACCGGTCATCCAACCCATAGATCGTCGTGTTGTATTGATCGTGACTGCGGATCGTCATCATGAGTAACTCTCCTGGCGCGAGGTCCCACTGGGGAATGGTGTGGACGGTGAAATTGGCCTTTCCTGTTTTGGTGATGAACTTGCGATCTCGTGCCGAGTTCGGCAAATAAAAGATATCTTTGCGGATGCGCTCGTTGAACCTTTCGAAACCGGGAATGACCCTGGAGATATGGTCACGAATGCGGTCGTAGTCGGCCTCGAAGGCTGCCCAATCCACCGTGCTGCGATGACCCAAGGTGGCTTTTGCCATCCGTGCAATAATAACCGTCTCGCTGAGCAGATGTGGGGAGGCGGGCTCGAGCACACCGCGCGAGGAGCTGACGACTCCCATCTGATCCTCAACCGTCACAAATTGACCCCCCGTGGGTCTCATATCTCGGTCCGTCCGACCGAGGCACGGCAGGATCAACGATTGCTCGCCGGTGACAAGATGCCCACGGTGAAGTGTCGTCGATACCTGGGCCGTCAGTCGGCATCGACGCATGGCTTCGGCAGTGTATGCCGTATCAGGTGCGGCGGACAGAAAGTTGCCACCGAGTCCAAAGAATACTTTCACCTCGCGCTCATGCATCGCCTTGATCATATCGACCGCGTCGTAGCCATGCTTCCGCGGTGGTTTAAAGTTGAATTCACGCTCTAAGGCCTCTAAGAATTCTTCAGGTGGGCGTTCCCAAATACCTACCGTCCGGTCACCCTGCACATTCGAATGCCCGCGCATGCAACACACACCGGCGCCGGGTTTTCCGATATGGCCGCCTAGCAACAACAGATTGACGGCCTCCTCGATGGTATCCACGCCGTTTCTGTGCTGCGAGAGCCCCATGCTCCAGCAGCAAATCATGCGCTTGGATCCTGCCACAATTTTTCCAGCCGCACGGATCTGGTCGAGAGGAACGCCGCTTCCCTCCACGACCTCATTCCAGCTGATGCGTCTGAGTTCGGCCACGACCGCATCAAATCCGGCCGTATACGTATTGATGAATTCTCGATCGAAGACTTGCCCCGGATGCCGATCCTCTTCGTCCAGCATCTGTTTCATGATGCCCTTGAGCACCGCCATGTCACCGTTGATGCGCACCTGCAGCAAAAGGTCCGAAAGGGCCGCGCCTTCGCCAAGGAGGGCAGGAACCATCGCCAGCGGGTCGGGGTACTCCTGTGGGTTGGGATTCTTGAAGCGCAACACTCCTATCTCCGGCAACGGATTAATTGCAATCATCTTTGCTCCCTTCCGCTTGGCATGCCAGAGTGATGTCATCATGCGGGGGTGATTGGTGCCGGGGTTCATGCCGATCAGGAGGATCGTATCCGCGAGCTCGAAGTCCTTCAGTGTGACTGTCCCCTTGCCGACGCCGATCGTTTCGGACAGCGCGGTGCCGGACCCTTCCTGACACATGTTCGAGCAATCAGGCAGATTATTCGTGCCGAATTGGCGGGCAAACAATTGGTAGAGGAATGCCGGCTCATTGGTGATTTTGCCGGAGGTATAAAAGGAGGCTTCATCCGGAGAGCCAAGCCGATTCAACTCCTCGGCAATGAGCGCAAACGCGTCTGTCCATTCGATCGGCTCATAATGACGCCGGCCCCGTCTCAGAACCATGGGGTGGGTCAGGCGACCTTGCTGATTGAGCCAATAGTCCGATTGCGCGGCGAGTTGTTCAACGGACCAACGTCGGAAGAATTCAGGCGTCACCCGACGAGTCGTCGCTTCCGACGCCACAGCCTTGGCCCCGTTCTCACAAAACTCCGCGCGATGCCTTTTCCCGTCCGGGCTTGCCCACGCGCAACTCGGACAGTCGAAACCATCCTTTTGGTTTATGTTGAGGTACGTCTGGAAGCTACGCACGACCCCCATCTGATGCCATCCAAACTCCATCGTTTTAAGAACCGCCGGTATTCCCGCGGCAGCATGGGAAGCTGTCCCGCGTCTGGCCGGAACAGTTTCTTCAGGGGGTTGTGCAGACTGCAAGACAGGATCACCATCGGCATTGGCCTTACATGTTTTGAGCATTTCCAGCCGGTCATGAGGGCTCTGCCGCCGGTGGTTGGTCCTGGGCGTATGTTGCACATCGACACGATATCGGCTCGTCTGCTCTGCATTCGGACGCTGTTCTGTGCTCATGGGTCATCCTCTTTCACCTACAATCCAAATTAATACTGATCCGCTAATCACAGATGCGTTGAGCAGCACTGTACACGTTGAACCGTCCGTCCCGTACGAACCCGACCAGCGTCATGTTGGCATCCCGGGCCAGTTCCACCGCGAGACTCGACGGAGCACCGACGGCGGCCAGGATCGGAGCGCCGGCTGCAATCGCCTTTTGGACCAGTTCATAGCCCACACGTCCGCTCACGAGGAGCACTCGGTCATACAAGGGGACCATGCCATCGAGAAACTGCCGGCCTACCAGTTTGTCGAGAGCGTTATGCCGCCCGACATCTTCTTTCACATCGTGCAGCCGTCCGTCCCGGTCAAAGAGAGCCGCTGCATGCAAACCTCCCGTAGAATCGAACACCATCTGCGAGTGACGCAGCATGTCGGGAAGTTCGTGGATGATGGAGGCGGCCACGACGAAACCATCCGGTAATCGGGTTCGGCGCAAGGCCGGCAAGGCCTCGATCGAAGCCTTTCCGCAGACACCACAGCTCGACGTAGAGAGGAAATTTCGTTCCAGACCGGTCGTGTCAATCTTCGCCTCGGACCGCAGTTCGACGCGCACGACATTCCGGAGTTGGAGCGAGCCCGCGGGAGGACCGCAGTGCTGTATGCTCTGAACGTCCTCGGGGCAACGGACGAGGCCTTCAGCAAAGAGAAAGCCGATTGCCAAGTCCGGATCGTTGCCCGGGGTGCGCATCGTCACGGAGATCGTCTTGCGTGTGCGCCGGTGTGTAGCACCGTACACAAGACGAATCTCGAGCGCCTCCTCGACCGCCAACAGATCTTGGTCGTGCAACACATCGGAGCCGCTCCAGCGCTCCACCGCCATGTTGACCATTCGCTGTTCGACTACCGCCGACCGATCAGGATGACAGAAGCTTGTGTCATCGAGAATTCTCATGGCATGCTCTCCTTGGCTACATCTTCGATGGCACCGCAGAGAGTCGGTGTCGTTTGTTTGACCATTTCATTCTCTTATCGCGGCTTCGGCGTCGCGGTGATATGGCCCGGGATGTCGGGAGCCGGGGCCGGCGTCAAGCCGTTGGCGTCCCGGAAGGGATCTCCAGGCAAGCCGACGGGCGGTGGCCCACCGCTCAGGAGAAACCCCTTGATCAACACGCGGGGAATGTGCAGTTGCACCAAGCGCACGACATGGTTCTGTCGCTGCGCGAAGAAATCGTCCTGCGCCTCCAGCACCGCTTGCCAGTCCGTCCGATTCTCTTGATAACTTTTGAGCTGGGTCCTGTAACGGGTTTCGGCCTGCGGGAGAACGATGTTCTGCAGAGCCTGCACGTACTGCAGCGAGGTCAGATACATCCCGAATGCATCAGCCAGCCGGCGCCGCAGATCCAATTGCATGCGTGTGATTTCGTACTGCGCATTTTTGAGCGCCGCCTTGGCTTGCTGAATCGTCCCCTGATTCCAATCGAAGATCGGTACGTTGATGAACGCCGTCACATTCGCCACATTCCAGGGCCCGGGTCCCGCCCGGCGCGCGCCTTCGTGATTCACTCCGCCGTCGCCTCGAATCGTGAGATTCGGAATCGGCTCGGCCTGTTCCCGCTGGACCTTGATGCGTTCGAACTTGATCAAGGCTTCCGTCTGACCGAGCTCAGGGCTCTCCTTCAGCATCCGCTCCAATTCCTTGTCGAATTCGAGCGGCGGCGTCAGGTCTGCTTCGAGGTTGTCTTCCAGCGGGCTCAGGGGAAGCGGTTTCCCGATGGTGGTCACGAGATTCTCCCAATGCATGCGCAAACTAGTCTCCGCTTCCAGGACCTTCAGCTCCCGTTCCTGCAAGACGATCTGAAGATGCCGGACCACGGCGCCATCGACCACGCCTTTGTTGAACCCTCCCTGCGCCGTTCCGAGCTGATCCTGCGCCCATTGAAGGCGCTCCTTCTGGATATTCAAGATGCGTTGCGCGCCGAGCACGGTGAAATAGTTGATCCGCATGCTGTTGAGCACGATAAAGATTTGCTTGAGGATCTCAAATTCGGCCGCGAAGGCGCGTGCCAGGAACTTCTCGCGGCTCAGGCGCAGCTTGCCCCCGGAGACGAACGTTTGTTGGGCGTAGCCGCCGATGAAGATGGGTCCGCCGGAAGGAAGAAAGAACTGCTGACCCGAAAAACCCAGGATCGGATTGGGGAAGAGCCCGGCCTGCAAGGCCTTGGCTTCTTCCGCCTCCACATGCGCGACTGCTTGGGCAAGGGTGGGATTGAACCGAAGGACGATTCGGGCCAATTTCTCTTGAGACAACGGCGGAGCCAAGAGTGTGTTCTCCTCGATGGAATCGTCTCGTGCCGCGCGGACCTGCGAGGAGGGTGACATTGTGACGGCCGGACTATTGATGGAATTGCTACTTACTATGGGGGCGAAGGTGACCGGTCGACCTTTGACTTCATCAGTGAGGGGAGGCCCCCACACCACGCTCAGAATTTGGCATCCGACCAGACTACTCAAGAGGACGGCAATCGCCATGCCTGACCGGAGTCCTCTCGCATATCGGCTCTTCCCGATCCGTGGTCGCACCATGGTTCGACTGTCACCCTTATCGCGGCTTCGGCGTCGCGGTGATATGGCCCGGGATGTCGGGAGCCAGGACCGGCGTCAAGCCGTTGGCGTCCCGGAAGGGATCTCCGGGCAAGCCGACAGGCGGCGGCCCACCGCTCAAGAGAAACCCCTTGATCAACACGCGGGGGATGTGCAGTTGCACCAGGCGCACGACATGGTTCTGTCGTTGCGTGAAGAAGTCGTCCTGCGCCTCCAGCACCGCTTGCCAGTCCGCCCGATTCTCTTGATAGTTCTTGAGCTGGGTCCTGTAACGGGCTTCGGCCTGCGGGAGCATGACATTCTGCAGAGCCTGCACGTACTGCAGCGACGTCCGATACATCCCGAACGCATCAGCCAGCCGGCGCCGCAGATCCAATTGCATGCGTGTGATTTCGTACTGCGCATTCTTGAGCGCCGTCTTGGCTTGCAGGATCGTGCCTTGGTTCCGGTCGAAGATCGGCACGTTGATGGACACATCCACATTGGCCACATTCCAGGGCCCGGGTCCCGCTCGGGGGGCCCCTTCGTGGTTCACACCGCCGCCAGCGACGATCGTGAGATTGGGGATCGGCTCGACCTGTTCCCGCTGGACCTTGATGCGATCGAACTTCACGAAGAGCTCCGCATGCGCCAGCTCGGGGCTTGCGTCGAGCATCCGCTCCAGTTCCTTGTCGAATTCGAGCGGCGGCGTCAGGTCTGCTTCGAGGTTGTCTTCCAGCGGGCTCAGGGGAAGCGGCTTCCCGATGGTGGTCACGAGATTCTCCCAATGCATGCGCAAACTATTCTCCGCTTCCAGGACCTTCAGCTCACGCTCCTGCACGACGATCTGAAGGTGCCGGACCACGGCGCCATTGGCCACGCCTTTGTTGAACCCTCCCTGCGCCGTTCCGAGCTGATCCTGCGCCCATTGAAGGCGCTCCTTCTGGATATTCAAGATGCGTTGCGCGCCGAGCACGGTGAAATAGTTGATCCGCATGCTGTTAGTCACCCTGAACATCTGCTCGAGCGCCTCGATTTCCGCCAACGAAGCGCGCATCAGGAACTTCTCGCGGCTCAGGCGCAGCTTGCCCCCCGTGATGAACTCTTGCTTCGCGAAGCCGCCGATGAAGATGGGACCGCCGGAAGGGAGAAAGAACTGCAGGCCCGAAAAACCCAGGATCGGATTGGGGAAGAGCCCGGCCTGCAAGGCCTTGGCTTCTTCCGCCTCCACGTGCCCGACCGCTTGTGCCAGCGTCGGATTGTACCGAAGCGCCAAATTGCCCAACTTCTCCAGTGTGAACGGCGGGGTCAGCAGTTCCGCTTCTTTCTGAGAATCGACCTCGCGTGCCTGCAGAATCTGTCCGGTAGGCGACTGCGCGTGCGGGCCGCCGCCGAATGTCATGGTCTGCGCTTTAGCTTTTTCATTGATGCGTGCCCCTTCCACAACGTGATGAGGGAACTGACACGCAAACATTCCGCAGAGAAGAGGTATGGTCATGAGGCCCCGTGACAGCCGGCCGATAGGCCGGCTTCCCACACTAGGGTGCAGAGTCGAGCGCCGAACGTGCGTGGACAGGGTCATGATGTCCTCCCTGAAATCATTACCAAGCGTCGTGATGCTGAACAGGGGTGAGCCGAGCCTGATTCACGTCATCCGATGACCGGGGATCCATGCTAATACTCCTCTACGTTCCGTTCATGGGCGGGCTGCACAGGCCGAGCGTTCTCTCCGATAATGTCCGCAAACCGCTTCTGTTGATCGGCAGAAATCTGAACTGGTTGTTCCAGCAGGATCCACTGCACTCCCTCGGTACAAGGCGGTGTGGTTAAGGAACCCTTGTACGTATAATGGTGAGTATTTGACGGGAGAATCTCTGCGACGTTTATGAAGAGCGGTGTGGACATGTCGGTCGTCGTTTCAGGCATCCAGTTCCAGATATCGGCGATCCACGGATTGGCGGCACCGAGCTCCAGAAAGACACTGACCACGACGATATGCCCCCTGGAATCTTGATGGACCAGATGTAGCTCCATCGGGTAATGGATTCCCTCAATCTCGTGTTCACTGGGATCATGAAAGTGAAACTGCCGAAGGCGGTAGGTCCGGTCGTTCACATGCAGCACGCTGTACGATTTATAGTCCACTTGGATCGTATGGCCGTTGTTGGCGACGTGAACAGGAGTCGGTTTGTAATCGAACGCCAACGTTTCTTGCGTATTGGAATGGTGCGGCGCATGGATATTGATGGGCGATTGCTTGGAGCCGGCTTCGCATGTCATATATTGCGGGCTCAACATGGCCCAATGTGTAGGCCCTTCGATCCCCATATAACCCCAGTGACTCCGTAGGCGACCGTCCTGTGGTGTCGTGTCTATCTTGTCCCGGTCGCCTGCCGGCTTCTCCTCGGTTGCGGCGGTGGTGCTGAACAGCAGACCCATCAGGCTGACGGCGAAATAATACGCGCGAACAGCATGCTTGATCATGGCGCACGTCCTTCCACTGAACCGCCGCGTCCGGGCGGCAGATGTCCTGCATCTGCCGCCTCACGCGAACGACATTCGGCCGCATGATTGGATCAATCCGATACTCGGACCATGCATGATCGCCGATTACAATTTCTTCGCTTGAACCGTCCGGTTGACCGTGCCGCCGAATTCCAGCGCGGCGAACGGCACGGTGGATGTCCCGTTCAGTTCCGCAAGCCGCGCCAGCAGCCAGGGCTCGGGCTGCCCGAAGCTCAGCCGCCGAACGGCAACGGGCGACGATTTCAGGTGCGGCTGACCGCTGATCGGGTCCTTCGCGTACCAGGTATGCTGGTTGGCTGCATTGGAACGGTGGCCGTAATGGAACGGCACGAACACTTCCCCAGGCCGGACCGTATCGACCACCATCGCCGGGCCTTCCCACCGGCCATGCGGGGATGTGATCTCGACAAGGTCACCGAGCTCGATCTTCAGGCGGCCTGCGTCGGTGGGATGAATCTCGACGTAGGCATGCGGCGCCCGTTCGTTGAGCGCCATCGCTCGGGCTGTCTTGGTACGGGTGTGGAAGTGGTAGACCACGCGCCCGGTGTTGAGCAGGAATGGGTACTCCTCAGAAGTCGGGTTCGGGTGTTGCCGCCAGTGCACCGGCTTCAGGAATGCCCTGCCTTTCGGGTCGATCTTCTCGTAGTCGCCGCGGGTGTTGTGATTGCCGGTCAAGAAATCTGCGCCGT
The DNA here is from genome assembly GCA_030123625.1 of Nitrospira sp. NCBI lineage: Bacteria > Pseudomonadati > Nitrospirota > Nitrospiria > Nitrospirales > Nitrospiraceae > Nitrospira > Nitrospira sp. The sequence goes on from CP126121.1 coordinate 2,440,701, forward strand.
ACGTTTCGCACTCATCGATGCCGGTCCAGAATTTGAGGTCCTCATACAGGCGCTCGGAGCCGCTGGGGTGCTGTTCGTTACAGGGCCAGCGCACCGCGCCCATTTTTAGGATCAAGTCATAAGTCATCCCGGAGTAGTCGCAGGGCCGGCCTTTCGACACCTTGCGCCATTCCTCGAACGCGTCCTTGGGCTCCTTGAACGGGATCAGCGGCGCGCCATGCCGGTCCTTGAAGCCCAGTCGGTCGGAGACTTCGACGAAGATGTCGAAATCGCTCCGTGCTTTCCCCGGTGGATCGACGGCCTTCATGAGGTAGTTGACGCTTCGGTCTGCGTTGGTGATGCAGCCCGTCTTCTCTCCCCACATCGCCGCCGGGAAGTAGATGTCGGCGAGGTCCACCGTCTCGGCATCGAAGAACGGGTCCTGGACCACCACGAAGAGCCGGCGCATGATCCGCTCGGTGCGGTTCTGATCGGGCGCGCTCACGAGCGGGTTTGTGCCGACCACCCACATGAACTCGATTTCGCCGCGCTCGGCGGCCTCGAGCATGGACACGAGGTCTTTCGGGACCTCAGGATGAAACGTGTCAAAGTCCAGTTTCCAGTGTTCGCATAGGTCGCGCATCTGCGCTGGGCTGTGGGGATTTCGATAGGCGGGATAGGAGCCGCCCGCTCCCGTCTCCCGGTTGGACATCGCCGAGGGCTGGCCTGCCATCAGCAAGGGGCCGGAGCCGGGCTTGCCGATCGCTCCCATGAGTAAATGCACCGTGTTCACCAATGAAGACGCGGCCGTGGCTTCGACGCTCTGGTAGACCCCCATCGCGGTGGTCGACACCACACGCGGGGTGCTGCCGATCCACTCGGCTGCCGTTTCAAGATCCTGCCGGGGAATGCCGCAGATTTCGGCCACGCGCTGGGGTGGATACTCGCGGACGACCGCGTCGAGCTGCTCGAACCCGACCGTGTGCTTCGCCACGAAGTCACGGTTCACCCGGCCTCGCGCAATCAGCAGATGAATGATGCCGTTCAGGAGCGCGGCGTTCGTTCCGACGCGCAATTGGAGATGCAGGTCGGCGCCCTGTCGCACGGTCGGAGACCGGCGCGGATCGGCGACGATGATACGCCCGCCGTTCTTCTGTTTCGCGGCCAGCATGCGCTCCCAGAGAACGGTGTGGACCTCGGCGACATTGTGGCCATACAGGCACAGCAGGTCGGCTTGATCCACATCGACATAGGAAGCCACGGGGCCGTCCGCACCGAAATTGGCCATGCAGCCGGTGGCGGCGGTTGCGGTGCACAGGCGTGTGTTGCCGTCGATGTTGGCCGATCGCAGGCCACCCCGCCAAATTTTCCCCAGCGTGTACAGCTCCTCGACCATCAGTTGTCCGGAATTGTAGCAGGCCAGGTTTTGGTGCCCTTTCCGCCAGGCGGCTTTGAATTGTTCGGTGAAAAAATCCATCGCTTCCGTCCAGCTCACCGGCTGCAGCGGAGCGCCTTTCGTCCGGCGGATCATCGGGGTGGTGCCACGGGCCTTCGAGTTGTTGGCGACCCAACCGTGCTCGCCCTTCGGACCGAGGTGCCCGAAATTGACCGGATGGTCTGGGTTCCCGCGGACACCCACGATCCGGCCGTCCTTCACGGCGATGTCAAGGCCGCAGCCGTTGGCGCATAACACGCAGGCCGAATGCACCCACTTGTCCGGTTCGCCTTTGATACTGAGATTGGTGTCGATCCTTGGCTGCATGTGATCCCCTCTCTTCACCGGAACGCGAAGCTCCTTCTGCTCACCAAGCTCTCTTGCTGGCGGATTCCCCGCCTTGATCACCGGCTGCTGCGCCGCCAGCGCTAAGGCCTGATCCCCAATGGCCGCAGCCGCTGCGGTCCCTGCGGAGACTTTTAGGAATTGCCGTCGTGATAAGGACATAACATGCCTCCTGGTTTATGAATGCATTGCACCGCTATTTTTCTAGAGGTGGTTCTTGCCCGGCTTGTCCACCGACTCTCTCACCGGCATCGCTCGGTACCACGGTTCCTTTTTCTAAGGGTCTTTCCAACCCGCTTTGCCCACCTATCCTCTCGGCAGGAGAGTTAGGTACAACGCTTCCCTTTTCCAGATGCTCTTTCACTCCGGCTTGTCCACCGACTCGTTTACCATGACCAAGCTTGGACGCATCTGTTGCACACCCTCCAAGTAATGCCGCCATCAACAGGAGTCCGCATACTGAGAACCGTTGAGACCTCATGGATTTCCCTCCAATTATTTATTATTCGCCGTACTTCTACTCCCTCGTCATCGTGATGGCATCGTTATGGACCATACGTTTCACGTTCTCTCATGGTTCGGCCGTTCGAACCATGTCGAAGGCAAGCGGTACGTTCGGCGTGATCCTGTTACGTACTCATCATCGCTGCCGCGGACAAACTTTGAGCAACAGACGTGCCGTTCGAACAGAAGACAATATCAACGAGTTAGTAGTTTGTTTTGCCGAAGATGGACAAATTGACGAAATCGGATGGACAAATTGACCGGCGAGGCGGGAAAAGGCGACGTTGATTTTTCCACCAGCACGGCATGCACCTGCACTTATTCAGCCAGGCAAACCGGTGCTGTACGTGCTTAGGAAAGGTGCCGCCGCAAGTGTTGAGAGAACTGTTTAAATGGGCACGGGCCCCGACCGAGCCAATAAAGCCGGGATGGCTACGCTCAACGTGTACTTTTTGTCCTTATCAGGCATGTTCAAGAGCACTGCCCTTATGAGCCGCGATATGATCGGTCTTGTCGCTTTGGATTTCGTACTGAGGATCGTCTTCCGAGGCGTGATGCACATGGCCCTTGTAGTCAAAGTTTCTGGTGTGGATCGCGATAATGGTGCCCGACACCCGGCCCGCCTCGGAATTCCAGCTCACATGATCTCCGATCTTGAATCGCTTAGCCATTTCGTGGGTCCTTCGTTTCTTCCAGAAGCACGTCTTTCAGTACGATCGCATCGTTGTGCTTCTCATCATGGGCACTGTAGACGAGCGTGACTGTTTGTTTCTTGGCCAGAGCGCGGATGCGATCCAGTTCTTGGCTGTGCTGCCGAAGTTCGGCCCTGTAGCGGCGTTGGAACTCCGGCCAACGCTCGGGATCATGCCCGAACCATTGCCGCAACTCGGTGGTCGGGGCGATCTCCTTTATCCATTCATCGAGAGAGGCCTTTTCTTTGCTCAGCCCTCGAGGCCAGAGTCGATCGATAAGGATCCGTGCGCCGTCGTCAGGTGAAGCCGGCTCGTACGCGCGCTTCAGCCGAAGATGCGAGACTGGAAAAGGTGGTGTTGTCATGTCGGTGTTTCCTCCTCGAACGTGACCTCCGCCCGCAAACTGTGCAGATCACGTCCAACGGTCGTAAACACTGTTCGGCCATCATGTAAATATACTTTCCGTATGCGCTCCTTAAGATCTCAAATTGTTACTGGATCAACGGATCCAGCGAGCATCTCGCGGATGCCATGCTCTGCAGCTTCGTGGATCGCGGGCCAGTTGCGCCGACCTGTGGCCAGTGTCACGCGCTGGGGATCGATGTGCGTGAGGATCAAGCTCGCGTCATGAACCGTTTGGGCTTCGATGGGAACGAAGAGAGCAGCCACATCGCCATTGTATCCGGCAGAACGGTCGACCCGACCTATGGGTGTGAGGCGGCCGTAGAGCGGTTTTGCCGTATAGTGGCCCCGAAGCCGATTCTGTACCCGGAGATCGTGAAAATCGCGTCGATGCAGTCGATAACGAAAATAATAGGAAACTCGCCGAACCCGCTGTAATTCGTCGAGATCAAGATCGTCCAGCATCACTTAGCTCCCAATCCCGGATGGATGTGTCCCACGTTTACTTTGCCCCAGGCGCCAGGACCACGGCAGCCTCGGTCGTCAGCAGTCGGAACGTGAAAGTCTCCTGCATGTACAATTCGACGATCGTCTTGGAATGGCTCACGTAACCGATAGAGATGTCCTGCCCGATGTCTAACTCAAAATCACCGCCGCGGGTCGTCAGCACCAACCCCCCTTCGATGGCTGGAGCCCAAATGATCTCTCCATCGACAAGGTGCTGGATATGTTCAAGGAGGGGATATCCTTCATCGCTCCCTCCGCTGACGGCCTGGTACGGCTCTGCGCCCAGCAAGAGAACGTAGGGGCCATTGACGCCGACGAGCCGCAATTGACTCACCGCCTGCGCGACCGCACCCGGATAACCCCTCACATTGGAAGGGAGCGTCACCGGCAGATTGCTGCTGCCTTGACGGACGCCCTGAATTCCAGCGGCAACATACCCATCGAAGACGGCGTAATCTTCCGCAAAGGCGATTTTGCGCGCCGCATCCTTCAGCGGCAACCAGTCCGAATCCGTTGCGCCGCGTTCCACGTCGTCAATCGCCTGGCGCGTGAGTTCGAACGGAACGCGCAATTCGACGAGCGCGTTCACCTCGCGCTGTGCAGCCTGGATCCCATCGCCGGGTGCTTGGATCTGGTGAAGATGACCGGTGCCGACAGCCGAGAGGTCGAGGCCCTTCGGACCCTGCACGTCTACGACCCGTCGAGCCGCCAAGTGGCGCTTGAGGGTGCGAGACGCCTCCTCTTCGATTTGAGCCCAAGCTTTGTCTGAGATAGGGGCGAGTTCCCGATGGAGATTATTCATATCCTGCCTCTTGTTTCAGCGAACCAATACCGAGAGAACCGTCGTGCGGAGACACTCTCGATGTGGACCGGCCCTCCGCGTCACGCTCGTTCGAGGCCGGGCCGGCCATCGATGGGGCCGCTTCTTCTGTCGCAACATTTTCCAGGAACGTCGCCGACGGCACAAAAAACAGCGTGCCGGTCACGGCGCGGCTGAAGTCCAGCAGCCGGTCATAGTTGCCCGGTGGCCGACCGACGAACATGTTCACGAGCATCTGCTCGATCCTGCGTGGCGAGCGGGCATAGCCGATGAAATAGGTCCCGAATTCCCCTTTTCCCACCTCCCCGAACGGCATGTTGTCGCGCAGAATCTCCAGTTGCTTTCCGTCTTCGATAATCGTCGTCAATGCATTGTGTGCCGAGGTCGGCTTCACGGCATCGTCGAGTTCGACGTCGGAGAGTTTGGTTCGGCCGATGATCCGCTCCTGTTCTTCAACAGGGAGCTTGTTCCAGCCCTTCACATCGTGAAGGTACTTCTGAACGATCACGTAGCTCCCACCGGCAAACGCGGCATCCTCCCCGCCGATGATGGTGGCGTCGACAGCGGCCTGTTCCACCGGGTTCTCCGTCCCATCGACGAATCCGATCAGGTCACGGTCATCGAAGTAATTGAAACCGTGCACCTCATCCACCGCGGACACGGCGCCGTCGAGCCGCGACATGATCTGTGTCGCCAGTTCGAAGCAGAGATCCATGCGCTTCTTGGACCGGATATGAAAGAGGATGTCACCCGGCGTTGCGACGGCGTGATGGCGGCCGTGGATCTCACGGAACGGATGCAGGTCTTTCGGTTTTGGTTCTCCAAAGAGTCGGTCCCATGCGTCGGATCCGAACGCCATGACACATGACAGCCGCCCGTCGAGGTCACGGAAGCCCACTGCACGCAGGAGCGCGGCCAAATCACCGCACAAGGTCCGCACCGCGGCTTCATTGTTCCGTCCGGGGTTGACGTGGCTCCTTACTGACCCGTTCGTGGGTCCTTCGTATAACGTGCGATCACGTCGGTCGGCAAAAGCCGCCGGTCGCCGGAGTTGCGCTGTCGTTCAATGTAAGATGCCGGCATCGCGCCCAATCTCCGATCAAGTCAATTTGTAAGACTTGGCACCAGTGCCGGCGAGTCTCCCGCCGTCCACGATGAGATATTCCTCACGGATCGGGGTTCCTCCGAAATAATTCTCCAAGATTTCCAGCGTGCCGGCGGCATACCGTGCCTGCGCGGAGAGCGACGTGCCGGATATGTGCGGCGTCATGCCGTTGAAGGGCATGCTTCGCCAGGGGTGATCCCGCGGCGCCGGTTCCGGGAACCACACGTCACCGGCATAGCCCGCGAGGTGACCGGACTCGAGCGCGCGCACCACGGCGTCACGCTCGACCAGCTTTCCCCGCGCGCAGTTGACGACATACGCACCACGCTTCATTTTGGCGAACATCTTGTCGTCGAACAGATGTTCGGTCGAGGGATAGAGCGGCACTTGGAGGTTGATGATATCGACGGCGCGGACGAGCGATTCCACGTCGGGATGGAAGGTCAGGCTCAACCCCTTCTCGATCGCCGCGTCCAGACGGTGGCGTTGAGTATAATGCAGATGCAGGTCGAAGGGTTTGAGCCTACGCAGCACCGCGAGACCAATCCTTCCCGCGCCGATCGTGCCGAAGTGCAGGCCTTCAATATCGTAACTGCGGGCGACGCAGTCGGCGATTTCCCATCCGCCGCGAACGGCGATCTCGTGCGACGGCAGATAATTGCGGACCAGCGACAGCACCATCATCACGGCATGTTCCGCCACACTGATGCTGTTGGAGCCGGTCACCTCGGCCACGGTGATGTGGGCGCGGGCGGCCGCCTCAAGATCGACGTGATCGGAGCCGATGCCGGCGGTCAATGCGAGCTTCAGCTTCCTGGCCTTGGCGATCCGTTCCTTGGTCAGATAGGCCGGCCAGAACGGCTGGGAAATGACCACTTCCGTGTCAGGAAGAAGCTTCTCGAACTCCGAGTTCGGGCCATCCTTGTCGCTGGTCACGATGAGCTCATGGCCGAGCTTCTCCAGATAGTTGCGAAGACCCAGTTCGCCTGAGACCGACCCGACGAGTTCGCCCGGTTGAAACCCCAGAGGTCCCTTCGGTGCAGGCGCGGTTTGGCCGTTGGCGTAGCTGGTGATGGTCGGGATTCATCCCGCGCATAGGTCGGCGGATATCCAGTGACCGGGTCGGGATAAAGGACACATACAATTTTCGCCATGGGTATGGTTCCTTTCCTTCTCCTGGCGCACACTCTCCGGTTGCCAATGACGCGTATAAGTCACGACCTCATCTGACAAACAGTGGGCCCTCACCAGGTTTACGCCGCTAACATTTCACCCGCTTAGCCGCCTTTCTTCATCCATCGTCTGAAAATCGGGAACCGATCAATACCCCACCGTAAAGCGCTGACGGATATGTCTGGATGCTCGACTTCATCAATCATCGGCCGTCAGCGGATGATTTCGCGGTTATCGAGTTTCGACGGAGGCAGCCGATCCACCACCTGCAAGTGATTGATCACGTTCTTGACCCCTTGGACGCCATGAGCCGCTTTTTCAGCTGCATTCTTCGTTCGGTCGTCGAGGACATCGCCCTTGAGAGTCACCTCGCCCTGACGCACGGAGATCCGGACGGTTGGATTCTTTTCGAGCGCAGGCGTCTGCTTAAAAGCTTCCCAGACATCCCGTCTGATCTTGTAGTCCGGTGCAAGCGCCACGTCCACGATCACGCTGTTTCTCACGCTCAGCACGCCCGGTACCGTGCCGGCGATCGTCTCGGCCCAGCCTTTTTCCTCCGGACTTGCGACTTCGCCGAATAACGTGACGTTGCCCTTGTCGACCTTGACGCGCAACACTTCCCAATTGATGCGACCGTCCTCCCGCAATTGCAGTTCGATCTTCGACCGGACCGTT